>CAZHQC010000007.1:0-39495 GCA_964534135.1 uncultured Elusimicrobiaceae bacterium | reverse complement strand
TCAACCTCAAGCGTAACGGTACTTGGTGATTTATACGCGAATGAATTTTATGGCGCGCAAACCCTTCCGGCGGATCCCACCTCCGCAATGCAAGCGGCCACAAAGCAGTATGTGGACGCCGCTACAGGGGAATCAGGCGCCTGCCCAACGGGCATGGCTTATATCCCAGGTCCCTATCCTTACTGTATTGATAAATACGAGGCTTATCTCTTAAGCGGAACAGTGACTAATTGCACCTGTACCAATGGTTCCAAGGCTGAGGTAGACGCCTGCGGCAGTACAGCCGTTGCCGGTTCCGCCTCCGGCCAAACCCCGTTGGTCAATATCAATTGGTGCGCGGCCAAGAAGGCATGTCAGCTTGCCGGCAAGCACCTGCTCACTAATTCCGAATGGTTTAACGCGGCGAATTATAAAGGGAGCAAGTGGAACATTACGGCTGAAGAAGCAACGGAAGCGATGGGATGTAATACGGGTAGCGCTGCCGCGAATCTTACAGGAGCAAGCGCCGGCTGTGTCACACAGGAAGGGGTCTTTGATATGATTGGCAATGTCTGGGAGTGGGTAGACTTTGTGATGACCGCTGACCCCACAAATGGATTAGCTAACGGTTATGTTACAGGATATGATTTTGCTACAGGTATACCCACTTCTGTTGGCACCTCCGCTAATGCCTATGGTAACGATTACCACTGGGCTTATAACGGTGCCGGCGCTGCCCGGGCGGTGCTCCGTGGGGGCAGCTGGGATCCTGGCGTTTTTGCCGGCGTGTTTGCGTTCATCGCGAGTGCCGGCCCTTCGCACTCGAGCAGCCTCGTCGGGTTCCGTTGCGGTAGACGCCGTTGAAATCCGGAATCAGAAAATCAAAAGGCACCTGTTACCTTTTGGGTAAATATGGCTGGTACAATCGTAAAATAAGACTAATGTGCACTATATTGAATGTAAATTGGATAAAAAATAATTTTTTGTTATACTTTAAATATGATCGATTTTGAAAAATTGAGGCCGAAAATTGCCGAAATAGCGGAGAAGAAAAAACTCTCGCTTCTCATTCTCTATGGCTCTCAAGTTACGGGAAAAGCTCGAAACGACAGCGATATTGATATAGTGGCGCTTGGAAAAAACCCATTGCATTTTAAAGATATTACGGATATTATTAATGATTTTTCGGATTTGCTTGAGAGCGACAAAATAGATGTGAAATCACTTCACTTTACCGATCCTTTATTTCGTTTTCAAGTGATGCGTGACGGGATTCTTCTTTACGGCGATAGAAAAAATTTTCTTTCGTTTAAGGCTTACGCTTTTCGTGATTATCACGATAGTAAAGATTTGTTTGTGTTAAGAGACCTCTTAATTAAAAAGAGAATACAAAATTTAAAAAGTTCGAAGGATGCGAAAGAATAACGTAAAAAATACAGAATTTGCGGAATTTGAGTATAAAGGGGCTTTTCAATAATGGTAGATAAAGAATTTGTGAAAGAAAAAATAAATCTTATCACTCTTGACCTCGAAAGGTTGGGGGAATTTTCCGGTTTTACAATCAGCCGAATGGCCAAAGATTTTATGAGGTACGCGGCTTTAAAAAATGTTTTAACGGAAATAATTGGAAGAGCTATAGATATTAATGAACACTTGTTAAGCGAATTGACCAAGCCGGCAATGAGCGCGCCGAAAACTTACAGGGAAACTTTCTTTTTTCTCGGAGATTTAGACATTTTACCGAAGGATTTTGCTAAAGAAATTTCCAAAAGCGCGGGATTTAGAAACGCCATTATTCATGAATACAATAATCTTGATAAAGGCATTGTTTATCGTTCTGTTGGAGATGCCATTAAACAATACACCCGCTATTGCGAATATATTTTAAAGTTTTTGAGTTGATTTTGTCACAGTCTAAAAGTGCCATAAAACGGTTGCCAACCCAATTGTTTTACACCGTCCGTATATTTTTTCGTGGTCACCCCACCATCTGCTTGCCCGCATAGCGGGGCTTTTGTTTCCTTTGATTGTCCTCTGGACAATAAGCAGGTGGTGGGGTCACCTTTTATAACCAAGGTTTCAAAGCTATGCTGGGTGCCGTGTCCCGAACTATGTTCATCAAAACGGCCAAAAGCGCTTAAAAGTTCGCTTTTGAAATTTCTAAGTTCTGTCATAATATTATTTTCTAAACTGTTTATTCGCAATTTGGTTTTTGCAGACTGAATTCCAAGTCTATTCATCGTTTGATCTATTTTTTTAATTTTTTGATTCAGCCTTGTTTTAACAGAGTCTATTTTCTGATTCAGACTTGTTTCAACTGAGTCTTCCGTGTTTTACAACTTTACCTGTCACAAATATTATCTGCCAGCGTAATGTGCCTATTGTTTTTTTTATCCAATCTTTACCCAAAAAAAATCTTTTTACCGCTATTGTCACATTATACGCCAATATCCCCAAGCGAAAATACACGCCGTTCGCTTTTAATAGTCTGCTTGACGCGTATTCCATTCCAAAGCTATGCTGGGTGTCGCACTTGCCCTCAAAGTCAAAGGGCAATGTTCCAATGGAACACTTTTTTTATTTCGCAGATTACATTTAGCAATTTGCGAGGGTAGATTTTGGAGAAATCTGGAGAGGGGATCAAGGGGCTATGCCCTTCAGACGGCCAAGTTGAAAATTAGGGTAATTTTGTTGTAAACTTGTATTCAGGGGTTGCACCTCCTGGGTGATCATTAGATAAGCATTATATTGACGGTACAACCTATGTAAATTAGGTTTCTATCTCGGGTACCGGGTGAGTTTGGCCGTTTGATGAGCATAGTTCCTTGTCTGTCCGCCGACGCAGCAGTGGCGGGATACGACACCATGTGTACCACATAGGGTGCATGGCAGGCGTGAACCCTGCGTGGTTTATGCCACTCGCCAGAGGCTTGAATGACAATATACCGAGTGGAATTTACTGTTATTATATAGAAGCGAAAAAAGCGGGAAGAAAATTGAAGAAGACAGGGAAGTTCGCGGTAGTCCGGTAAATATTGCGAAGTCCGACTTTCTTGGCGGGAAGGAAATTTTTAATGAAAAAAAAGAGTTTTGTGAAAAATTATTGCACCGGCGAGTTTTACAAAATAATAATTCTTAATCCCGAGATCGATTTGTCCGCGCTTAAAATCATAGGCGAGGCCGAATATATCAGGCTTGAGATTGACGCTGAAAAATGGAAGGATTCTCAGCTTGCCGATTTAAAGCGAAAATTAAAGAGTTTGTCTGCTCTGATTATCAGAAATATAGCTTTGAGTCGGAGTTCGTATATTTTGAATTTTTTGGAAATTGAACATAATCGCGACAATTGTCCTTTTTGGGAGAGAATGATTACGAATGATTCCCGCGGGAATTTTGTTCTCGCGCCGCCATTTGCGAGTTCGCGCGGCAAGGGCGCGGTTATGGGCCGGATAGGTGGGGATATGTCCTTTTATTCTTCATGTGTGTATTGGCCTGAAAGCGCGCAATGTGTTAAATGCGTGAACAAAAATTTTAAAAAATTAAATAAAATTTGGAATATGAAAGCGGTGGATATTTTTGATTCCGCGATATTTGTTTTACATGAAAGTATAAAAGTTTTGTCTGTCAAAAATCCAAAATTTAAGCGTTATTTGAAGGAATTGGCCGCGATTAAAAATTCTAAAACCCAATTTCTCGGTGGTCTTAAATTTTAATGACTTTAAGAAAATACCCCAATATAGAGTTTCCGAGAGAATTGGATATTTGTTTGACCAATCAATGCAATCTAAATTGCAGCTATTGTTATTTCGCTGATAAAAAATATGAAAATTCGGATTGGTTGACTATTTCGGATATAGAAAAGGCTTTTGATTTATATTTAAAGCATATCAATCCCAAAAGGGTGCAAAAAATAAGTTTGACCGGTGGCGAGCCGTTTCTCAATTTCCCGCTTTTATCGGAGTCTTTGAAATTCTCAAGAAAATCTTTGGGCGCGAAGGTGAATATAGAAATTTTTACCAATGGAACATTTTTAACTCCCAATAAAGCTGAAGTATTGCTAAAAGAAAATCCTATGCTGATTATAAGCATGGATGGTAATAAAAAAGCGCATGACGCGGCAAGAAAATTTTATGGCCAAAAAGAAAAATCCGTTTTTGATATTGTTTACAAGAATATAAAAAATGCCGGGCGGGATATTATAAGCCAATGTTATTGTGGAATTACTTTTTGCGGCGAAAATATTAAGCGTATTCATGAGAGTGTTGATTTTCTATTGTCTTTGGGTTTTAAGGGTATAAGGATTGATTTTGATGTGCTCAGAATATGGAAACCGGAAGAAATCAATGAAATAAGGGAAGAAGTTATCAAAATAAAAAAACTTTACGCTGAAACGGTGGAAACCGGGTTTGGCGATATTAAACAGAGGCTGATATTTGATTTTATAATTCCGCCTGAAGAACTCAGACAGATTAAAAATCCTCGGGAACTTAGGGAAATCGCTCTCGCGCCGGATAAATGTTTCTATCCGAGCGGACTCGCTGCCACTTATGGAAATGAAAAAGAAATTTATCGCCTAGGCGATCTTGAAAAAGGGTTTGACTATTTAAAGATGAATAAGGTTTTAAAAGAAATCAAAAATTATTTTTTAATTAATAAAAAGGACGGGTATAACGGTTGCCCTACGCATATTTACTTAGCGGCACGGCTAAATAAAAAAAATCCGGATATTTATTTCGGCCCTGGAGAAAGGTTTTATAATGTTTTAAAAAAAATCGTGAATCCTATTTCAGATTTTGAAAATATGCTGAATTTTCTAGCTTCCAAAAGTGACTTGGGGGATTTTGAGCATAAGCCGAAATATAAATTTAATAAAGAGATTTCCGTTTTCAAAGCGGATATGTCTTCTTTGAAAGTCAATATGGCCGATTTAAGAAAGGGTTGTGATTTGTTTCTTTATTCATTGGGCGAGCACAAGAATCTGATTATTAAAATAAAGGGCGATAATGCGGGGCTTGAGAATTTAAAAGCTCTGATTATTTATGTCTTGATGAGAGCTGATAAGCTTTCAAAAAAAGTGAAAATTGATTTGCATTCGCTTTCCTTCCCCGCGAGCAAAGAAATTTTTGAATTCACGCGGGAGCATGGCATCGGCATAAGCTTGGATTTAACGGCTTTTTTGAAGCTAAAACGGCGAAATAAAAATTTGGATGCGCCATTACGGAAAGTTCATTTTGAAATAAATGAAAATTGCGGTTTTTTGGCCAAGAATTTAAAAGAGGCCGTTATGGACGGTATTAATAATGTGAGTTTGTCTTTTCGCGCGAAGGATTGGAACAAGACAAAAGCGGATAAATTGTCCAATGAGCTTAAAAAAATTAATGATTTTTTAAAAACGGAAATTGAAAAAGAACACTTTATTTTTATAGCTGATATTTTAAGCTATATTCATCCCTTTCCGGCCAATTGCGCGCTGAGCGACATTAAAATAACGGCTGAAGGCGAATATTATGCAGGCGCCGTTATGGTTGGAGGTGTTTCATCGGGAATTAAACGAAAATTTTCTGTTTGCGATTTTGACGGCAAGAGTTCAAAATGCTCCGCGTGTTTTAAGTCAAGTTTTTATAAGGGAGTTTCAGCTAATGATATAGCGGCTTTTAAAATTTTCAGGCAGAAAATAAAAGAGTTTGTTTCTTTTGTGTTTAAAGAATCAAAAAGTAGTAAAATTTATAAAAATTATCTTCGGGAAACAATAGTAAAGAGTAGAAACCATTCAAAATTATTCAAGCATTGTTATGATGATAAAAAAGAAAAACATTGAATATTTGGCTAAAAAATTTCCAAAGCTTGAGCGGAAAAAATTAATTTAATGACCGCTTTCATTGAATGGCAGATATGAAAACGCTCAGAGTTTAAAACCCGCGGTTTGCGTGAAATGCGTTTTTAATTCATATTGTAGGGGTTTTGCCGGGAGTATTTTGAAATATTCAGCTACGTGGAATTTCGGGCTTTAAATAAAGCGCCGCACCCTGAAAAGTTAATGGTTTCTTTCGATTAAATTATGACTACCACCGATGATTTAAAATTAAAGGCTTTGTTTAGAGTTATAGACAGTGAAACGCCTCCCGAATATCCCATTCATTATCCTCCGCCCGCGGCGTGGTCCGGTTTAAAAAGCGGTTTTAAAATATTAAAAGGCTGGACGAATTTGAAGAGCGGCGATAATGATTTTGTTTTATATATTCATTTTCCATTTTGCAAAAATATATGCGGTTTCTGCGGATTTTTCGCTTTAAAGCTCACGCGTGAGAAAGAAATAGACGTTTATCTTAAATTGCTTGAGAGAGAAGCCGCTTTTTACGCCGCTTCTTTTAAAAATAAAAAATTTTCATGGCTTTGCGTGGGCGGCGGAACTCCTTCATTAATGTCGCCGGAGCAAATAAAGGTTTTTTTCGGCATATTTAAGAAGCATTTTAATTTTTCCGAAAAAGTCAGAATAGCGTTTGAATCTCATCCCGATGATCTTGATTTTAAGAAACTTAAAACACTTAAAAGCGAAGGTGTTGATTGGCTTTCAATCGGAATTCAGAGTTTTGACGAGAAATTGCTCAAGAAAAACGGAAGATTGCAGAATAATACCGGGATAAGCAAAGTTGTTTCATCGGCGAGAAAAGCCGGTATAAAAAATATTCAGATAGATTTGATAGCGGGCCTGCCTTTTCAAACCAAGAAAAGCTTTTTAAAAGATATAGAACGCGTAAAAAAACTTTCGCCGGAAAGAATTTATCTTTTTCCGTTTCAATCAAAAAAGCGGGTAAAACTGAAAACGCAAGAGCAGCCTTGGCTATGGAGTACCTATCGCGAAGCGATGAATATTTTAAGTGCTTTCGGCTATAAAATAAGTTGCGGAAGATGGGTATATAAAAAGAACGGCGGCGATTGGCCGTATAGTTATGATCAGGGAGAGCAAATTTCCAAAAATTTTTATTCAGTGCTTGGACTCGGTCCGGGCGCGATTAGTTATGCGAGGGGAAAAGCAAGATACCGTAATTTTTCGACATATGAGAAATACCAGCGTAATATCGGCAAAAAATTATTGCCGATTGAAAAAGGATTTTATTTATCCGCGGAAGATGAAATGCGCAATTTCTTGATTTTAAATTTGCTTCAGAGAGGAGCGCTTGAAAAATCTCAATTTAAGGATGTTTTCAGCGAGGATATCGACAAAGTATTCGCGAGCGGACTTTCAAATCTTAAGCGGCGTGGCATAATATCTTTTTCCAAAGGCAAGTATTATTTAAACGATCGCGAAAACGGATTTTTTCATCTAAGAAAAGAGTTTTATGGCTCGGAACTTTTAAAGAAAATGGAACAAAAATATTCAAAGGCGGCAAGAAAAGAGCATCAAAAATTGGAAAAAGAATATAGCGTGAAAAAAAGTCCGATGAGGGATGAAGGATTTTTTTATACCGATTTTGGAGCCGAAACTTTTGAATGCCCTATAACAAATAAGCGTGAAGCTCATTGCGATTTTTGCCACGTCCGCGAATTGAATATTGAATCTTCCGGAGATATTCTTAAAAAAATTTATATTGAGCGGAAGCATAAAAAAAATATAGTTTTTTTCGCAAGCGGGCCGGCTTCGCGCAATAATTTGGAGGTTTTTCTCAAATTCGCCAAGAAACTTAAATATGAACGGATTTCTTTATTTACAAACGGAATTGATTTAAACGCTAAATCGCTCGCAAGATTTATGAAAAGTGGACTTAACGGTGTGGAATTATCCATTCACAGCCATAACCCGGATATTCATAATAAAATCATTGGAATCAAAGGCGCTCTTGAAAAAACACTTAAAACTCTCAAAGAAGCTTTGGATTTGGGGCTTTATGTCGGGATTAATTCCATAGTTGTGAAATCCAATTATCATGATATTTTCAAAACTTTCAAGACATTAAATAATAATTTCGGTATTAAACATTTTAAATATATTTTTGTGAAAAGCGCGGGTATGAATAAGAAAGATTTAAAAAAGTGGCTGCCTGATTGGGAAAAAGCGGTTTCCGAGCTTAAGCTTATATACGATTATGAAGCCGGCGGTATGGATATAAAAACGGTTAATTTGCCGCCTTGCCTGGCTTCATTCATTAAAAAACATATGGAAGATGGTTCGCATTTTAGTTCAAATGAACTCGGGATTTTTAAACGCGTCGGTTTTATCAAGCCCGCCAAATGTATTGATTGCGCCCTGCAATTGAACTGCCCCGGCGCTGATGCCGGATATATAGCTTTATTCGGCGACTCCGCTATAAAGCCATTGTCTCACCTGCTATGAAAACACACTTTAAAAAATTTATCAGGCTATTCTCCAATAAATGGCTGTGGCTGACGGTTATTGTTTTGCTCGGAGCATATTTTCGGTTTGCAAATGTGTACAACCACTTTTCACTTTCCAATGATGCCGGCGGGGATATGGAATATTATCAAATGGCGGAAGGATTATCAAAGAATAGCGCTTTAATAGATCCGCTTACAGGCGAGATTACGGCTTGCAGAAGTATTATGTATCCCGCGTTTATCGCGGCAATCAATGCCATAAGACCTGAATCGGGGATGGGTAATGTTCGGGCGGCACAAGCGGTTTTAAGCGTTTTCGCAATTATAATGGTTTTCTTTTTGGGAACATTGGTTCATTCGCGCGTTTGCGGGCTGATTGCCGCCTTTCTTTTTGCTGTGAATCCGATTATGATTGAAAGGGTTTCATGGTTTTGGATAGAGTCTTTCTATTACTTTATCGCGCTTGGCGTGGCGATATGGATGCTTATTTGGATACAGAAGCCCAATATAAAAAACACTGTTTTGTTCGGCCTTGTCATAGGAATAAGTTTGATGTGCCGCTCAAGCCTTTTTTTTCTTCCGTTTATTCTTATTGGCGTGTATTATTTCCGGCCAAAGGCATTCAAACATGTTAAGAAAACCATGTGGATTTTGCTTTTATTTTCTTATATCTTGCTTTTGCCGTGGGTGGCAAGAAACGCTTATCATTTTAAAGAATTTATCCCATTTGAGAGAAATGCCGCTGCGGAAGATATATATGTCGCGTCGCTTGGAGAAATATCCGATCAATTGGATGAACCTATTTTAAGGATTGTTAAAAAAGAAAAAAGCGACAGAATATACCAAGAAATGTTATCCGCGTCAATAAACAATATTTTGGAAAGGCCCGGGCGATATATCAGTTCATATTTTCTTAGATTTTCATTTATAATGGGCGAATTGAAGTTTTTGGGGATATTGGGCGAAAGCTCGGTTTTATTTTACTTTTTCTTTTTATGGGGCGTGTTTGCCGCTTTAAAATCCCGCAAATCGGCGCCATTGGTTTTATTGCTTATTTACTTCATCGGCATTCATATTTTTATGGCTATTCGGCTTAGGCATATGTTTACCATAATTCCTTTATTTTGCGTGTTTGTCGCTTTGGGTATTGCTTCTTTTATTCAAAAAATCGGTTTATTATGGCGGAAAAAGTTATTGATTGAAACTGAAAAAGTTTCCAGTTGGCGCATGGCGCGAAAATGGATTTCCATGGGTTCATTTTCTTTATTAAGTTTGTTTTATCTGTTTGCCTTGTTTTTTATCAGGCGTGAACTTTGGACATATATAATTGTTAAACCTGCGGCATTTGCCAAGTTCGCGCCGATTTCTCAAGTGACAAATGATGCCTACAAACTGGAAACGCAGCAGCCGCTGGTTCACTTTGTTGAGAATTACGCTCGCGTGATGGCAGATAAAAATTTGTCTTTGACCGCAAATGGTAAATTGGCAAAGCATTCTAAAAAGTATAAACACTATCCTCTCCCCACTACCTTGCGTCTTATTACAAATAAGATGGTTTTGATACCATCGGGAAAGTTTTATATGGGGTCGCGTTTTTGGGTCGGGAAAGATGACGAACATCCGCGGCATGAGGTATATTTGGATGATTTTTTTATAGACAAATATGAAACTACGGCGGGGGAATACATTGAATGTGTGAAAGCCGGAAAATGCGAGGAAACGCGAGTGAAAGACGGAAAATGTAATTATGATAGACAAGAGAGAGCGAATCATCCGGCAAATTGCGTTAATTGGCATCAGGCAAATGCCTATTGTAAATGGCTGGGAAAGAGGCTTCCTTCTGAGGCTGAATGGGAGAAAGCGGCTCGCGGAATAGATGGCAGAAAATATCCTTGGGGAGACGAAAGGGTGAGTTGTAAATACGCTATAATTGATAATAGTGAGGATGAAGAAAATTTGTCTATTTGGTCTCTGCGCCGTTATCCACAATCTCAAATTTTTAAGAGAAGCGGATGCGGACGGGATATTACTTGGTTTATTGGAAGTAAGCCCAAAGGGGTTTCTCCTTATGGCGTGATGGATATGATAGGAAATGTTTCGGAATGGGTTTCCGACTGGTATGATGAGAATTATTATAACGAGAGTTTAAATAAGAATCCAAACGGGTCACTGAGCGGCAAGTATCGTGTTGCCAGAGGGTGTTCATGGCACGATTATACAGGTTCTATTAGCGCCGCTTTTCGTTTTAAATATTTGCCTGTTTATAATAATGATGATTTGGGTTTTCGGTGCGCGGCCAATGTAGCCGCAGAGCCTTGCTCTACTATGAAAGAAGCAAAAGGTAAGAAGTCAGAGGCAAATAAAGAGATTAAGTAATAACAAATTTCCCCGCCTAATTGCTGTAGGGCGGGCACAAGGCTGGCATCGGAAATTTGTATGAAAGCATGACTTTCCCGAATCGGAGTTTGGCTTTCAGCCAAATCTTTTATTCGGGAGTAGACTGGGCTATTGGAAGGACTGCTACGGACACCCATTAGTGATTAAGTGGACTGGGTAAGGTATTTTAATGAAAACCGTTTTATTAAATCTTCCGCATAAAGGAAAATTTGTTAGGAGATACCAATGTTCTTGGGAGTCTATCGGATATTTGCCGCCGCCCTTGGAATTATTATATCTCGCTTCTGTCATTACAAAATGGAAGAGGGAAAAGGCTGTTCTCATTGACGCTGTCGCCGAGAGAATGAGTCTTTTGAAAGTTATTGATAAAATAAATGAGCATAAGCCTGATTTATTGGTGGCTATGACAGGGCTCGAATCATTTCAAGAAGATATATCTTGTCTCGAGAAAATAAAAAAATCCATTGGTGATTTGCCTATTTTGTGTTTGGGATATTATCCGACATTATTTCCCGCGGAAATATTGGAAAAATCCAATATAGATTATATCATCATGGGTGAACCGGAACTAACTTTTTCTGAATTTTATGACCGATTTAAGAAAAAGGCCGATTTTAAAAATATAGATGGTCTCGCTTATAAAAATGATTGTGTTGGAATTATAAATAATCAAAGAAATAGAAATATTGAATTTGACGGCCTGCCTTATCCCGACAGGTCATTGCTAAAAAATAATTTATACTGCGAAATGTTTTTTCCAAAACCGTTCACGGTTATTCAGAGTTCGCGCGGCTGCCCGAATAATTGCACGATGTGTGTTCGTACTTATGGCCGGAAATTATCGCTAAGAACTCCTGAAAGTGTGGTTAGAGAGATTGAAGAATTTATCGGTTGTCATAATATTCGTAATTTTAGGTTTTTAGACGACAATTTTACCGCTGATAAAGACAGGGTTTTTAAAATATGCGAAATGCTTATCATTAAAGGAATCAAAACAAATTGGGTATGTTCAAGCCGAGCCGATGCTTTGGATTTTGATTTGGTAAAAATCATGAAACAAGCTGGTTGCAAGCGAATTTTTGTCGGTATTGAAAGCGGTTCACAAGAAACCTTGGATTATTACAAAAAAGGCTATGATATAATTGATATAACAAAGAAATTGAAAGGCGCGAAACGCGCCGGCATGCAAATAGCCGGATTTTTCATGGTGGGTTCTCAAATAGAAGATGATTTTAAAAAAACTGTGGAGCTTGCTAAAGAAATTAATCCGGATTATATAATGGTGGAACGCTTAATGCCGTATCCCGGGACGAAATATTTCAATTCTTTGGGTGAAGATATTGAATTTAGCCTGTTTCCTTATATCAACAGATATAAAAACCGTTCATTGGAATTAAGGGCAATCGCGCAGGAGAGAGAAATTTACAAAACTTTTTGTTTAAGATTGAATTACGCAATTTCAAGGATTTCGGATATCTTGCGCTATCCCATGCTTTCTTTTAGTATAGCGGTGGAAATATTAAAATCCGTTTTTCTGAAAAAGTCCAATGAAAACGGAAATATGAGATTATAAAAAATGAGATTTATTCCAAGACAAAAATCGAAGATTGAAAAAGGGGAAATTAGCTTATTGTTGAGCAATTTGTTTGGCGGTGCGATGATTGCGGGGCCGGATATTGAAAAATTTGAAAAGGCCTTTGCCGAATTTATAGGCTCAGGCGCCGCATTTTCTTGCGCCAGCGCCAGAGGGGCGCTGAATCTCATTTTGGATTCTCTTGATTTAAAAAAAGGCGATGAAATAATCGTTCCTTGCTTTACTTTTTATATAGTTCCGATGGTTATAGCTCAAAAAGGTTTGGTGCCGGTTTTTGTTGATAGCGAAAGCGGCGGTTTTAATATGGATGTCGGGGAATTTAAAAAAGCGATAACCGACAGGACAAAAGCGGTAATCGCGACTCATTTATTCGGGGATATTTGTGAAATAGGTGAAATAATGGAAATTGCGCGGGCAAAAAATATATTTGTGATAGAAGATTGCGCTCACGCATTGGGTGCGATGCTTAAAGGCAAAAGAGCGGGTTCGTTTGGCGACGCGGCTTTTTTCAGTTTTTCCGCGGGAAAAACAATTGATACGGTGGAAGGAGGAATGATTATCGCGGGAAATAAATCAGTGGCGGAAAGGCTTGATAAAAACAGAAAAAACGTGAAATTTTCTTCCACGCGATGGCTTTTAGGAAAATTCCTAAAAAAATATTTATTGAGGATTGGAATGAATCCGGTATTTATCAATTTTATTGTTTATCCAATATTGAGCGTTTTAAGTTTGTTTTCCGCTAAAGACATTATTTATGAAGTCCTCAGTGAAAAAAGGGATAAGGCAATAGATTTTTCAGGCCGCTTGTGGCACGGCTATACTAATTTTCAGGCTATTCTTGCGCTTAAGCAATTGGCGGAAGTTGACAAGCGGATTGAAAAACGCCGCATGATGGCCAAACGGTATTGCGGCGCTTTAAAAACAAAAAGAGAAAATGAAATATTTGCAGGGAAAAACGGTGGCAGTTATTATCAGTTTGTTGTAAAAACAAGAGAAAAAAACGTATTATATAAAAGGCTTCTCAGAGGCGGAATTGACAGCCAAAAATGTTATTGCGCAAATTGCGCGGATATTGCCATGCTTCAAAAATACGGTAAGAATAGTGATTGTAAAAGAGCTGAAGAATTGGAAAAGGAGCTATTGCATATTTCTATTCGGTGGAATTTGAGCGAGAAAGAAATCCGCCATACAGTCAAGCAGATTTCAAAATTAAAATGAAAAAACAAAAAATAGGATTTATAAGGTTAACCCCAAGGTATGTCGGACAAGGCCTGCATCCTCAGAATAAACAGCCGCATCTTTCTTTACTATATTGCGTGAGTATTCTGGAGAAAGCGGGATACGAAAGTTTTTTATTGGACAGTGATGTGGTAAAACTTTCAAAAAAGGATATTATCGAGGCAATAGCCAAAGAGAAAGCGGAAATTGTTTTCATTAGCAATTGCATGCCGGCTCTTATGGATTTGATATTGGATTTGGCCGTTGGATTGCGGGAAAATGGAGTAAAGATAATAGCTCTTACCGATCTTCCCGAAACCCTATCACCTCATTTTTTATACGAGAAAAGCCCTGTTGATTTAATGATATTGGGCGAAATGGAGGAAACGGTAAAAGAGCTTGTTCTCAAATATCGCAAAACAAATTTTTCCAAAACGCGCGGAATAGCTTATTTTGACGGAGAGATAAAAAAAACACCCAAAAGGCAGTTGATTAAAGATATTAACACCTTGTTTTTTCCCAAACACGAAATGTTGATTGGAAAAGGTTATGACATGATTTATCCAATCAATATGTTTAAACGCGTGAAATGGGGCCATATAATGGCGTCGCGCGGGTGTCCGCACAAATGCGTGTATTGCGCCATAAGAGTTTCATATGGAAACGCATATAGAAAAAGATCCGTTTCCAATTTAATCAAAGAAATAGAATATTTATTATCAAAAGGAGTTAATGCCGTTAATTTTGTGGATGATAATTTTGTAACCGATTCGCGGCGCATAACTGATTTGTGTTTGGAAATAATACGAAAAAAATTAAAATTTAAATGGCTTTGCCAAACAAGGCCGGGTTCTATAAATTATAAATTGGCCAAATTAATGAAAAAGGCAGGATGTTCCACCGTATGCCTTGGAATTGAATCTGGCAATAATAGAATTCTTAATTTGTTGAATAGGCAGGTTAGCGTAAAAATGATATCGGAAACTTTTGCCGCTTTGAAAAGAGCCGGTATATGGAGCGTTGCGTATATTTTAATCGGAAATCCTACTGAAACTGAACGGGAAATAAATGAAACATACCGCTTATTAAAAAAGTTGAAGCCGCGGTTATTGCAAGTCGCATTTTTTACGGCCTATCCCAATTCAACTTTTTTTAATTCTCTTAGACCGGAAATCCAAAAAAAAATCGTTGGCTCTTCTCATTATGATCGGTTTTTGGTCAACTTTAGCAATATGTCGGACGAGAGTCTTATGAAATGTCAAAAAAAGTTTTATTTCAGCTATTTGCTTAATCCCGTTTTTTTGCTGTCATTTGCTTTTAGCCGCATGCCCTATTCCATGATGAATATAAATCGTGAAATCGGCCTTATGAAAGACTTATTTGGTTATTTTTTTAAAATGCGTTCGGCAATGCGCGGTAGAATTAAGTCTGTTAATAATGATATGCCGGCTATGGTTCAATCATTTCCAGAAAGAGAATTTAAAGACTGTGAAATTTCCATTATTGTTCCCGCCTATAATGAGGAAGATATTATTGAGGATACTTATAAGCGGATTAAGATTGGAATGGAGAGCCTAAAACAATCTTTTGAGATTATTTTCGCGAACGACGGGAGCGCGGATAATACTCTCGATATTCTTAAAAAAATATTGGCGCGCGACACAAGAGTCAGAGTTTTATCATGGAATGTCAATCAGGGAATGGGTTTCGCTCATCGGGCGCTTTATCAGGCGGCGCAAGGAGATTTTGTGGTTCAAATGGACGCGGATCTTTCCACCCCGGTGGATGTTATTCCTTCTTTGCTCAATGCCTTAAAGGATAATGATGTAGCTATTGCCTCTCGTTATACAGGAGTAAAGCCGCAGGTTCCTTTAGCCCGTAAGATAGCCAGCCGAGTTTATTTTCTTGGTATTAGTTTATTGTTTAGGCTTGGCATAAATGATACTCAAAGCGGTTTTGTGGCTTTTAGAAAGGCGGCGCTTAAAAATATATTTCTAAAATCAAAACGTTTTGAAGTTCATATTGAGTTGCTTTCCAAGTTAAAGAAAAAGGGCTGTAAGATTATTGAAATTCCATCTCCATATCTTCATCGCGCCGAGGGAAGTAAGTTTAGCCTACTTAAAGATGGTGTAATCACTTTGATAAGCACACTCAGGGTCTGGCGGGATATACATTTTAATGATGAGAGGAGTTTATGAATCCAATACCTAAATATAAAAAAAAAGATGGTGAATCAATCGATATTGCCGTGATAGGCGCGGGTTATTGGGGTTCAAAACATATTTGCGCTTATCAGAATATGCCGTTGGTTAAGCTTCGTCTTGTATGTGATATTGATGAGAAAAAATTTAATAATTACAAAAATTCCATTTGTATCAAAGATTATAAAAGATTGGCGGATTATCCATCCATTAAGGCTGTTAGCATAGTTGTGCCTGATGAATTTCATTATGAAATTGCCAAATTCTGTTTGACTATAGGCAAACATGTGCTTTTGGAAAAACCAATGACATTGTCTTCCTCGCTCGCTTTAGAACTTATACAATTGGCTCGCAAACGCAATCTTATTTTAGGAGTGGGACATGTATATGCTTTTGATCCTGTGATAGTAAAACTTAGAAATTTAGTTCAAAATGATTACTTTGGGCCATTGCAATTTGTTGGTCTTTATTGGAAAACTCTTTACAATTCACAAAAGAAAACAGACATATTGTTTGATTTGGGATATCATCCCGTTCAAGTGCTCGATTTTGCCTTTGGGTTATATCCAAAACAGATTGATATTGCGGAACAATTTCATAGTGATAAATCGAATATGGTTTCTATGATGGGTAAGGCAAATGGCACATCCATTCATATGGAGCTTTCATGGCTTTTTCCAAAGAAAACACGTGAGATATATATTATTGGGAAAAAGAAAAGTGTTGTTGCCAATTGTGTGGACAAAACTATTACTATTTTAGAAACAGATTCAGATAATAAACTTCCGTTACCTAAAGAATGCGAGCGTTTAAACATTAAATCTGTGGAGCCATTGTTCGCTGAGTTGAGCCATTTTATAGAATCCATAAAAAATCGTTTAGGGCATGTTCAAACTTCCGGTATGAATGGCGCGGAAATACTAAGAGTTCTTGAGCGTATCCATAAAAAAAGGAAGCAGAAAACAGATAATAGCGCGGCGAGCAGGCCCCGTTAGAGATACACGAGTGAAAGTTTTAACAAAAAATGCTGAAATGCTTGACAGTTTGGTAAACTATATATAGTTGTATTATAAGGGTCGTCCCGCTTATGGCGGGACTATCTCTAATGGGGCAGGCGGAAATTTGGTTGAAAGAACATAACACTTTCCCGCATCGGAAAATTTGTGAAATATAACTCTCCCGAATCGGAGTTTGGCTTTCAGCCAAATCTCTTACGCGGGAGTGGTTTGGGTAGGAACGAATTGGGTAGGTCTTGGTAGAATAGAATGAATACTAAAAACAAAAGAAAATTTCCTGTCAGTTCCTTTGATATATGTCTTTCAAACAGGTGTAATTTGATGTGCAAGTATTGCTATTTTGATTCCATTAACAGAGGTAAAGCGCAATTTCTTAAATTCGAGGAAATTAAAAAATCCATTGATATATATGTGGATTTTGTTTCAATAAGCGGTATTGACAAAATAAGCATAGCCGGTGGAGAGCCTTTTATTGATTTTCCCTTATTGATAAAGGTGGTCAAATATATCAGAAGCAGTATAGGCTTTAAAACCGATATAGAGCTTTTTACAAATGGAACGCTTTCCACTCCGGAAATGATTCGCGAATTATTTAAATATAATGTCAAATTGGTTATAAGTATTGATGGGATGAAAGCGAGTAATGATGTAAACAGGGTTTTTTTGTCAGGTGACAGATCTGTATTTGAAACGGTTCTTAAAAAAATAGGTTCTTTGACCAAGGGCGAACTTTCCAAGATATGCGTGGGCATGACTGTAACGGCCAAAACAGCCGGCAAGCTCGTTGAGAATATAAAGTTTTTGAAGGAATTAGGTTTTGGCGAAGTTGAGATTAATTTGAATCTTATGGAGATGTGGAGCGCGAACAATCTGCGTAATCTTTCCGGTTCAATAAAAAAATTAAAGAAATATTATATTTCTTTGCTTTCAAAAGAATTTAAGTCTTATAATAATTTTAGATTCGGCCTGGAATATGTGTTGCTAAAGTGGGATGAAGACTTAAAAGATAGCGAAGTTTTTAAAGAAATTTCAATAGCTCCCGACGGTTATTTTTATCCCTGTGGGATAGTTTCAACTTATGGCCGGCAAAAAGAAAAATTCAGAATAGGAAATTTGGAAAAGGGGCTTTCCGTCAATAAAATGACAGATTTTAGAAAAGCCGCGGTTAGACTTATAAAAGCCGGAGATTTGAATTGCGGTTTGCTTGAATATATTCCCAATCCTATGCTGCTTTATTTTGAAGCGCTTTTAAAGAATATTCAGCTTGAGAAGGTTTTTGAAAATTCAAAAAAAATATTTAAAATTTTTTACGATGAATTATCCGTTTTTCTTAGAATGGAAAGAATGCTTGATGTTTTATCAAGCGACGCGAAACTCGGGGATTTTCAGCATGAACCGGTGTTGAAAACAAATAAGGAAGTGGCATTTTTAAGATTGGATTTATCCGAAGAAAAACCCAAGCGGGAAATTAAAGCCTGCGCCTGCGGCAAAGGTTGGGTGAGTTTGCGGGGACTGAGTGAAATGCGCCAAGTCGCGGATCTTATGCTTTATTCAAATGGCGCCGATAAAACTCTCGTTTTTAATGTTTCTTCCGTGGATATGTATTTTGAATTAATCGGCGCATTGATTGTTTACGCGCTTTTGAAAGCGGAATATCTGCGAAAAAACTTGTCCGTTTTTGTGGTTTTTCCCGCTCAAAAAATAATGACTGACAATATTAAATTTTTAAAATCCAATCATATTTTTCTTATGCCTTTAATCAAAAAAATTGGCGATATCAAATTTTTGAAAGAGCAAACTATAAAATATGAATCTTTGATAATCGGTTTGACCGAGTGCAATGTTAGCGAGATGGCTGAAATTTACAGTGCGGCGGCCGATTTGGGATTTGGCGATATTTGTTTTGAAGCGACTGAAGATTTTCCGGTGAATGATAGCGATGAAGTTTTATTTAAGAAAAATATAAGGGAAGTGTTGAAGCTTATGGCGGAAAATCAGGCAAAAAAAGACAATTGCATGGTTTCTAATATATTTGATGTTTTTGAAAAAAGCGATTTAAAAAAATGTCCTTTTCATAATGCTTTGCGTTCCGATAGGCGCGGTGGAATTTATATTTCCAACGGAAAATATCTTTGCGGCGATAATTTAAAGGAAATAGACGCGCGAAAATCCGTTAAATCTTTTTTCGCGCCATATGATAAATGTCTTTATTCGAAAAATTCGGATATCTGCGCCAATTGCGCGCGGAAAATGAAAACAAAACATTGGAAACGGGATTTTATGTTTGAGAAGAATTTAAAAATTGAAGTTTTATCCGTTTTTTCCGATTCACAAAAATTTAAATTATTAAAGACGGCAATTAAAAAAAACAGATTAGTTCAAGGTTCAAAATTATTTGGCGGCAACTTGTTGAAAAAAGCGTAAAACTTGGTCGTCTGCTTGCCCGCCAATGTAGTAGTGGCGGGATGAGCATAGTTTCCTGCCTGTGTCCGGCCGCTTGCCGAAACAGCTGTTTTATAGTATATTTACTAAAGATTATAATTTCAATGTTTAATATGACGAATTAAGAGGGTTTTATATGAAAAAAGGTTTGATTTTTGCAATAGTATTACTATTGGGCACGATTCTTTTTTTGAAATATATTCAGGAGCGTTCTTTGGAAAAAGAAAGAACCTCTCCCGCGCATTCAGATTCAAAATTTGAAGGGGTAGCTTTGCCTGCTGGGGCTAAAATAGGAGATTATGGCGATTTGAACGTGCCAATTCAATATACTGCCGATGCCGGACAGATAGCGATTTTACCTGAAAAATACGGAAAAATAGGAATGTGTAAAGATGGGACCGTTAAAGAAATATTGGATAATTATTCCAAATTATGGGGCTTTGCTCCATCCAAGCCCGGGTCAATCGGAGACAGTGAAAAAAATAATAAATTATATTCTTTGGTTTCGGAATTATTTGCTTGTATTGGGATTGTTCGCAATGATTACTTGTATTGCAATAATTTGCCCGGCGGCGTCATAACTTATGGCAATTCATTAATGACCGAGGGATCAAATTTGAAATGCAGATGCGAATTCAAAATGTTTGACGCGGGCGCCAACGCTTATATGGCGGGTTTATCAAAAAACGAGGATTTCTGCATAAAATATGTGTCGTCCAACACATGTTCAAGTGGTAATGAAGATCAGGAAGTCATATCTCTTTTAAAAAATATTGACAAGAGGGATTTTTGTAAGATTATGGGAAAAGGCATGAAAGGACTTCTTTCTTCTTCTTTGCGTTTGGATCCTAAATTGGATAAAGCTAAATTTTCATGTTATTTCCCCAAAAACTCGGCGGATTGCAGCAAATGCGCCAATGATGAAAAAAAAGAGTGCCTTACTGCTTTGACTGAATACGAGGTTCTGAAGACCGGTAATTTTAACAAATCGGATAATATGAGAAAAGCTTTTCTTAGGCGTTCTCCCAAAACTTGCGAGGCTATAGCGAAAAAACTTTCAAAAACTTATTGTAACTATTATAAGGATTTGTTAAAAACTACCGGTAATGCTCCGGGCATGAGTGATGATGATATAAAACAACATGTCGCTCAATTGGAAGAGGAAGCTAAAGAGGAAAGGAAGCGCAAAATGGAAGAAAGGCTTCAGGCTGAAAACGACAGAAAAGAGAAGAAGAAGATAACCAAAGAGGTTAATGATAGAGTAAAAAAACTTTTGGGTAAAGAATAAAATAGCCGCAAGGAGGCGATAGAGTGAAAACAATGTTAAGAGGCAAAGATTGGATAGAGACAGTGGATTGGTCAAAGGAAGAGCTTGAAACCGTTTTAGATGTGGCCAAATATCTTAAGATGAAATTTTCGCTTGGTGAAGCGCATAAAATTCTTCAGGATAAAACCTTATTTATGATGTTTTTTGAGCAGTCTACAAGAACCAGAAATTCAACAGAAGCCGCTATGACTCAGCTTGGCGGCCATGCCCATGATTTAACCCCCGATAAAATGCAGATATCCCATGGTGAGACGCCTAAAGATACCGGCAAGGTGCTTTCAAGATATGGCCACGGCATAGCCATAAGAAATTGTTTTTATGGCGTTGGAAACAAGTATATACGGGAAGTTGCCAAAGAAGCCGACATCCCCGTTTCTAATCTTCAATGTGATGTTGATCATCCCTGTCAAAGCATAGCCGATTTGATGACCATAAGAGAAAAATATGGAACAAATCTTAAAGGCATGAAATTTGTTATTTCATGGACTTATGCTCCCGCTTATGCGCGGCCTCTTTCCGTTCCTCAAGGTTTGATTACCTTAATGCCCAGGTTTGGTATGGATGTTGTGCTTGCCCATCCCAAAGAATTTAAGCTTATGCCTAAAACCATATCGGCTGCCGAGAAATATGCCAAGGAAGCTGGTTCAAAATTTGAAATCGTCAATGATATGGATGAGGCTTTTAAAGACGCAATAGTACTTTATCCCAAATCATGGGGCTGTCATCAATTTCTTGACGAACAAAAAATTCCCGAGAAAGAAAGGCAAGCATTGGGTATGGAATATTTGAATAAATACAAATCATGGGTTTGCACGGAAAAAAGAATGAAGCTCGCTGATAAGAGAGCCTCATATATGCATCCCCTTCCCGCTGACAGAGGAGCTGAAGTTGAAGATGCTGTAATTGATGGTCCTCAAAGCATTGTTTTTGATCAAGCGGAAAATAGACTGCATACCGTGAAATCCATACTTGCTCTTACTATGGGTGGTAGACCATAATCAAGAAGCTTGATGTCAGAGGTAAAAGGTTAGAAATAGCGAAAAAAAAACAGCAATTAGTAGTTTAAAGATTGCAGAAGAAGTTTTTTGCTTAACCTTAGTCTTGAATTTAATCTGTTGTTAAGAAAAGGAAATTTGAAATGAAAACAATCAGAATATTCGCTTTTGGCGGAAACGAAGTTTCCCCTGCGGGGCTTAAAGATAAAAATGGTAAAGCCATAAATCCCGATATCGCGATGCAATGGCAAAGAACAAAAAAGACTTGTGAGTTTGTGGCGGATATAATGAAAGAGCATCCTGAAGATACTTATATCATCACTCACGGCAATGGTCCTCAGGTTGGCAATGTTCTTCTTAGGGCTGAATATTCCAGACCTATTTTGCCGTCATTGCCGCTTGATGTCTGCGGCGCCGATACTCAAGGCTCTATGGGTTATATGATGGCGCAACTTTTGACAAATGAACTTAAATTGCGGGGCATTAATAAGGTGGCGGCTGAAACGGTTACGCAAGTTCTTGTGGACGCTGATGATCCTGATTTTCAAAATCCTTCCAAGTTTGTCGGTCCTTCTTATACTAAGGAAGAGGCTGAAAGAAGAAAAGAGCAGAATGGCTGGGATGTTAAATTATATAAGAATGATGAAGAAGGCAATGGTATTTGGCGCAGAGTTGTGCCTTCTCCCGTGCCCAAGACTATTATTGAAATAGATGTTGTTGATAAAAATATTGAAGCTGGGATTATTCCCATTTGTGTAGGCGGCGGAGGCGTTCCCGTAGTTGAAATAAAACCCGAGAATGGCTCTTATAAAGGGAGTTATGGCATAACTTATAAATCCGAAGGCGATATTAAATTGCTTAAAGGTGTCGAGGCCGTAATAGATAAAGATTTGGCTTCCGCCCTATTGGGTAAATTGCTTTTGGAAAAAGCTAAAGCCAGAGGCGAAGAAATGGAAGTTTCACTTACAATATTTACCGGTGAAGACGGTGCTAAATTAAATTATCAAAAGCCCGATCAGGTAGATTTAAGGAAATTGACTTTAAAAGAACTTGAAAAAATTTATTTTTCCGAGCCATGTCCATTTCCTGCCGGCAGCATGGGCCCCAAAATCAAAGCGATTATAGAGTTTTTACGCTTTGGCGGTAATATCGCTTATATAACGAAAACCGATTTATTCGAGGAAACTCTTAAAGGCCAAGCCGGCACTACGGTTATAAAATAACCCTTACTCAAAACGGTAATCCTAAATTAAAAGAATGCAATATAAAATAAAGAATTGTGAAATCATTTTGAACAGTGATTGTAATGCGAGATGCTCCTTCTGTTATCAACCCGATATGGAGACGACGGAGACTTCTTATAGAATGCCTTTTAAAGAAGCGGCCAAAGCGCTTTATGACGGTAGAAAAAGAGGCGCGCAGGTAGCCTATTTTATAGGCGGAGAGATAACACTTCATCCCGAATTGCCCAAAATAATAGCCTTTGCCAAAAAAGTAGGTTATCCTTATATTCAAGTTATGAGCAATGGTTTAAAACTTGCGGATTTCTCTTATACAAAATCTTTAATCGACGCGGGAGCTAATTTATTTAAAATATCGCTTCACGGTTATAATGCCGCAATACATGATTCTTTGGTGGGCGTGCCGGGTGCTTACGCGAAAATTATGAAAGCCTTTGAGCATATTGAAAAACTGGGTGCTGAAACAACCATTAACTATACAATGAACAAGCATAATTATCAAACCGTCCATAAGTTTGCTGAGCTTATAACGGAGAAATTTAAAATAGAGGATTTTAATATTATTTTTCCTCATTATACGGGTATGATGAAAACCAATGCCAAAATGCTTAAGGTAAGTGTTACGCAAGCTGAACCTTATTTAAGAAAGATGCTGGAAATTTTAAAAAAATCAAAAGTAAAAGTGGAAAATGCCATACTGATTAATTTTTGCCCCTGTAATTTACCCGAAGCGACACATCTTATGACTGAATGGGAAAAACCGGATGCTATGTTGAAAGATGAACCGATGTATCATCTTGACGGGTATACGGAAAATATCTATCAGATGAAGGAAGAATTAAGGACAAAAAATAAAAGTTGCGCAAAATGCATTTATAATAAAAGATGTATGGGTTTTGAAAACTGGTATGTGGATGTATTCGGACCAAGAGAATTTAAACCCGTAATTAAGAAGGTTAAACCTGTTGATATTCGGCCTACTTATAGGAAAATAAAAAAAATGAAAAGCATGAAAGTTTCATAAAGAGTACAATAATAGAAGCCATGCTTCATAAAGTGTCGGTAGCTTCGCCGCCTGATAGGCATAGCCTCTAATACGGCAGTGACATAGTCTTCTGCGAACGACTAATTTTTTTAATACATAATTGAGGAGTTTTAAAGTGAGAAAAATAAAGACAGTTCAATGTATACAATGCGGGAAAGATCATGATTTTGACGATTTGGATATGGATTGCACTTCCTGCGGCGGTAATTTGCATGTCATTTACGATTATAAACTTATAAAGAAAAGACTTACTTACGAGGATTTGGAAGAAAATCCTGACAAAACCATTTGGCGTTATATGGATTTACTTCCTTTAGCCAGCGGCAAACATCTGCCTTTACCCAGTATAGGGTTTACGCCTCTTTATAAGGCGGAAAAATTAGGTCATGATATTGGTGTTCCTGAATTATATATAAAGGATGAATGTAGAAATCCGAGTGCTTCTTTTAAAGACAGGGCCAGTGCGATTGTTGTTGCCAGAGCCATGGAATTGAAAGAAAAAATTATCACAACCGCTTCTACCGGAAATGCGGCATCTTCACTTGCTTGTTTGACTGCCGGCACAAATTTAAAAACCATAATTTTTGTTCCTGAAACAGCTCCGGCTCCCAAAATAGCGCAATTGCTTGTTTTTGGCGCTACCGTAATTACAGTCAAAGGCACTTATGATGACGCTTTTGAACTTTCAATTCAGGCTTCTCAGGAATATGGCTGGTATAATAGAAGTACCGGTTATAATCCTTTAACCAGAGAGGGGAAGAAAACTTGTTCTTATGAAATATGTGAACAAATGGATTGGGAATCTCCCGAAAAAGTAATAGTTCCTGTCGGAGATGGAAATATTATAAGTGGTTTATGGAAAGGTTTTATTGATTTTCATAAACTTGGCATAATTGAAAAATTACCTCAAATGATAGCTGTTCAAGCTGAAAACAGCAATTCCATTAAAAAAGCTTTTGACAGTGGCGGTGATATTGAGCCAGTAAGCGGCGAGACCATAGCTGACAGTATATCCGTCCGTATGCCTAAAGACGGCATGTCGGCGCTTATGGCAATAAAAGATTCGGGCGGTTTTGCTATTTCGGTTTCTGATGATGAGATATTGAAAGCTATTCCCGAGCTTGCCAGAGCCACGGGAGTGTTTGCCGAGCCCGCGGGCGCGGCCGGTCTTGCCGGTTTAAAAAAGGCGGTTAAAGACGGAAGAGTTGATGATGGTGATTCTGTTGTTTTAATTGCTACCGGCAGTGGGTTGAAAGATATTAAGAGCGCTGTAAAAGCCGTAGGTAAACCTTTTTGTATAAACCCCGATATTAATGAGCTAAAGGCTCTTGTTGACTCAGGAAAAATATGACCCTACCACCCGCTTACACACCGCAAGGGGTGTCTGACAACACCCAAGCGGGTGGTAGGGTGAAGCTTGCTTGATAACGCCTAATTATCGAGCTTATATAAGTTTTGTATAATATGGGTAGGGGTTACCTAATTTAAAGAATTAAAATAAAAACGGAGGTAGTAGATGAAAAAAGTATTTGCATTGGTAATGTGTTTCGCTTTTACCGGCATTGCCGGAGCCCAATTAATTGATTTTGATAAAGGCATTGATACTACGGAAATAGTAACTCATTATTCAGAGAACAGTGACTTCTCTGCCCCTATTGTTCCGGGGCCTATGGGTATTGGAAGATATGATAGAGATTGCGTAAGATTTAGTTTTGGACCTTCCGATGAAGATATGCTTTCACAGAAAGTCCGTCTTCGCAGTATGGAATATATTGAAGAATGTCATATGGTTCCCGTAGTGGATGGTAATGGCAATACCACTTATGTTAGGCAATGTCATGAAAGACCGGGTAATAGCTGGAGTAGAAATGCTCAGATATCCATAAAAGCCAGAAAACTTTTTCCTTGGGAAAGGGAATATTTTGAGGTTTGTCTTGACGGTCCGAGCCTTCGTTTATATGGCAATGCCACCGCTTATGACTACAGCGCAAATACAGTAGGCTATTATGACATTTTATTTGAATTAACTCCCGAACATAAAATAAAAATGAATCCTGATGAAGATGGTATTCAGCTTGTGGATTTCAAATATAACAAAGCCGATGAAACTTATACCATTAAGGTTAAGGATATATGGGCTAAAGAATATGCCGGTGAGAAAGTCATGGTTAAAATAGATTTTTATAAAGACGGCTGGTGGTTTTTTAATTCTTATTTAGGTAAAAAGGAATTTACATTTACTGTCGCCGGTGCTTATGAAATTACATTTGCCGAAAAAGACCTTAAAAAAGAAGTGGATGAAGGTATTGAAGATGATTTCAAAGGCACTGAAATTGTAAAAGGCGCTAAGAAATATTATGCGAAATGGGGTTTTAGCAGAATAGGCAGTGTTTCTAAGGATAAGTTTATGAAGAAAGGTGAAACACTCAAGATAACAAAATAAGTAATTGAAATTATTTTAAAAGCTCCGCAGATTGCTTAAACGCAATCTGCGAGATGAAAAAAGTGTTTCATTAGGAACATTTCCATTTTGTGCTTTTCAGATTGCTTAAACGCAATCTGCGAGATGAAAGAATTGTTCCATTAGGAACATTTCCGCTTTGTCCCCCGCAGAAATTTATTTTGCGGGGCTTTTTTATTGCAGTATTGATGCTTATCAATAGGCCTTATGTCCCATTGATGAATAGTGCTTTATGCTCTTAAAAGTTTCAACTGCCTATGTTAAAATATGTTTAAGATTTACTGTAGTTTTGAGTAGTTAATAACGGAGGTAATAAATGAAAAAAATATTAGCGTTGTTAATATGTTTCGCCTTTACCGGTGCAGCTGGAGCCCAAGTAGTTAATTTTGACCAAGGTATTAATACAAAAGCAGTAGTAGACCATTACTATGATGGCTATGACGATAGTTATGACAACTATAATAATAACTTCAATCACCTTCCTAGTGCTCATATATCAGGACATTCAAGATATACTCGCGATTGCGCGAGATTCAGCTTTAGCGCGGCTGATGGCGAGGGGGATATTCTTTCGCAGAAAGTTCGTCTTCGTAGCACGGAATATGTTGAAGAATGTTATCAGGTTCCCGTAGTTGACGCCAATGGCCATACCACTTATGATCAGAATTGTTATGAAAGGCCCGGACAGAACTGGAGTGAAGGTGTTCAGATATCCATAAAAGCCAGAAAACTTCTTTCGTGGGAAAGAGAGAATTTCGAGGTTTGCTTGGAAGGCCCGTGGAATCCTGATTTGAATATTGATGATGCCGCTTACAAGTATAATGTAAAAAGAATTGGCAATTATGACACTTTATTTGAATTAACTCCCGAACATAAAATAGCCATGAATCCCGATAAAGATGGTATTCAGTTTGTTGATCTTAAATATAATAAAGCCGATGAAACCTATACCCTTAAAGTTAAAGACCTTTGGGCAAAAGATTATGCCGGTGATAAAGTCATGTTAAAAGTGGACTTTTATAAAGACGGCTGGTGGTTTTTTAATTCGTATAAAGGCAAAAAAGAAGTTACTTTTACTTCCGCCGATACCTATGAAATTACATTTGCCGAAAAAAATCTTGAAAAATCCGTTGATGCGGGAATACAAGAGGATTTTAAAGGTGTTAAAATTACCAAAGGCAAAAAGAAATATTATGCGAAATGGGGTTTTAAGAGAATTAGCAAACTTTCTACAGATAAGTTTATGAAGAAAGGCGAAACACCCAAAATAACACAATAAACAATTAATTCAAGTTGTTTTAAAGGCCTTATGGAATTTATTTCATGGGGCCTTTTTTATTTGGCTTTAATAGGTGAAGGCTAATAATGTTTAACTCAATGAACGCTTAATGTGTTTATTGCTATAATAAGTATATACTCAAACTTTTCAAATTCAAGGAGTCTTCTATGTCCGCTATACAAACAAATTCAAGTGTTTTAGAAAAAACAATAGGCCGAGCCCGTGAAAAAAATATAATTTTACCCACTTTTTCCCAACAGAAAAATCCTGAAACCGTCCCCCAACAAATAAAAGACGAGCTTAAAGATATTGGTCTTTGGGATATTAATTCAAGAAATCTTTTTAGAATTACATGGAAAAATAATCCGAAAGAAGCCGGCGGTGACGGTCTTTTTGGTGACGCTAATTTTGTAGAGCTCCCGAAAGAAATTACAGGCATTAAGGCCAGAGTTATAGGTCTTGTGGGAAAATATTTTCCCACAGGCTCGCATAAAGTGGGAGCGGCTTATGGTTGTTTGGCCCCCAGACTTGTGGCGGGAGAATTTGATCCTACAAGTCAGAAAGCTGTTTGGCCGTCCACCGGTAATTATTGCAGAGGCGGAGCTTTTGATAGCGTGCTTTTGGGTTGCACTTCCATTGCCATACTTCCCGAAGGAATGAGTAGGGAGCGGTTTACTTGGCTTGAAGAGGTTGGGTCCGAAGTTATAGGTACACCCGGAACAGAATCAAATGTAAAAGAGATTTATGATAAATGCTGGGAATTGAGAAGGACCAGAGATGATATTGTTATTTTTAATCAATTTGATGAATTTGGTAATTCCATATGGCATTATCATATGACGGGTTCAGCTTTAGAGGAAGTTTATGATAAAGTTAAAACTCCCAAAAGCAGATTCGCGGCTTATTGTTCGGCCACAGGTTCTGCGGGCACAATAGCGGCCGGAGATTATTTAAGGACAAAACATCCTCTTATGAAAGTGGTGGCTTCTGAAGCTTTGCAATGTCCCACAATACTTTTAAACGGTTTTGGCGAGCATAGAATTGAAGGTATTGGAGATAAGCATATTCCTTGGGTTCATAATGTTAGAAATACGGATGTGGTGACGGCCATAGATGATGAAGATTGTATTAGACTTATGAGGCTTTTTAATGAACCGGAAGGTCAAAAAACGCTTTTGGAAAAAGGAATTAAAAAAGAGACAATTGAAAAACTTCAGCTTCTTGGCATATCAAGCATTTCAAATATGTTGAGCGCTATTAAAACCGCTAAATATTTCGAATATGGAGAAGATGATATTATTTTCACGGTTTTTACCGATTCCATGGAGCTTTATCAATCGAGATTAGATGAAGTTCGTGAGAAAAAAGGCGCTTATAGTCGAGATAATGCTTTGATTGATTATGAGGGTTGTATTAAAAAATGTGCTATGGATTATATGAAAGAGCTTTCTTATTATGACAAGAAAGCCGTTCATAATCTAAAGTATTTTACTTGGGTTGAACAGCAGGCTAAGGATTCCGTTGATTTAAAAAAGATGTGGGAACCTGAATTTTGGACTGAGAAATTCTCGGAAATTGATAAATGGGATAAACTCATAAATGAGTTCAATGAAAAAGTGGGATTATTAAAGTAACAGAAGGCATCAAGGCACATAGGCGCAAAGTAGTAAGAGAGTGTTTTTTTTAATGCTGACTTGCAACTCGCAATTTGTGACTGTTGTTTACAGGTAAAAAATATTATGGCTATAAAAGGAAAATTTCGCATTACTTGTCCCTCTTGCGATCATAAATTTGAAGCTGATTTTTGGACTGTTGTAAGAGGCGACAGGGATGCAAAGATTAAAGAGATGATTCTTGAGGGCGAGTTTGACTTATTTATGTGTCCTTTATGTAAAAAGGTTTTTGCTAAAGAAGAAACCTTCATCTATCATGATCAAAAGATGGATTTATTTATTTTTGTTTTGCCTTCTTCCTATATAACTGAGAAAAAAAAGTGGATAAAGAAAATGGAAGAGGATTATACCTTGGTTAAAGAAACAATGAATAATGAGTTTTCAGGCGAGCCTCTTATTTTATTTGGCGCTAATTTGCTTAGAGATTTGCTTTTGCGTGACAGAAAAATGGAGGAGGAAACGGAAGTGCTTGAGTTTATGGCGGAAGATTTGAAAATAAAAACCAAGCCAATGAATGCCGGTATTGCCAGAGAAAGAGATTTCCCTTTTCTCGTTCCTTACTTGGGAGATGAAGCGAGTCATGCTAATATATTAAAGGCTGTTAAGAAAATTCACGTGGTCAATAAATCTTTGCCAAGATTAAATAAGTTTTTGGAATTTCTTAAGTTGGAAGAAAGTCAAAAAATAAATTTTCTTCAAAATAAAAATGTTTCTGCCTAATAATAAAATTATAAAAGATTTAACTCTTTTTTGCCTTAAAAATAATATTAAAATTTATGTCGTTGGCGGCTATGTAAGAGATTCGCTTTTAGGTCTTAAAAGCAAGGATATTGACTTGCTTTTAGGGGGGGATATTAAAAAAGTCGCGGCTTATATTAAGCGCAAACATAAGGCCAGAATTGAATACTTTAAGCCGTTTTTAACCTATCGCTGTTTTTTTTCAGGTAATATAAGAATTGACTTGGCTCAATTTAGAAGTGAAACTTATTTGACAGCGGCGGCCTTACCCAAAGTTAAAAGGGCGAAGACAGTTAAGGAAGATTTAAAGAGAAGGGACTTTTCCATTAATGCCTTAGCCATGAATCTATTGCCTGAGGGCGAGGAGGAAATTATTGATTTATTTAAAGGCCTGGAAGATATAAAATGCGGTAAAATTAAAGTTTTGCATGAGAGAAGTTTTATTGACGATCCTACCAGGATTTTTAGGGCGGCTAAATATTGCGCCAGATTTAACTGGGACCCCGATACTTTAACCCTAAAACTCATAAAGCAAGCGGTTAAAAAAGATTTACCCGCTTTATTGTCGCGGGAAAGAATCAAGAATGAATTACTTAGAATTCTTGAAGACAAAAATCCTGAGAAAGTTTTTTCCTTACTTGAAGATTGGGATATGCTTAAGTATATTCATAGAGAATTTAAAGTTTTTAAGAATATAAAAGTTTTTTCCGAACCTGAAAAAAGACTTGCGCTTATAGCGGGTAAAATGAAAACAAGCGGCCTGGGTTTTTTGAAAGCTCTTGAATTAAATAGAGATTTATTTAGAAGATTAAGCGAAATTGTTTTAATAAACACTCTGAAAGAAGCTCCGAAAAAATCCATAGATGAATTTGAAAAATCCGTATTGAAAATTTTAAATCCTAAGATAGATAAAGAAGCCTTAATGCCTTTAATGTTAAATGGTTTTGATTTAAAAAAAATGAATATTGGTCAAAATTCAAAATTTAGCGAAATTTTAAGTAAGGCGGCGCAGGCACAATGGAAAGGCGTTTTTAAAAATAAAAGAGAGGCCCTGTTATGGTTAAAAAAACATTGTCGAGAAAATACATAAACGGTATTATTTATTTTGCGATTTTTTTGATTTTTCTGATTTCTTTTTACTTGCCTAATTTATTCGCTTTTAAAACTGTAAAATTAAATATTCCTAAAGTTAAAACCCAAGTCTTAAAATCTTATGGAAAAATTGATTTTAAGCCAATTGATGAGGGCTCTGCTTTTACCCGTAGCGGAATGTGGAAAGATGTTTTTTGGACAATTAATGACTCGGGCGGTGAGCCGGTTATTTATCCTCTAACCAAAGATGGGAAAATTATAAAACCTTCCTGGTATGACAAGTATGAAGGGATAAAAATCCTTGGAGCGCATAATATGGATTGGGAAGCCATATGCGCTGATGATAAAGGCAATCTTATCATAGGCGATTTTGGAAATAATTATAATTATAGAAGAGATCTTACGCTCTATTGGTTGTCAGAACCTTATCCTTGGGATATTATAGCTACTGGAATAATAAAGAAAGTTTCATTTTATTATCCAGATCAAAAAAGATTTCCTTCCATAAAAAGAAATTTTGATGCTGAGGGCATGTTTCATTTTAAAGGCAAAATTTATATTTTTAGTAAAAACAGAAGCGATACTATGACGAAATTATATCGCCTTGACGCTGAATTTACAGATAAAAAAAACCCTCTTATGCTTATTGCCTCCTTTGATGCCGGGGCTATGGTGACGGATGTAGCCATAGATAAAGTAAAAGGAAAAATAGCCATTTTAAATTATAAATATGTTTGGGTTTTTGATATTCCCAAGAATTCGGATAATTTCTTTGAAGGCAAAGCAAGTTTTTTGCCTATAAAAGCGGGGCAATGTGAGGGGATAAGTTTTTATAAAGACAGTCTTTTAATATCAAATGAACAGCGTGATTTATTTGAAATAAAATTAAAAGATTTGATTAAAGTGAAAGCAGAGAAATAATTACCGGTTTGTTGTTTCTATAAATTAAAAAATAATCCGCCATTAGTATTATCCCCCGTAAATTCCATAGGAATTTAAGGCTATGCTATGCCGCATCAGAGCCTATGGCTATCAGGGCGGCGAAAGCACGGGGGACAAGTGGCGAAAGCATAGCTTGGGTTATTTCCTTTTGCTAAAGCAAAAGGAAATAAAAAAACTCGCAAGCTTCCAAGATGATTTATGAATGTGAGGCACAGTTGTTGATTCAAGTAATTGGCTTGCGAGTTTTAAAGTCATTCCGAAACCGACAAAGTTCAACTAAGAAGTTTCATAAAGCGCCACTTTGGGGGGGTTGGGGGGGTGCAGCGCCACGATTCCGGAATTAAATTTTTTAGAGATCAATGCTACAACAATAGTATAGAAAAAAGAATTCAAATAAAACTCAAATAATGGTCAAATTTAAATCATTTCTCTAAAACTGTTTTTCTTGTATATGTATGCAGAAGAGCAGATTTTATTAATCGCTATTTAGATTGCCAAAAATAAATTTCGAAATATGAAGCAAAGTGGTTAGAGGCTTTAGCCCGCTTGATTTTATTTCATATTAAAAATTTTTAATAAAAGTTCTAATTTATAGGGTTTTGAGATAAAATGAAATTTGCCTTTTATGAGTTCTTCTATTTCCGTTGTTTTTTCCAAATAACCGCTGGTAATTAAAATCCGGATTTTTGGATTCAATATGGCGAATTCTTTGGCAATTTTAACGCCGTTTTCATCAGGCAGAATAACATCCGAGAATATGATGTCAAAATCTCCATTGTTTTCGTCAAAGACTTTTTTTGCTTCTTTTGCGCTGGTGCATGGAAAGACGATGAAATTATTGAGTTTTAGGGCGCGATTGGTTACGGCTCTTAAGTTATCATCATCTTCGATAAAGAGTATTTTTTTCTGAACTATTTTTGCTTTTGTAATAGATTGGTCTCTCTTGTTTTGAGGCAGGGCTTTATTTGTTGTTAGTAAGTGAATGTCAATAACCGAGCCTTTTTGAGATTGGCTTGATATTTCAATACGGCCTTTATGGCGATTGATAATTGAATGGGCTACCGAGAGCCCGAGGCCTGTCCCTTTTCCTCTTGGTTTTGTTGTGAAAAAGGGATCTAAAATAAGATCCATATTCTTTTTTTCTATCCCACAGCCATTATCACTTATGCGCACTATAATCATATTTTCTTGTATTGAACCCGATTTCTTTGCGCGCATGGTTTTTATTTTTATGACGCCGGGTTTTTTATTATTGCTTATTGCTTCTATGGCATTAATCAGAATATTAAACAGGGCTTGCTGTATTTTTGACTTATCCATTTCGCTATTGGGCAGGTTTTCGCATAAATCCTTTTCCAGTTTTATATTTTTATCTATATATTTATCCAGAATCTGAGATAAATCATTTATTATTGTGTTTAAATTTGAAACCTCTGTAAAGGGGGCGTTTTTTTCGCTGAAAGTCGTAAGTTGTTTTGTTATTTTTGTCGCTGAGGCTACGGCTCTTCTAATTTCAGAAATATCTTCAAAGATAGGAGTTTCATGCGATACATAATCCATTATTATTGAAGTATAGCCTTCTATGGCGCCAAGTATATTATTGAAGTCATGAGCCATGCTTCTGGCAAGAAGTTTTAAAGCATTGTTTTTCTGAATTTGTCCGAGTTCCTGTTCAAGTGAATTCGGTGATATCGTCATTTTAGTGGAATTGTTTTTTTGTTTCATTCTGCTCCTTGAGTAATTATCAAAAATGCTATACTGAAATTATATAAAATACAACTTGATTTTAGGGAGTAAATTGAAATGGCGAAAATTCTAATTATCAATGACAATGGCATAGTAAGAGATGCTCTGGCGGTTTTTCTGTCCAGGAATGGCCATGAAGTTTTATTATCAAAGGATGGTTTTGAGGGTTTGTCTGTTTTTAGTGATTCAAAGCCGGACTTGGTAATTTTAGATAGAAATCTTCCGCATATGACAGGCTCTCAGGTTTTGGATGAAATAAAAAAAACTTCTCCTAAAACTCCCGTAATAATTTTAACTTCCCATGATTCTCCGGTTGACGCTGAAAGATATTTAAAAAATGGCGCCACTGCCTTTCTTTCCAAAGCGGATGGCTTATCACTTGTTATTACCGAAGTTCAGAAAATATTGGGAGAAACAGAAGAGGAACAATCCTCTTCAGCTGAAAAGATTCTTATAGTTGATGATGAAGAATCCATTGTGAAAATGCTTAAAAGGTTTCTTTTAACTAAAAAATTTGAAGTCTCTGTTGCTTTTGACGGCCTAAGCGCTCTTGATGTTTATAAGAAGGAACAACCCAATCTTATTCTTTTAGATATAGGCCTGCCCGGTAAAAATGGTTTAGAAGTCTTAAAGGAGTTGAAGTCATTTGACGAAAATGCGCTTATAATAATGGTTACGGGTAATGCTGATGCTGAAATTGGCAGAGAATGTTTAAAAGTCGGGGCAGCGGATTATATTGCAAAGCCTATCAACCTTGCCGCCTTGGACAGAAGTGTAAAAACTATTCTCTATATGAACAAAATAGGACAATAGTAGTTTTAGAGTCCAAAAGTCTCGGACTCAGCATCTGTCTGAAATTTTCCACTTATAGTCCCTGTTCTTTAATTCTAATTTCTTATTTTTGTCATTTCTTTCTTCTGTCTTTCATAAAGGCGTTTTTCCCTCTATTTCATTTAATTTAAGATATTTTTTTATTTGTGATGCCATATCAGTCATCTGCGCGTGAGGATAAAATTGTATGTATTCATTTGTGGCTATGGCTATTGAAATAGTTATAATTGAGAATCTTTTTTTGTCACCTTCTCTATTTAGAGTATGGATAAAGCCCGCGTTTCTATCTTCTTTTTTATAAAGTTTAAGGGCAGTTTTATCAAATTTCTGGGTTATATAAGAAGCTATTTCTTCAGTTTTATAAGCCTTGGATATCAATGTAAAATCATCATCGCCTATATGCCATATAAAGATATCTTCAAGGGGAAATTTTTGTCTGACTTTTTCAAGTATTTGAGCCAGAGTTTTAATGGCCTCATCGCCGTTAATATGTCCATAGGTGTCATTATAGGCCTTAAAATTATCAATATCTATATACATATAACTTAATTTTTGTTCATTAGACAGTCTTTCCATAGTCTCTTCCGCAATAGTGGGCGCTCCGGGAAGTTTGGTAAGAGAATTGGAGGAAATAGCTTTTTTATTTTTATTATAAATGGCATTAATCTGCATCTTTAATTCATCCAATATAAAGGGCTTTGTAATATAGTCATCCGCTCCTTTATTGAAACTGTTGACCTTATCTGAAGTCTCACTCAGACTGGTTAGTATCACTATTGGAATTGCGCGCATTTTAGATGTTTCTCGAAGTTTTTTTAGGATTTCATTTCCGGATTTACCCGGCATATTGATGTCTAAAATTATTATATCAGGCTGATGTTCTAAGACTAAGCTTAAGGCCGTATCGCCATTATTTGCAAGCGCAATATCCCAGGAATCCATAGAGAAGGCTCTTTTTAGTATTTTTCCCATTTGCGGATCATCATCTGCTATGAGAAGTTTTTTTCTTTTATCTTTAAAATTTTTAATTTTATTCATAATAAAACCTTATTGCCTGCAATTATCCTTTACATATTTTTCTTTTTTAAAAACATAATCCAAGCTCGCGTTTTCCATAGAGGAAAGCTCGGGAATTTCGCTTTGAGCATTCCAATATTCAAGGCGTTCATAGAACTTGCTTTTTAAGGAGCGGTTTTTTATCTCACTGCCCAGATTTTGAGTTAATTGTTTATAGGAGAAGTTAGGGTTTTTAATTTTTAATGCCCAATAGATAGCTTTGCTTTCAATTGTTGAGATCTGCATTTCCCCCAACTCCTCATGGCTTATGGAACAGTAGTTTTCTTTTGCGTCAAAATCATTAAGCGCGTCTCTGAAATTTGAGGGGCTTATTTCATCAAGTTCCGGCAGTTTAAAGTCCATAGAGGCCATTTCAGTTTGTTTTGTTCGTTCTTCAACTTCAGAATTCATGGCGGCCAGTATTTTTCCTGTTTTAATGGCTACCAGTTTTACTATTATTTTTGTGCCCATAAAATCTTCATAAACAGTGCCTGTTTATATGGGAGGACACTGATGGGCTTAGCTTTTTTCTAAGTCTTGAGATATGCACTTCCACAGTATGAGGATCATTATACTGCGCGGGGTCATCAAATGGTTTCAAGTAGATAGGGAATGCTTAAAATATGATTTTCTTTGTTTATAAGCAGGGTTAAAAGGTCAAATTCTTTTCGGGTAAGATTTACAATTGTTCCGTCAATTTTCAAAGTCCTTTCGAAAGGATTGATTTTCATGCCAAATTTTTCAGTTATTTTAGGTGGCTTAAAATAGTGTGTCTTCTTAATATAGTCTGTATCTTTAAAAGTAGAATATCGAAAGAAAAGGGTTTAAGGAGATAATCGTCCGCTCCTTTTTCATAACCTTTAATAATATCTTCATCATCATTAATCAATAAAATTTTAATTGGCATATAAATATTTTTAAATAAAACTCCTCTGAAGTATTATATTGAAATGGAACTCTTACTCTTTATTTTTAGGTATATTCTGCATTTTTTTGGTAATGGAAACAGCTCTTCCAACCATTTTTTTTATAGATTCAATTTCTATGCGAACGGGGTTTTTTTCTCCAAGTTCCTCAAGCACAAGAGTTGAATAGCCGTTAATGGCGGCAAGAACATTATTAAAATCATGAGCGGCCTTTCCTGTGATTTTACCCGCTTTTTCAAGAACTTGTTTGTGTATGGATTCTTTTTGTAATTTTCTAAATTCCGTTACATCTCTCAATATGGCGAGCAGACCTGTTATCTCTCCTTTTTTGTTTTTTATAGGGGTTTTTATGGCATTGATTATTTTCGTTCCTTTAGCAGTTGTTCTTACCGTGTCTAAATTCAAGGTCTCGCCTTGCTCCAAAACAAGTTTTTCTTCTTTAGTGGCTTTTTCCGCTAGTTCAAGAGGGAAGATATCGGCGGCTGTTTTTCCAATTATTTTTTTAAGCGGTAGGTTAAAAAAATCAATGGCCGCTTTATTAACTTTTATGAATCTATGGTTAATATCTTTAATTAAAATTATATCCGTGGCTGCATTAAACATCGTTTGAAGCAATTCTTCGTTTGTGTTAATTTTATCCTGGAGTTCTTTTACCTTACTAACATCATACATCATGCAAATAACCGATTCGGGTTTCCCATTTTTATAAATTATACCGGTTCTCTGCTCTCCATAGAAGAAGGTTCCATTTTTCTTTTTAAATTTGATTATAAATTGACTTGATGTTTTTCCTGTTTTTAATATTCTCTCCAAGCCTTCCCAGGCTAATTTAAGGTCGTCAGGATGGCAAAAATTACTCATATGTTTTCCGATAATTTCATTTGGAGTATAGCCGAAGTTTTTAATATTGTCGTTTATGAAAGTTACTATGCCTTGCGGGGTTATGGTGTAAATCAAATTGCTGCTGGATTCAATGATGGAGCGGTATTTTTCTTCGGCATATTTTAATTTCTCATTCTCAATCTTTCTATTTAACGCTATGGCATAAAAATCAGCCAATCTTTTTATATAGTCCAAATCCGCTTGATTGTAATTTCTTTCAGGATTTGCGATGGCGACCATGCCGATAATTTTATTATTGAAGATTGCCGGCGCCATTACAAATTTTTCTATAGGTATATGACCTTTAGGAACTCCGAGTGAATGCGGATTGTTTTTAATGTCATTGGAAATAAAAGGTTTTTTTTTCTTTAGAATATAATTCAATAAACCTTTAAATTTTTCAAATACTATGGATTTTCTCTTAACCTTGCATTTATGCCAAATATCTTTGGTTAAAGTGGGAAGAATCATGTGGCCTGTATTTTGGTCAATATAGCCCACAAAACCAAATTTACTTTTCGTAAGGTCTTGCGCTTTTTTTAAAACCATATTTGAAATATCATTTATGGAAATCTTAGCGGAGGCTAAATAGAAATTTGAAAGTTCTATCATGGAATCAGTTGCTTTTCTCTCAAAAAGGAGTTCGGCTTCATTTTCTTTTCTCTGGATGGTTTCAGCCGCTATGCTTATAAATGAGGAGATGAATTTAGTGGTGGATTTATCTTTAGTTAAATCATCTTTTGTTTGTATATAAATTATTCCGGGGGTTTTATTTCTCTGGTTAATGCCCATAACATAACGGTTGATTTTTTTTCTTTTGTCTAAGGTGAAATGTTTGGCTATTTCATTAATCAGGTGGCCGCTGGTTTTTATCTGTAGGTTTTTTAGTTCAGTTTTTAATTTTCCTGTTAAAAGGATTGAGGCGCAGTTTTTTATTTCACGGCCTGAAAGATTTTTATGGGCGGTTAAAAGTAAATTTTTTTTATTGGTATCAAGAAGACACACGGAACACTTTGCGCCCGAGCACAGCCATTTAAGGTTTCCAATTTCAAGAAGAGATTGTTTGAAGAAGGTCTCAATAGTTTCAGAGGAAAGGGAAAAGTCCAATATTTTATTTAAGATTATTTCCGATTCAATATTGCGCGTGATATCGGAATCAAAAGACGATTTATTCGGCTTTGTAATTTTTTTATGGCTGATTGCAAAACTGATTTGTTTTTTTTTCGGAGGAGTCATATTGTTAAACCTTTTTTATTCCATTTTATAGCCGTGGCCGGTTATCTTTTTGATGTGTTTTGCTATAGTTGGTCCTGTTTTTTTCCTCAAACTTGAAACATGAACCTCTACCGTATGAGAATCATTATAAAGGGCGGGGTCATAGTCCCATATAGCTTCCAAAAGATATGGCACACTTACTATTTTCCCTTCTTTTGATAGCAATACAAGCAGTAAATCAAATTCTTTTCTTGTCAGTGTAACGCGCTTGTTTTTTATTTTCAATATTCTTTCATCGCGGTCAATAAACATCTCCCACTTTTTTATGGTTCGTTTATTTTTGTCACAAATTTCAGTTTGAGCTAAAAGAATTTTTATTTTTGCCAAAAGAATGGCAAAGGAGAATGGCTTAATAAGATAATCATTCGCGCCTTTGGCATAACCGGTCAAAATATCTTCCTCATTTATTTTTTTGCCCGATATCATTATTACCGGTATTTTGGCTAAGCTCGGAGTATTTTTTATCACCTTGCAGACATTAAAGCCGTCAAGTTCCGGCATCTCGGCATCCGTTATAATCAAATCCGGTTTATCTTTTATTTTCTCGGTTAATGTTTTCAAAGCCTTTAAAGGATTTGAAAAATGACTTACTTGAATACCGTGGTTTTCAAGATAAGTTCTTGTTATTTTAAGTAAATCTTTATCATCATCAATAAGAATAATTTTGCATGGCATAATATAACCCCCAACTATCAGTTATAAAACAATTGTATCATTTTTAACTTAACACTAATATTAATTATAATATCATGTAGTAATTTTTTTAAAATGTCATATATGCGTTAAATAGAAATGTCATAGTCAA
>CAZHQC010000006.1:0-42583 GCA_964534135.1 uncultured Elusimicrobiaceae bacterium | reverse complement strand
ACCCGAAAGCACCAAAACATTTGTATTAGGGCATTGTTTTCTTATAATTCTGGTGGCCGCAATACCATCCATTTTAGGAAGTTTTATATCCATCAATATAACATCAGGTTTCAATTTTTTCGCAAGGTCAACAGCCATCGGACCGTCTGCAGCTTCTCCCACAACCTGAATGCCTTTTTCATCATCCAAAAGATCTTTTATACCTTCTCTAAAAAGAGTTTGATCGTCAGCGATGAGTACTGTAACGGTTTTTTTTGCTTTTGCCATATTGATAATCTCCTTATTTCTTTTCCAATGAGGAAGTTTGTTCCGAACCTTCTTTAGCGAAAGGAATGGTAAATCTAAAAGAAGAACCTTTTCCCAAGCCTTCACTTTCAACCCAAATCTTTCCTTCATGGCTTTGTATTATATCTTTCGCTATGGAAAGCCCTAGGCCTAATCTTCCATGCGGTCCTTTTGAATTTTGCGGTTGATAAAAACTTTCAAATAATTTTGTTAATTCCGCCGGTTCAATACCTTCTCCATTATCTTTTACAGATACACAAGCTGCGCCTTCCAGAGGTTCGGTTATTACAACAATTTTCCCGCCTCTCTGCGTATGACGAATACCATTTTCCAAAAGATTTAAAAGCACTTGCGTTACTCTTTTTTTGTCGGCGGAAACCATCTTCAAATTTCCTTCCGTCCTTGCCGAAATATCTATGTCTTTCTTAGAAGCTCTGGCTTTAGGGCCTTCTATTAATTCTTCAACCATTTTATCCATTTCAAAATAATTTTTTTCCATTCTAAGCTTACCTTGCTCTATGGAAGCCCAATCTACCAAATCATTAATAAGCCTGGAAATCTGCGCTATGCTGGTATTTATGAAGACCATTTTTTTCTTTTGATCGTCATTGGGCTTAATAGTGGCAGAAAGCATTTCAAAACTTATTTGAAGTGTCATTAAAGAATTGGATAAATCATGAGAAGCCATGGAAAGAAATTTAGACTTCATATTGTTTAAACGCCCAAGCTGATCATTATTGTTCTTTAAAACAGCCATAAGACGCTTATTTTCTTGTTCCAAATATAATTTTTCTTCGGATTTTTTAATAGCTCTGCGCAAATAATTAAAATCAACCGGTTTAATAAGAAAATCGTAAACGGATTCTTGAATAGCCTTAACGGCGGTATCAAGCGAGGCATGAGCCGTCATCATAAGGATTTGACTATCGGTATTAAGTTTTCTGATATCCTGAATAACTTCTATGCCGGTTTTATCGGTAAGATTAAAATCCATTAATATGACATGAAAAAAATCAGAAACAACCAAGGCCATGGCCTCGGCGCCACTGGCCGCTTCAAAAACTTTATAACCTTCCATCTCAAGAAGGTCTCTTAAGGTTTCTCTTAAATGAGAATCATCATCCACAATAAGAATTTTACTTTGCATAATTAATAAAAAAATCTCCTAAATTCATTCGTATAGCCAACTCTATACTCAAGTACTGATATTATACATTTATTTTCGAGGAAGAAATAACCTTTGAGAATCTCTATTCTTCAGGAACCTTAGGTAATTTTGCCGAAAGAGGAAGAAACAATTTAAAGCAAGTGCCTTTGCCAACTTCACTCGTAGCGTCAACCTTGCCTTTATGCCTATCAATAACTTTTTTAACAACGGCAAGACCAAGACCCGTACCTCTCGCTTTAGTGGTAAAGAAAGGCGCAAATATTTTTTCCAAAACATCTTGCGGAATTCCCGAACCGGCATCTTGAATATCAATTCTCACAAAATTATCTTCAATAACCGTCCGCATAGTTAAAGTTCCCTTTTCAGGCATAACTTCAATGCCGTTATTCATAAGATTTCTAATCGCCTGAGTAAGCTCATCAGTGTCCACATTTACTATGGGATTTTCCGTGGTAAATTCTTTGACAAATTCTATATGTTCGGGGAAAGGGAAAGACATAATAAGGTCTTCCAAATAACTGTGCAAAGGTTGAACCCGGGGATTAAGGTCTTTGGTTCTGGCAAAACCCAAAATTTCATTTATTATGCCATTGGCTTGTTTTATTTCGGATTCAATTATTGAAAGATGTTTTGTTATTTTAGGCTCAACCTCTCCCGCATGAGAAAGCTTGGTTTTAATAAAGTAAGTTGAATTATTTATAACAGCAAGAGGATTTCTTATTTCATGACCGACTACGGAAGCCATTTGTCCGATAGCCGCAAGTCTTTCTTTCTTAATCAATTCATCCTGCGCTGATTTTAATTCTCTGGTTCTCGCCTCAACTCTGTTTTCAAGACTTCTGTTTAATCTATGTAATTCCTCTTGCGCGGAAACAATTTCCGCATTTTTAACTTTCAAGGCTTCGCTCATTTGAACAAAGGTATGAGCAAGTTCGCCTATCTCATCATTAGGCATATTTAAATCCGGCAGATAATCAAAATCTCCCTCACCGAGTTTTATAGCCGCTTCCCTCAAAGCTAGAATGGGCTGAGTTATTACAAGTGAAACGGCATAGCCCAAAAATAAGACAAAAATCATAACTATGAAAATAACTTTATACGTTCTGTGAAGCATTTTCTGAGAAGCTTCGTATGCCACGGAAACAGATCTTTGAATATACACCACCCATTGTAAAGTATTAACTTCGGCAAAAGCCCCTAAAACCCTTTCCGAACTATTTAAAATAATTTCTCCACCACCACTCTTAGCGTCATTTCTAAGAAGGACTTCAAGTATATCGTCGGGTAATTTGGCATCCGGTTTGGTAACTTCCTCAGGATCGGAATGAGCTACAAGAAAACCGTTTGAATCTATAACCGCCACTTGCGTATGGGTTGAAGGAGGAAAACTTGTTTTTAAAATACCGCTCAAACCATTTAAGCTCAATTTCGCAATAATGACGCCATTGGTTTGATTATTGGAAGGATTTGCTATCGCTACCGCCATAGTCAGGCTGGGATAAGCTCCCATATACCTTTTTATGTTTCCCATAAATTCGCCGCTTTTTTTAACTCTTTTAAAAACCAAATCATTGGAAAAATCGCGCAAATTACTACTCTGAACAAATCTGCCTATCCTTACAGTTTCCTGTCCGTCAATATCTATAACGGAAACATCCAAAAAAGCTTTATGCAACTGCATAATACTGTTTAAGGTCGCCTGTTGCCGACCTATATCCATAGACGCAAAATCGCTTCTATGAGCGGCCTCAAGCAATACATTTTTAAAGGAATTTACAGAACTGGCAACCGTATCGGCAAAACCCACAGCAAGAGCTTCCTGATCTTTAATGATAGCGTTATTCAAGGTTTCCCGGCTTAAATTAACAAGATAATAACCAACTATTCCAAGCGGAACCATCGAAACCATCAAAAATATGAAAAGAAACTTATAAAAGAGTTTCCCTTTTTTTCTAACTCTATCTGTCATAGTTTAAGCCATAGTAAATGATATATGTCATATATGGAATATTATTACTTACTTGTATTACAAAAATGTTACATTAAATTATTTATAAACAAAACTTTCAAACCATCGAGATCAGAGGTCAGAAATATAAGGAGCTTCCTTATTAATTTTGCTTCTTATCTCTTACTTCTTGCAAATAAAAAGAGCTAGCCTTTTTATTTACATGCTCCGAGAGGAGCTGCTTTTAATGGAACTTTCTCAAATCCTTTTATCTTTTGAAGCTCTCTTATCCCGATGGCAAAATATTTTCCATCAACAAGAAAAGAAGGAGAACTCGAAACTCCAAGCTCTTTGGTATACGCGCTATCTTCCAAAAGTAAAAGTTTGGCTTTTTCAAAACCATCATTAATGGTTTTACTGCTTATGCCGGCAGCTTTTGCCGCGGCTTCCCACTGCGTGGAATTTACATTTTTATTTCTTTCTTTTAAATAGGTAAATAATTTTTTTGGAAATTTGTCAGCTATAAATAATTGCCGAATATTTTCTTCCCATTCCGCCGGACCATGAAGACTGCGAAAGTTTATTTTTCCATCCGCCCCTTTGCTCCCGTCAGCAATATATCTTATTTCCACTTTGGTTTTAGGCGCAATAAGTTTATTTTCAACAGCTTCCATAACTGAATTTTCCGCCATAACTCCATAAGGACATTGGGACATTGTAAAAACTTCAAGAGTTTCAGGCTTCCTCTTGTTTTTTAGAAAAACACCCCTTTTGCTTTTATCATAGTACACAAAATAACCTTTCTTTTTGGCAAAAACTCCGGCTTTTATCATGTCTCCCAACGCAGCGCGGCTGTTTTTGTTATCCTCAATAATATAGGCGGGGACAAAATCCAAGTCCTTAAACTTTTCTTTTCTTATCTTTGAGGTATACTGAATTTCTTTAGGCTTCAACTCTGAAAAAAATCTGGAAAAAGCGCTTACCACTCTCTCGTCTTTCGGCGCTGAATTTTTAGATAAAACAATCCAAAACGCAGGCGCGGCAAGTTTTGAAAGTGATTTTTCCGCCGGAATATTAAACTTTTTATTTTTCGGCAAAACTTTATTTACCTTTTTCATCAAAGCCAAAAGTTTAGGAGCTCCTTCATATAAAACACCATTAATAAAAATCGAGGTTTTGGCGACAGATTTATTTTTTATTTGAACAAAATGCTCACCCAAAGCGCTGTCACCATTGGTTTTTATTTCTTTTTCAAGTTTAATAAGGGAGATATCACTAAAAATAGCCGCATCTTTCCAACCATCCACCCAAGGACTTAAACTGCGGGCATTAAGATATTTGAAAAGGGAATTTTTATGATATTTTTTTATTACGGCTATTCTCTTGGATTCGGCTATTTCCGAGTCTCCGCGCTTAGACAACCACTCGCCCTTGTCATTTTTTTCAATAAGACAAAAAACATCTACATCAATATTATTGGGCCGGGCCCTTTTTAAAACGTCAGTCAAAAAAAACCACTGCCAGCCGCGGCCATCCATACTTTCAAAAAACACATCCAACTTAACTTTTTTTTGAGGCGCGGCGCTTGCCATAGTCGAGGAAGAAATAAAACAAAACAACATTAAGGCTATTATCTTTTTCATTTATTTATTTTTCCGGGAAAGCAACTGTCTTATTCTTATGGAAAGCCCTTTTATGTCAAAAGGCTTGGTAAGATACTCATCGGCACCCAAGTTAAAACCTTGAGTTTTCTCTTCCGCTGAAAGAAACCGGCCTGTCATCATTATTAAAACGAACTCTTTGGAATATTCTCTAAGCTCGCGGCAAATTTGAAAACCGCTTGAATCGGGAAGCTGTATATCCATAATAACAACATCAGGAGTACGGTCCTTTGCCATTTTAATACCTTTTTTGGCATTACCGGCCTCCGCGCAGTCAAAACCCTCTAAATCCAAAACCTCGCTTAAACTGCCTCTTAAATGCGCATCATCATCTATTATCAAAACTTTGCTATTTTCCATAAATTGTCTTCCTCTCTTTCGGGATTTTTATTATTTTGTTTCTGGGACAAACTTATAGCCCACGCACGGCACGGTATGAAAATATTTTGCCGCTTTACCTATTTTTGACCTAAGTCTTCTAACATGCACATCCACCGTTCTCGGGGAACCGAAATAATTGTAACCCCAGACTCTTTCTATGAGATAAGGCCGGCTTAAAACCCTATTAGGCGAACTCAAGAAAACATAGATTAAGTCAAACTCCTTGGCGGTAACAGTTATTTCTTTCTTGCCTATGCGAACAGTATAACTGGACATATTAATCTCTATTTCATTCATTTTAAGAATTTCATCAGGCTGCGTGGAAGCCGTTCTTCTTATAACCGCGCGAACTCTCGCAATTGTTTCTTGCAAATCCTGATTATAAGTCAAACATTCATCGGCTCCCAATTGAAAAAAAGCCAATTTATAGGTTATCTTTTGCGAAGCTTGAGAAGCTGAACGTCCACTAACCTGATGCGGGAAAATATTATCCTTGGAAATACCCGATGGAATATGATCCAAGTAAGTGTCCGGTGATTCCAAAACAGCTATAACGGGAATATTTTTATTCTTTGATCTGAGATTTTTTAAAAATGACAAACCTTCTTCATCCGCTAAATTTTGCCCTATAATTACAAGATCAAAACTTCTTTGAGTGAGCATTCCCATAACTTCTCTGGATTTATGAGTGGTTAGAACGGAATAACCTTGCCTTGATAGCAACTCAAGCAAAAGAGAGGCTCTGGAAAAATCTTTTGCTGCAAAAATAATATTGGTCTTCACTTTTTCTCCTTTAAAACATTAAAAAATAACAATACAAAGACAATGATTGTCTTTTCATTTAAAATATATTCTTTGTTTCTTATTTAATTCTCTTGATTTACTTCTTCTATATCAAGTTTTATACCTTTTAAACCAACGACGTTGGTAAAGAAATTATAAACAAAAATAACAAAAACCAATAAGGCCACAACCAGTAAAGTATACATTAATGAATACATGCCTATGGCTATAAATTTCTTAAACACAGTCATACTGTAAATCGCGGCGCTGGGCGTAAAGAAAAAAGTTATAACCGCTCCTAATAATCCCAAAACAAAAACAACCACGGGCACAGATGAAAATAAAATAGAGCTTATATTTATGTTTTTAATCTCAAGTCTCATTAATTCCTCCTAAAAAAAAACGCTTCGGCGCTTTAAAATAGCTACTCCGAATATGTTTTAATTTTAGCAATTATTTAAGAAGTTTTAACAAAAGAAAACAGTCTAAGAGTATTAGAAAAAACAGGAAACTAATTAGCTGCTTGCTGTCGAACTGCCGGGCTGCCGGCCTGCCAGGCTATTTTAGACGGTTATTTGAGCTTTGGGGGAAAACAAAATAAGGGTTCTGCTAACATCGGAAGCTTCCGAAATATGCATAACTTTAACATTCATATTTTCATTTCTAAAAACGGTTTCCCCTTCAATAAGTTTATCGGGTTCCTCAAAAGCGTTTCCAACTATCCTGAGCAAATTCTGTTGCTGACTATCTATAACATCCAAAAGATGAATATTTTTGGCATCCATCCCGGCGTCAAGCTCAAAATTAGCATAAAGAATACTATTATTCTCATCGACTACCATAACATATTGTCCTTCGGGCATAATGGTATTTAAAAGCATACGCCACCATTTTTCCTCAGAAGACCGATATGTTTTATCTTTATTTGAAATACCTTCAACTTCTTTCTTAATCTTCTCCAAAAACATGGCAATAGAGGAAGATATTTCGCCAATTTCATCTCGCCTGGGCTTAAATCTTAAATTGGGACTCGTAAGGGAAATATTATCAATACTGTCTCTCAATGCCTCAAGCGGAGATATAATATAATGATGAAGGAAAAAATAAAGAGGCAACCCTAGAAGAAAAAGAACCCCTAATGCGCCAAAAACATATTTACGCATAGCGGAACCTATCAACATTTCTGCGCCCGCGCGAGACACAAGCAAATCCATTATGCCAATAATTTCACCGCGCACTGAAAAAGGAATCGCTATTTCATAAAAAGGCTGTTTGTGAACCTGTCTTACTTTTGGCATCTTGGAAATATAAGCCTGGCTAATAGCATCAGTTGGAGGCGGAACATCTTTTTGAAATTCATCCCAGGCAGTACCCATGAATCTGGCTTGTTTATGCCATCTGACCGTTCCCGCTCGGCTCAAATAAATTATGGAACTTATCCTATCATCCTTTATCATGGACTGCATAATGTCATATTCATCAAAGGATATGGCTTTGGGACTTTTCAATAAGCCTGTTCTTAAGGTGGGAGCATAAACCTTAACTTTTTCTATCATTTCTTGCTTTAACTTCTCATCAAAAGTCCATTTAAACAAATTATAATAAAAAACCCCGCCCAGGCTCATTACATAAACACCTATGCCTATAAACCATAGAAGCCATTTCAATCCCAATCTCATAAAATAATCCTCAAAATTTTTAAATTACGAAAATTAAAAAAATTTAGCAACAAACAATCCATAATTGTGAACATAAATTTCATTGTTTTACAGTTGCTAATTACTCTATCAATAGTGTAGTAAGTGTAAATTAACTAAAGGTTAAGGAAATATGAACAAAAATAAAAAATTCAAGTGCCTTGAATTTAGAAATCACCCTTAGGAATATGGTCGTTCACAGAAGACTATGTCAGTTGACTATGTCACGTGCCGCCTGCCCTCGCATCCTTGTTTCCTGTGGAAACAGCAGAGCAGAGGGTATTAGAGGCTATGCCTATCAGACGGCGAAGTTTACGACACTTGATGGTCTTTCGCATAACTCATGACATTTGATGAACCGAAAGGTTCGTTGTTCCAAAACATAACTTCCCTGTTTCGAAAGATTCCCAGGCTATGCTGGGTGTCGTGTCACGGACTATGTCCATCAAAACGACTCAGGATGTTAGTCCCGTGAACAAAGTTACACGGGAGATGTCAGAGGCCAGATATATAAGGAACTTCCTTAATTCTTGCTTCTTGTTTCTTGCATCTTACTTCTGACCTCTTGCATCTTCTCTTTTTATTATCCGCCTGATAGAATATTTTCTATTCTTTTTAAACCGGCTTGAGCATCCGCGTTCTCAGGGTCCAGCTGTTTCGCGATAGTCCACTCATTTTTAGCTTTTTCATAATCTGAGTTTTGGAAATATTTAAGCCCTGCAAGATAATGATGTTGAGAGGCAATTCTATTTTCCTGCAAGATACGCTTTTTCCGTCCATCATCCACAATAGGACCACTTTTTGTCGGAGTTGAAATATTTCTCTTTCTCTCTTCCGCTTCACGTTTTTTTCTATCCGCTTCTTCTTTTTTCCTGCGCGAGGTTTCTTCCGATCGTCTTTTCTTCTCTTGGGCTTCTCTCTTTATTTGGTCATTGGTTCTCTTTATAAGCTTATTGATATAGGAAACGCTTTCAGAATAAGGTTTGGCCTTGTTCCAGGAAGCAATGGCACTAGCATATTTTCTCTTGCTATAATGTTTCCTGCCTTGCGCTATATAGCCTTTTTCTATTTCAGCCCTAACTTCATTAAGTAATTTTGCCGCTTTACTATCTGAAGGTTTTATTCCAAGAACTTTTTTAAGCTCACCATACGTGGATAATAATTTCCCTTGAGCATAGTATTCAAGCGCCGATTTAAGTTTTTCATTGGCTTGACTGTCTCTAAGCTCTTCTTCAGTCTTTGCTATTTCCGACAATATAACCGAATCTTTAGGCTGCAAAAGCAAAGCATTATAATAGTTATCAAGCGCGCCCTGAAGATTCCGCCCCTTATAAGCCTTTTTACCTTTCATAAAATAATAATCTTTTAAATTATCTTCTATTTTTCCAAGCCAATATTTTGCCTTTATATTTGACGGGGAAAGTTTTACAACTTGCTCCATTTTATTATAAGCCTCAATAATTCTCCCTTTCTTATAAAGAGAAAGCGCTGTTCTAAATCTATCCTCCATCAATAATCTTCTGGATAAAAAAGGTTTGGCTTTTCCTTTCAACTGGGAAGAGGCATCCAATAACATTGCCGCATCTTCAAAATTAGGGTCAATGGAAAGAATTTTAACCGACAGAGCTTTTGCTTCATCATACTTACCCTGCTTATAATATTCAAAAGCATTTTCATAAACGGTTTGAAGCATTCTATACTGTATCTTTTGCTTTTGAAGATGCACAACATCCATAAATTCTTTTTTCTCTTGAGAATTATTTAAAGAACTAAGCCCCGCCTTTTGAAGATCCATAAAAATGGATTCATCATTCTTAACTTTTCTTGGTCCCGCATTAAGAAACGCTAGAGAAGCAAAGCCAAAGTAAAATAAACTAAATAATAAAATTGTTTTCTTCATAAGAATCACCTTTTAATTCTTTTAAAACGGCATTCCGCCACCTGTGAACATATCGTATATCATGGGTGATAACATAAGTATAAATACCACCGGGAATATAAATATAAACAAAGGGATTAACATTTTAGTGGAAGCCGCGGCGGCAAGCTGTTCAGCTTTATTCATTCTTCTAAATCTCATATCTCCTGAAAAATTACGCAATAAATCCACAAGACTGGTTCCAAGTTCATCAGACTGAACAATAAGTCCTACAAAAGAGCGAATTTCTTGAATACCTGTCCTCTCAGAAAATCTTCTTAAGGCATCTCTTCTGGAATACCCCAATTGCACTTCATTAATAACTTTCCCAATTTCATTCTCAAGCGGTGTTTTATCCGTCGATATCCTAATGATTTTATCGAAAGCCGTCATATAATCCTGGCCAGATTCAATCATTAAAGCCGTCAAATCCACAAAAGTAGGGAAAGTTCTTATTATGCCCTCTTGCCTATCGCGTATCTGTCTTTGATCAAGAACATCGGGGATAAGAAAGCCCATAAGACAACCAAATAAGGCAAATATAACTGAACTAGTCAGCGCAAAAAGTAACACTATTAAAACAACCGCCACTATTTCTTTTTTATGCAGCATTCTTAAGGGGTCGGTATCTTTAGGCCGACCAAGCAGCATATAAGCTTCTTCAAGTTTTTTATCCTGACCGCATGTTCTGGCCAAAAAAATATCCATTTTATTAATAAGGGTGCCGTTTGGATTTAATTTATTAAAAACGGATAATTCTTTTTGTTCCAAATCCTGAGCGCTGCCTATGGGATTAATTACTTCTTTCTCCGAAGAAAAAACCCTCTGAATAAAAACATATGTTGAAACACTTCCCACAACACCCAGAGTTATAAGTACGATATTCATTATCTCTACATTCATAAATTTATCCCTAAATCCAAACCTTTTTTATACTTTTATATCACCTAATTTGCGAACCAGTTTCATGCCTATGCCAATCCATATAACACAGAAAATCAAAGTGAATAAGCCTAAAGGTGAAAAATAAAACTTTTTCATAGGTTCGGGTTGAAATAAAAACATAACCAAAAACATTATCCACGGCATTATACCCACCACTATTGATTGTATTTTCTGCTGAGCCGTTAAAGCTTTTGTTTTATCGTCAAGCTTGCTTTCTTCCCTTATATCCACAACTATTCTTTCAAAAACTTTAGTAAGATTTCCACCCATTTGCCTCTGAAGAATAATGGCTCTTATCATATAGGACAACATATTACTTTGGACTCTTTCTTCCATTACCTCTAAAGCTTTTTCAAAAGACATACCGAGCTGATAATTCTTTATAACAAGCCCGAATTCATCTGAAATTGGCGGCACTAAATCTTTTACCACCATATCAAAACCCTGAACAACATCAAGCCCCGATCTTAAGGAATTAGACAAAAGAATCAGAGCGTCCATTAACTGTTTATCAACCGCTTTCCCTCTTTTTGCCTTCATGGCGCTTAAAACAAATCCCGGCATTTGTAAACCTATATAAACACCGGCTCCGCCAAGTATAATAAAACCAAAAAAGCTAAATGTTAAAAGGCCCATGAGGGCAAATATGCCAATCGGAACCCCGACAAGATAATTTATATTGATGGTAACAAATTGCCGAGCAAAATCAGATTTCCATTTAACCGCTTTTTTTGAATAATCATTAATCACTTCTTCCGTTTTCTTTTCATTCATTGAAAAGAATAATCTTACGGAAATAAAAATAAGTATCATACCCACTATCATCAGAGCAAAATAAATAACTTTTTTAGCTAAAGGCTCCGGCTGAACGGGCGTCCACTTTCTCGGACTTCTAAAAAGAATTCCAAAAGAATCTTGAGCCAAAACAGATATGGCAGTAACAGACTCGGAGTATTGCCCGCTATTATTACTGGATACGGCATCGGCGATACTTTCCATTTCTCTCAGTATGAGATTTAAAGTCGGAATAATATTTCTTCCGCGACCATTCATCGAATCAAAAAGCCGAGCGCGATAAATCCTATCCAAGGACATTTGAAATCTTATTCTTACATCGGCATATTCCTTTATAAGCAAAGCGGGTTGAATGCCCGCGCCGTCAAATTCCGCCGGAAAAGTTTTTTTACTAAGATTTAAAAATTCATAAATAATGGAAACTGAAGTCTGCCACATGGCGGCTTCTGAAATTTCCCCCTCTTCAGGATCCCGCCATACTTTTTTAGCCAACATAGACTTTGACTCCTCTTCAAACCATTTTGGCATAAAAATATTTAAGTCCCTGCCATTACATTTCATTTTGTATTCGGAAAGATTAGAATCTCTATTGGGAGCTAAATAATAATAAAATAATTGTGTTTTTGTGGCAGCGCATGAAATCTCGCCCATCTGTCTTTTACTAAAGACGCCGGCATTGGCAGAAGAGCCCAATAAGCCTATCAAAAAAATAAAAATAAAAATTTTATTTGTAATCATAATATTTCATACCCTCTAAAATTTAGCCTTAATCCCTTTTTTTTACCTTTATCGTCTTGAGCGCTCTTCTTTTTGAACTTTAGTCCAAAATAAATCCAAGGGCATATCAAGGCCACTGGTTTTAAAATCTCCATAAAACTTAGGCGGCTCTCCAATAGCTTCAAAGTCACCCATAACTTTACCCGCACTATTTATTCCGGTTTGCTTATATTTAAATAAATCATGAACCAAGATTTGATTATCTTCTCTGCCTGTAATCTCGGTAACAGCTGTAACTTTTCTTGAACCATCGGAAAATCTTGTAAGCTGAACCACCATATGAACAGCTGAAGCTATCATTTCCCTCAAAGCCCAGACCGGCAATTCCGCTCCCGCCATAAGACACATAGCTTCAAGACGGGTTAAAGCATCGCGAGGCGTATTGGCATGAACGGTAGCTAATGAACCTTCGTGACCGGTATTCATAGCCTGTAACATATCCAAAGCCTCAGCGCTTCTTACCTCTCCGATTATTATTCTGTCAGGTCTCATTCTTAAACAATTCTTAACCAAATCTTGTATAGTTACCGCTCCCTTGCCCTCAATATTGGGTGGACGTGTTTCAAGCCTGACCCAATGCTCTTGAGCAAGCTTAAGTTCAGCCGTATCCTCAACGGTAATAATTCTCTCATCCTCGGGAATTGAATTTGAAAGCATGTTTAAAAATGTGGTTTTACCTGTACCCGTTCCGCCGGAGACAATTATGTCTTTTCTCAATTTAACGCAGCCTTTTAAGAACGTCATACAATCCTTATTGACGGTCCCAAAGTTGAGATAGTCCTGTTCTGTAAAAGGTTTTTGAGAAAAACGCCTTATGGTAATGGTAGCGCCTGATACGGCAAGAGGCGGAATAATGGCGTTTACACGGGAGCCATCTGCAAGTCTGGCATCCACCAAAGGAACACTCTCATCTATTCTTTTTCCAAGCGGCGCCACGATTCTTTTTATGACTTGCATAACTTGGTCATTATCCCTAAATTTATGCTTTGTTAATATAAGTTTTCCCTTTTTTTCAACAAAAATCCTGTCCGGAGCATTAACCATAATTTCGGTAACGTCGGGATTACGCATTATTTCCTCAAGCGGACCAAGACCTAGTATTTCATCTAAAAGTTCATCTATAAATGTTATGCGTTGATCTCTTGTAAGCTTAATACTTTTTTCTTTTTGCAAAAGATTATTAATAATGGAATCAACTTTCGCTTTTACTTCTTCATTCTCTTTTGTCTCTACGCTAATTACTATTCTCTCAAGCTCAAGAGCGGCAACCACATCCGTATGAAGTTTTACCTTAAGGTCTTCCCAGAAAGGCGGCCTATCCGTTCTGACTGTAGGTTTATTATCCTCAGGACTTTTACCTGTTGAAGTCACAGCCTGTAAATTTTCTCTTTCAAGCGGCCGCCATAACATATCGGCTCCATGAGAAAATTCCTGCGCTGAAATATTGGTAGTCCATTGCTTTTGTGTAGGCTCCGTTTCATCTATCTTTCCAAGTATAACCCTTAACATTTTTATCCATTGTGACTTAGGCTCTTCGATTATAAGTATCTTATTTTGATTTGTATAAACAGAAAGATCATCTTCCCAAGGCATAAAAGTTAAAATTTCTTTATTCATTTGTTTAAAAATCCTTTCAAGTTCTTTCGGAGTCACCGCTCCCGGAAAATCAAAGAAATTAACCACTATGTCAAATTTATTTGTTGAAAAATGCAAATTATTTATTTCCCTAAACATTTGGCTGGTGGAATTGATATTGGAAACATTGGGCGTAGTAATCCAAAAAACATTATCTGAAATATCAAAAGCAAAAACTTGCATGGGAAAATAAGAATCGACATCTATAAAAATATCAAAATCCTGAGAAAGCTTGGAAAAAATGGGCAATATTAAATCAGGGGCCATCTTGGCTACTTCCGATCTTTTTTTAGTAAGAGGAAGAACCCCCACGCCCCATTGCGATATTGGAATTTTTCCTTTTAAAAGAGCTCCCAAACCGCTTAAGGACTCTCTGCCGGTAAGCTTTATAATTTCACTTATGGAAGGTGGATTTTTTATACCTAAAAATGCGGCTTGATCCATAGAGCAGGTAGGGTCAAGAGGCACAATAAGAACATTTCTTTTTTGATAATTTGCCCATGCCAAAGCGGCATTCATAACCACGGAAGTTTTTCCCACACCTTCCTTCGGGCCTGAAAATGTTATAACTCTGGGCAAAAAAGGTTTTTCAGTCATAATCGTATCCGGTACAAATATCAGAGGTCAGAGGTCAGAAGTCAGAAATATAAGGAGCTTCCTTATTAATCTTGCTTCTTCCCGTGTAACCCTACCACCCGCTTGGGTGTTGTTAAACACCCCTTGCGGTATGTAAGCGGGTGGTAGGGTAACTTTGTTCACGGGACTAACATCCTTGGCCGTCTGATAGCACAGCTTCTGATACCCTCTGCAGATTCCAAAGGAATCTAAAATGCGAGGGCAGGCAGCGATAACATAGTCAACCCAGCATAGCCTTGGAATTTTCCAAATTCCTAAGGGGGCCTCTTGCCTTTTGCTTCTTGCTGATTTTACTGGACAATATTAAAGGTAACAAATAAAAACAAGGAGCTCTGCTCTTCCTTTATATCAGTAGACCTAAATAGTTTTCCTAACAAAGGAATACTTCCCAAAACAGGCACTCTGGTTTTGGAAACATTTCTGCTACTCTTCTTTAAACCGCCTATAACCAAGGTATCCCCGCTTTTTAATTCAACCTCAGTTTGAATCTGTCTGGTTATCATGGACGGGATGGTCGTTCCAGCTACAATTACAACTTGCGAATAATTGGGATTGGAAACTTCAAGCTGAATTTGAACATCCACCATCTTCTTTTTTACATCTATAATTACGGGAAGAACATTTAGAATTACGCCGAATTTTTTAAATTCAGCGCCAACTCCGCCTTGATTTGAATAAGGCACAGGAACTTCTCCACCAACTGTAAAACTGGCCTGCGTTCCACTTTTGGTAATAATTTTTGGATTTGATAAAAGCTGAGCCTTACCTTCGGTTTCCAGCAAATTGAGCGTCGTATCCAAAGCAGTCCTTCTTTCAAAATCACCCACTTCTAATACACCCGGTATAAGAGACTCACCAAACTTAAAAGTTCCACCCCAGGCAAAACCCATTGTCTTTTGCACAGAACCGCTTATTTCAACAATATCGGCGCTAACCGACACCATAGTTGGAACTTTTTTAGCGGCATAACCAGGCAAACTAAGCGACATTAACATTATCGCGATAAGTAATTTTCTCATAAAATTCTCCTAATGAAACTCTCAACAATAACGAGAACCTCTCCTTATTTAATCAGTCTCTTGAAACTTGCAATCTCCATGGGATGAATTTCAACATCACCAAGACCTCTTACAATAATTGTAACATCACCTTCCAAATGTGATAAAGATAAATACTGCGCTTCCTGAGGATTTAAAGCAAGACTTAAAACTCCTTTTTCGGAAAAAGCTTGAGACTCTGCTTCTTGCTCAGATTTTGTGTTTGCTTGACCTGAGCTCATGCCCTGTCCAAGATTACTACCTACGCCAAGAACAAGAACATTCTGCAATATGGTTGCCGTAACATTGCTTTTTTTACTATTCGACATTATAGCCTTAAATGAAACCAAGACATCTATTCTATCGCCGGGTTTTATCAATCTAAGCATCTCATTACCCATTGGCAAAATGCAACCTCTGTAACCGGGAGGCACCTTAACACTAAGCCCGGCTTTAGGACTCAGACTAACTAAAGATGACTGCGTTATTTGATTGCCTTTGGGAACTCTTATTTGTGTGACAAGATTAACAACTAATTTTATATCCGAAGGAGAACGCACCTCATAACCATCTTGCTGCATATACTTTCTCGGCACTTGAATTATTTCAACCAAGTCTTCTTTTAAAACAGTCCTGGCCGGCAAATCGTATTTCGCTATCAAAACACGCCCCATTTCATAAGCGCGCGAAAGCGATTTCTTTTTTGAGGAAAGAATACCCCAATAAATAGAAGCCGCAATTATCGCTAAAATCATCGGAACTAAAACGCCTTTTTTTCCCATATCATTTCTCCCTAATCTAAATTCTAAGTTATCATCATTACAACTTTGTTAAATTTGTTTTATATCTTTATTATTTCTTACTGAAAAATCGGCTTCTCTATCGGCATCCTAACTTTTACAATAATTGTCTTTTTCCCTTTCGTTCGAGGAGGATCTGAAAGAAAATATCTTGCCATGGGAAAAACCAACTTTGCATCGCATTTAAGTGAAACAATTAAATCCTCATTTACATGCGTGGCGCCTGTTGCTTCAACTTGCGGGTCCGCGCCGGTAACCTGAAGACTTGGAGCAGGTTGCAACTTACATCTTATCTTCATCTTAGTTAAAACACTCTTCATTTTTGAGGTCGCAAAACCAATATCTGAAGCGGAGCTAGAACTTCCTCCTTTTGGCCCCGCCACCAAGGAACCTATTCTTGCAATTTCATAAGCGGCATGATGATACAATATGGTTTGATAAGCGACATTTCCAATTTCCATAATCATAAAAAGCATCATAAAAAAAATTGGAAGAACCAACATCAATTCCACCGTAACTTGCCCTTTTTCCGCCATCACTGCTTTGGCGGATCCGCCTATTCGTTTGGAGGAAAAGGCATACATTAGAAATTTATCCCGCTTATATCGAAACATTACTGTCACCAACCTAAACCAGTCCTTGGCGGAAGTATTATTAAACAGTAAATAACAATCAATAAAATAGCGAAACTTCCACTATTATTACCGGTTACCAATTACCAGACACTCACATATGTTTCCCTCCTTCGCCAAAGCTTCCCCCCTCACTAAAGTTTCAGAGGGACAAGTTAGAAGGGTAGACTTACTTTTTGCTAAATCAGGGTATTCCCCCTATAAAAGGGGGACCCTGCGCCATGTAAGTTTAATTAGTGATTGCCAGCGCTTGAACCTAAACTTCCGGCTGCACCGCTAATCATGGTTTGAATCTGACTGAAAAGTCCGGGCATAAAGTGCTTAAGCGCCATACCGGCAGCTAAAACAACTCCGACAACAACCGATAACATAAGCAAATATTCAACCGTATTTTGACCTTTTCTGCTCTTTAATATCTTATCTGCCTTCATTTGCAATACAAAATATGCATAATTTATCATTTGTATCCTCCAATTTTATTTATATTATAGATTATATCTAATTTTTATATTATTGCTAACTGTAGAAATCAGAGGCCAGAGATCAGAGTCCAGAATTGTAAGGAATTCCCTTTTCTTCTTACCTCTTGTATCTTACTTCTTGCTTCTCCCTGTGTAACTTTGTTCACGGGACTAACATTCTTGGAATCTTTCAAAGTGTAACAAGTTCACTTTACAGGCAGATTCCTAAGGGTGACTTATTTATATTACCACGGATCTTCTTTATACATTCTCAGTATAACAATACCCCCTGTTTTAAACTCTTTTGATAAATACCATTGCAAAGAGCGATACATCATGCTAAAAACAACAAGAAGAGCTAACATAATCAAAGAATACTCAATGGCAGTTTGTCCTTTCCTTAATCTAAATCCCACCTTCATATATTTTCCATTCAAAAAATCCTCTTGGTAGAAATCAGAAACCAGATGTCACCCTTAGGAATCTGTCGCGATCTTTAGACTGAAAGATTCCAAGAATGTTAGTCCCGTGAACAAAGTTACACGGGAGAAATCAGATTTATAGGGAATATCCCTTAAATATGTCTGACTTCTTATTTCTTGCTTCTGACTTCTTTTGCAAAGCAAAGCTTTGCAACTAAAACTGCATTTTTAAAGATATTTGACTTGCTTTTCCTAAAGCGCCGTAGGGCACCATAGAGTAATCCAAGCCAAAGCCATAACCCAAAGATTGCAAACTGTATATTCCAAAACCAAAAGAAACTCCATGCTTGTCGGTTAAGCCCATTTTATCCAAAACACCGCCATCCATATTTTCTCCATGGTCATCCATAGGCGTATAACCAATGCGAAAAGACACCCTTCCAACTTGTAAAACCTCTTCAGGAAGATTAAATTCAAAACCTACACCGGTTTTACTTTTTGAATCGGTATAAGATTTACTTTCCGCCAAAATAGTTATAAAAGGATTAAGACTCCAAGACAAACCCAATCTCTGAATTTGAACAACCTTTTTTTGATCGCCAAAATTCTGACCGGACCAGCCGATAATTATTTTACGTCCAAGTTTTAACATTGCACCCGCGTCAAAAACAGTATTATCGTATTTTGCGCTATAATTATCCTCAATAACTTTTTTTATACTCACACCAAGAAGAAATCTCTCCAATAAAAACGCTTTAGCCAAAGTAAAAGACAAAAAACTATTACTTGCTTTTATACTATCAGCAGATAGAGATTTACCATCTAACTGTCTAACATCAAAATTATCCACACCATAATAACCAAACCCAAAACCCATAACGGCCCTGCCCACGGGATGAACATAACCTATATATTGTCCGGTATAATCTTCAAACCAGCTTAAACGAGAAACACTAAACTCTCTCATCTGTGAAGAAGCTATACCACTGGGATTTAAAGGCATGGATTCAGCACCCTCAATAATGGCTCCGCAATCACCTAAAGCCTGAGCTCTGGCGGAGGAAGCGGGTATCTTAAGGAAGACCGCTCCGCTGGTTCCGGCTTTTGAATCCGCGCAATAAGCCCAATTAAATAGTAAAGGCAGCATAACCGCAAATAAAATTATTTTTTTAAATTTCATAAATATCACCTTTTTTTTAAGGAATATCCTTATAATTGCTTCAAACTTCCACTACGTTAAAATTTCCTCGCTGTTTCTTGAGACCTGCAACCTTTTTTTCCGTTATTTCCGGTTCTGACTTATTGCTTATTCATGGCGAGGCAAGCTTCGCGGCTACTTTTACGGGATAAGTATTTTTTTAACTAGCTGAGACACCTGGCTACTACCATCAGTAGCTTCAAGACGAATAACATAATAATATACTCCGTGAGTTACGGTTGCTCCGGCTGTATTTGTTTTAGGCCAAAGATATGTACCACCATCTATATATGTGTCTTTTGGCTGTTCACCCCACTGTTTTTTGAAGATTAAATCTCCCGCAATATTATAAATCTTAAGTGAAATTTTTGATGTTATCGGAACTGATATTTTAAAATAACCATTTGTACCCACATAAGGATTGGGCGCGAAAAATGTTTCATTTGCAAATTCTTCTATTGATCTTTCACCCTTGGTAACGGGTATATTACTTGTAACAATATCCTCGGCAATATTAGCACCGTCCACTATATTACCTGTTAATGAATCAATTCCATCAGTAATAGTTGAGCCATAAACTTTAAACACATAAGAGCCGTCGGGAACCGGAGAGTTAGCTTCATCAGTACCGTTCCAAAATTCATTAATGGGCGTTCTGGCAGGCCTTACGCCAACTATTGTTTTTACCAAAGAACCGGGTTCAGGAGGATAAGGATTAGCAAACTCATCAAAAGAGGTTCCCGGGTTATAAATTTTAGTTACCATTTTCATGGCTTCCGAAAGCTGATAAGAAACAACGGCATCATTAGCCTCTGTCAAAGGAATAATAGCCACATCAAAAATCCTCAGAGGCCAAACATCTATCGTCATCTGCACCGTGGCATAAGAAGTTAATTGCGAAGCTATATCCACAGCTCTAACTCTTACAGTATAGGCTCCTCCTTCCACAAAGTCGCCATTATCATACTTACCGTCCCAGAATTCATTATAAATCATAGCCCCGTCTCTTATACCGCCGGCCAGCACGGTAGAAATTACTTGAGGAGGAAGATTTAAATTAAGTATTTGTACGGTAACTGAAGACTGCCGCGAAACGCCATAAAGTATTTCATAAGGCGGAAGTTTTACCACATCGCTGGAATTAAACATTTGAGGGATATTCGGTATAGAGTCAAAATCATTAAATATAATTTGACCTCTTGTTATATTAACATAGCCATTTGTCATAACCTTATCGGTGGCATACATAACATTTGTCGCTCTCACACTATGCGCTACAAGAGTAAACGGATATTGCCCGTCTGCAACAAGCAAACCGGTCGCATCCCTGCCATCCCAATATTCGGTTATCTTGAATCTGCCCGGGCGCAGGCCATGCACGGAATAAACAATCTTATCAGTATTCTCATAATCACCGCTATCCCATGGCCAATCATCCTGAGCCACACTGATTTCAGCAGGCTTATAAATTTTTAAATCAACCCACATAGTTTGAGTCATTTCAAAAGACAATGACGCCAAATCCGAAGTTCCGCCAAGAAGAGCTTTTGTTTTAACATCTGTAATTCTAAACATATTAACCGGCACTACAACGGTTAGTGTTGAAACTTTTGTCTCGGCGCACTGGAACGGATCATTTGTTAGAAGCTCCATCAGATAGGTTCCGCTTGAAACATAATTTCCGGTATTATCTTTACCGTCCCACATTTCTTTATTTAAAAAATTGGCAAATCTAATTTCATTATCAGCCAAAACCCTAACTATATTATTGTCCATATCTCTAATTCTGGCTGTTACATAGGTGTCCCTGCTTGGCGTATACTTAAAATAAAAAGGATCTAAACCCGCCACGGACGGACTTGAACCTATAACGGTTGAAGAAGGTTTAACAAAAGCCAAAACAAGGCCTCTGGCCACCGGCACTACGCCTACTTGCGTCTTTTCTGTTCTTACTACGGAAGCGCCTGAGGGAAGTTCGGCCCAAATGGCATAAACATAATTACCGTCACAAACGGTATTACCAGCTTCATCCCTTCCATCCCAATAAGTGACTACTTTTATTCGTGAATTCTTTTGTTCTTTAATTCTTCTTATGCGCGTGTTGCTAGCAACAGGATCAGCGGTATTTATACTGGTAAAAGTTGTTTCCGGCGGATAAATATCCACATAGACGGTAGCCGCTTCTGTCAGCATATAGGATAATAAAGCTATATCCGTAGATGAAGCCATTAATGGTCTTACGGCGACATCCGTTATTTGCAAAGGGTCTAAACTCATTTGAATAGTTCTGCTCTCTGCGGTATCCATACCGGAGGCATCTCTAGCCTCAGCTTCAATTTGAACAACATAATTTCCGGCAGGAACTATCTTCCCCTCATTATTTCGGCCATCCCAAAAATCTCCATTTGTAAGCGTTCCGCCAAAAGCTCCCTCTCCAACTCTAGGTAAGCCATTAACAATAGTTCTAACTAAAGTGGTAACAGCACCGTTTGTAGCGGAGAATATCTTAATTGTTGTCGTGGCGTCTTTTGATAAGCGATAGGCTATATTATAGGGCTGAGCGGCAACTCCAGTTATAGTGCCCACAACGGTAGGACTTGATTTAACTGTATGAATATTTACAAGATCCACCTGTATGGGTATTTGATTTTCACCGGGATAGGCGGAGGTTTGTTCTATGGATATATTTCCGGCCGTATCACTTACACGATTAGTTTCAACCCTGGCCCTAAAACCATATTGCCCATTTGTTTTACCGAATATACCGTTTAAATTATAGGAACCGTCCCAGGCGGCGCAATATGTACCTACCTCTCCGCCAGCTACTCCGCATGAACCGATATCATAATGTGAAATGGTTTTAATTGGCGGGGTTGAAGCGGGGTCCAAGGGATTTGCTCCAGATGAAAATTTAAAAACTTCAAATGTTAAAGAATCTATGCCAAATTCTTCAGGAGTTGTTGTTGCATTTATACATTTAATTTTTGCGCAAAGAGATAAACAACCTCCTGGATAACCAGCCTGAGGTTTATCAAATTGAATAAAAGCGGAAGTTCCCCATAGATCAGCAGTCAAAAAAGAAACATCATTACCGGTAGGTGCAGCAGCATTACAATACTGAAACCCACCTTCGTAAACCCCCATATCATCAATAAATAATTGCTGGGCATTGGCAAAATTGCCAAAACTTAAAGTTAAAATTGAAATTAGAAAAATTAATATTTTTTTTCGCATATAAACTCCCTTAAATTATACAAATCACCCTTAGGAATCTGCCTGTAAAGTGAACTTGTTACACTTTGAAAGATTCCCAGGATGTTAGTCCTGTGAACAAAGTTACACAGGAGAAGTCAGAAGTCAGAAATATAAGGAGCTTCCTTATTAATCTTGCTTCTTGCTTCTTGCTTCTTGCTTCTTGCTTCTTGTTTCTTGCCTCTTGTTTCTGACCTCCAAAAGCAAAGCTTCGCTTTGCAACTATATTCTATCTTATTAAGTATTCTCTATTCTACAATTCATAAGCATTCTGTACGAAGTCCGCACTTCTACCCAATCCACTCCCGCATAATAAACTTGCTTCCGCAAATTTCCGATGCGGGAGAGTTTCACTTCTCGCTCGGAAGTCGGACTTCCAAATATTTTGAGTCTGTATTTTTTAAGAATATAACTGTTCTGATTTTTATTCTTTTCTATAAGCCAAATATTACCGTTTATAAGAGAAAAGGATATCGGTTTATTCTTGAACTTTTGTGAAGATATTTTCTTAAACACATTATGTTCAAATTCATATCTCTTCAAATAAAAGTCCGAACCCAAAATCCATAAATCTTTGCCCAGCCATTGCATGGAAGCCACATTTTTAAGACCGTCAATTTCAAAACTGGCTTCTATGCCTTGATTAGGATCTAATGAATATCTATATATAAGTCCTGTGGCCGCGTCAAAAGACCATAAATTAAAACCATCAAAAGAAACACTTTGAGGCGCAGGGCCGGGTGTTTTAACGGCTTGCATAACAAGACCTTGCTTGGTTTCTTTTTTTACAAATCTAAGCTGCGCCATATCCAAAAGCCACATATAATCGTTTTTAACTTCCATGGCCGAAGGCCGGAACGGACCTTTATTTGACCCATTGATTTTACGCAAAAGAGCAAAATCTTTTTTATCCCTAAGACTTATGCCATTTTGCCAATCGCTAAGCCATATCCCTTCCGCAGAAACTGAAACGGTGGTGAGACTTTCAAGAGTCAAAGGATATTGATTTAAAAGTTTTAAATGAACTTTACTTCTATAAGCATAAACCCAGTAGCCAAGTCCGCTAAGCAGAATAAGGCCGCCAAGCGCGATAGCAAAAACTTTTTTAAAGGCTCCTTCGGGTTTAAGAATGGATTTTTGCTCGGTAGGAACAAATACTTTCGGCAATTCAACACCTTTAAGAACATAAAGTTTAAGTATTTGTGTAACTTTTTCAAACCATTGCGTTGATTCTTTAAGAACTTTTGAAAATCCTGTGGCACAATCAATATCTTTTTGTTCCTCTTTCTTTATCTTATCTGTCCAAGCCTGTCTTTCAGTCCTTAATCTCTGTTCCCATGTGGCAAATTCCTGTCTATGAGTTTCCCAAACGCTTTTCTCACGCTCCCAAAGCTCACACCATTGCTTTCTCTCAGCATCCCAATTACTTCTAAGGGAAGTTATATCTCCATGAAGTTCATTAACTTTGGTTTCCATTTCACCGAACTTTCTCTCGGCCAAAGTTTTTGCTTTCCTTTCGGCGAAAAGCTCGCTTAAAGTTTCTTCCACAGTTCTTTTAGATTCCTGAATTTTATTTTCCAAACTCATAACGGAATCTTTCAAATTCATATTGTCTTCTTTGTGCTTGCCTGTATTTTTCCGGCTCTCATCCCGTTCACCGGTAAACCTATCTATTCTTATTTGAAGATCCTGTATCTCTATTTTACTCTTTTCAAGCGCTTCTTTGAGAAGAGAAATTTCTTTGTGATGATTATGTTTTTGAAGCTGTAAAATTTTTTGAGTATCATCAAACTTCACAGCCACATTAAGCTCTTCGGCAATAAGTTTCTCGCGCGCAACTTGATAATGCTGCCTTAATTCACCCAAATGCGCTTTCATTTCACTAAGTTGATTGGTTAAATCCGTTATATTATGTTCTTTGGTCTCAAGAAGAACCTGCCAGTCAGTTTGAGCTTTTGAAAAATTATCTTTAAGAAACTTCATGGTTTCAATATTGGACTCCCGGACATCTTTAGGCAAATGACCGGACTCGGGAACATAATTTGTTCCCGTAACTTTTTTCCACATATCACCCAATTGTTTATCTATATTTGAATTTTTCATAATAGCTCTTTAAAAAGGCAATATTTGCCTTTTTATTTAGAAATCAGATGCCAAAAATCAGATATCAGATATATAGGGAATCTCCCTATAAATCTTACTTCTTACCTTCCTCCTTCGCCAAGGCTTCGGAAGGACAAGCTTGCTTCTGACTTCTTATTCTCTACCTATAATTCTAACAGGAGCGTATTAATTGATGATATCGCAAATGTTAACAAAAAGTTACAAAGCTCTGCTGGGTGCCGTTTAAAGGGCTATGCTATCAGACGGCCAAAACAACAGTTTAAAATTTTTAAACTGTAGAAATCAGACATCAGAAATCAGTTTTATAGGGAGTCTCCTTTTTTCTGCTTTCTACTCTCTCTTCTCTGCTTTCTATTTAATGACTCTTTGTAATTCAAGTGTCACTTGGCTTATGTCTATACCGACGTCCTGATATTGACTGATAATCCACCCAAGCACCCCTTTAAGAACATCCCCGGGAGCGCCTCCTGTTGAGTTTCAAATAAGCCTGCCAATCATGACTAAATTGAAATTTGAGTTGATTAATTTTATTCTGTCGCCACCAATTTGTACGACATACCCATACTCAAAGAGGATGAATTATCACCCAAGCTTAAACCCGCTCTAGTGGAAAATATTCCACTTTTGTAAGTCCGCCATAAATATTCATAACCTGAATTAAGGCTATAATTGGAACTTGCGCCTGAAGAGCCGGATCTTTTAACAAAATCCATGGAAAGCAAATAATCTTCCCGGTCCTCGCTATAACCCAAACGCATTGTGAAAGGAGCTTTATCCACCACGGGAGCAAGATTAAAAGCCGGACTATTGATATTCAAAAAAGATAAACCCACGGTTTTTCCATCCCCCAGTCTTAATATAGAACCGATATCCAAAGCAAAGGAACTTGCCGAATCCCCGCTTTGAACGGCTGTAAGGCCAAGCATCTTAAAATTTCCGCCAAAATCCAAAACTCCTTTTTTAGTTCTTAAAAGCTGCCATGTGGAATAACCAAATTGCATGGTTTTTTCTTGAGTGCCATTAGGGTTTCGGTAACGAAACAAAAAGCCCATTGTCCCGTTTCTCGAACAAAAAGTTTTTGGAACCAAAGCGCCTATGGAATAACTTCTAAAATAACCATCACCGGCGCCAGTTCTGCGCGAGGAAAGAAAATGGGTGCCGCTCATAAATTTTCTAACTCCACCGAAAGCCGCGAGATTTATTGTCATAGAATCCATGCCTTCAATGACTGTAACGGAATTGGCCAAACCTTCACCTCTGGCGCCAAGCGCTATATCTTCAAAAGAGGCAAAAAGATTTTGTTGCCCTGAAAAAGGCATAAGCAACCAAAAAAAGATTAAAAAAAAATAAATTGTTTTTTTTATAATTATCCCACAATACAAATCTACTTGTCAGATACTTTAGTGAATTGGTATTAATCAATAGTGCTACAAGTGTGAACAAAAAGTTACAGAACGAAGCGCTTAGCATTCTATCATGAAACTTCTAATGCGATTTACTTCTTTTCTATTTCTCCATATAAAGCGATATTGCCACGGCCATGAGATTTAACCCAGTAAAGAGCTTCATCAGCTTTCTGCAATAAATCCTCACCTATATTAGAATCCTTGGGAAAGGTAGCTATACCGATACTTAAAGAAACTTTTACAAATTTCTCTTTTGAAAAAGCCACAGGAATACGCATATCTTTTATTTCAGCCAAAAGTCTCTGTGATAATCGCTTTGCTTCTTCACCCGTAGCCTGAGGCGAAAGAATGATAATCTCATCACCGCCATATCTGCAAGGAAAATCTATCTTTCTTAAATTTGACATAATAACGCGGCTAACTTCCTTTAAGACCTTATCCCCTATCTGATGACCGTAAGTGTCATTGATTTCTTTAAAATAATCTATATCCGCCCAAATAAGCGCCATAGGCTGTTTAAATCTTTCAGCTCTATAAAATTCCTCTTGAAAACGTTCTTGAAAATATCTTCTGAGCGGCAATTTTGTTAGTTCATCATAAAGCGAAAGTTCTTCAACTTTATCAAAAAGTTTCACATTATCTACGACAAGCGCTATTTGGCCGGCAAAAGATTTAAACATGGCAAACTCGGATTCTTCAATTTTTTGCTGACTAAGCATATTATCAACAATAAGAAGACCTGTATTAACACCCTGAATAACCAGCGGCACATAAAGCACGCAATTGGTATATCTATCAAAAAAAGGATTTCGTTTTTTACTTAAAACAATATCGGCCAATCTGTGACCGCCGGTTTCAAGAGGAATTTCTTCATAAGACAAACTGCTTATGCGGCCGCTTATATCAACGCTTAATTCCCCCTGAAGTTTATTGGCCTCTTTATCCACAAGATAAAGTCTTACCCGGTCAAAACCAAAATATTTTTGAACACCTTCCAGAATATGTTTAAAACTTTCATTGACTCTTAAAGAAGTGGCAAAAATCTCTGTTAACTCTGTAATGGCTAAAATATTTTTGGAATATTTTTTATTTAAATCTACAAATTCCACTTTATACAAATCACGCATAAGCTCCTTAACCGCTTTTTCGGCCAAGTCAATTTCTTTTTTTAAAAAACCTCTTTTCTTTCCTTCCCGCTCCAATCTTATAAAACCCAAACGCTCTACTTGAGAATTATTGACCATAACCGTTTCGTGAGAATCCAAAACAAAAGGGATATAAAGAAAATCAGTGGTAAAAACCCTGACAGCTAATGGTTTTTTTTCAAATATGGAAATGCTTAAGACGGCATCCTCTTTAATAAAAATATTTTCCTCATCTTCAAATATTATGCCGTTTTTTAAATGCAGCTTCATTTTTAAAAATGAATTTTCCCCATCATATTCAAAAAAAGACGCTCCGTCTATCTTAAAATACTTACAAAAAAACTTCAGCACGGAATTAAAAAATGCGCTTTTATTATCAAAAACCTTAACGTCATTTTTAAATACTCTGGAAATTTGTTTATTTTGATTATTCATAATTTTTTTGAAAGTCTAAAAGTCTTATTTCTTAATATTTCCCTTTCTCCATTCTATATTCCAAATCTCCTTACTGTTACTGATGACATGTGACTTGCAAACAACGAGCCTATGGCTCATAAAGTAGTCGTCCGACGCGCATAGCGCCTTGCTACGACACCCTGCATGGCCTTGTCGGTAACTTTTTGCCCTTAGGAATCTGGTCATTCACAATAGTTTACAACACTTGATGAAGTATAGCTTCCCTGTTCCGAAAGATTCCAAGGATGTTAGTCCCATGAACGAAATTACACAGGGAGAACAACCAACTTGTGCCTTAAAAAGGCGTCAAACGCCTTTTTAATAAAGCGACATTAAATAATCAACCTCACTCTGAATGAATATAAGTTTTTTCGCAAGTTCTTGGGAATTATAATTGTTTTTTACTATTTTAACCGACATATCCCATAAAACTCTATTCATTAAAGAATTATAAGTTGGAAAAACCGATATATTTGGCGGCATCTTTGCATGAGACAAAATTTTTCTATAAACCGCATAATTTTTATTTGTTCTTATCATACCCTCAACCGATATTTTCTGACAAGGAAAAACAGAAAAACTTTCAGTAAAAGTTTTTAAATTTTGCGGCGCTAAAAGAGTTTTCATAAATAATTTAACTTCATCAATATCCAGGACCTTATCGGTAACAGCAAGATTAGTGCTTGAGACAAGATGTCCATCGCGCGCTATATTTGGATAAAGCGCCGCTTCCAAAACGGGCTTTTTTGCGTCCGGCTCGCCTTTTTGAGATAAAGGTTGAACTATTCTATCTGAAGAATAATATCTTCCGGTAAAAACCATCGCCCTTAAACCCTCTGAAAGCAAGCCCTCACTTTCATAATAATTCTCTTTAAACAAAGGTAAATAACCATCTATGGCAAGCTTTAAGAAATCTTCCAGCCCTTTCAAAAACTCTCTTTTGCTTACAGCCGCTCTATTAAAATCCTCCATAAATAAAGTGCCGCCCCTATTCCAAACACACGGTATTACATCATAAAGTGAAATAGCTCCTGACGGGTTTGCGTTTTCAAGAACAAAAAAATCTTTTTTCTTATTGGCTTTTTTTATTTTTTCGCAGACATTTAAAAAACCTCGCCAACTTTTAAGATCTGAATCAATGTTCGGTGAAATATTTTTTACCATATCAAGGCGATATTGCAAAGTATAAAGCTCCATCCACCATGGCAGTGAAAAAAACACACCATCTTTCTGAAGTCCGCAGCCCTTACGCAAAAAATCGGGATATTTATTAAGATTGGCTCCTTCTATAATCTTTCCCATTTCCAAAAACATTCCAAGCTTTGACAAAATATCCGTCCAACTATGCGGAATCTCAATTAAATCGGCAATAAGATTTTCAGGGTCACGCAAATGGAGAAAAAGACTTTCCCACATTGTTTCCCTTGTTTTAACCGATAATTCCACTTTAATTTTCGGATAATCCAAAGCAAATTTGGAAATAATACTTTTTAAAGAAGAAAATTTAGCTGAATCTATATCTGATAATACCCAAAATTTCATATTTTCTTTCTCTTTTTTCGTTTAGCTGTCTTGCTGTCACGCTACCGAGCTGTATCGCTAATGACAAGATTCGGATTAATCTCAATCTCATGTTTAATATTTTTACGCGCCCTTAATTTATGCCAAGCGCATAAACCAATCATTGCCGCATTGTCCCCTGAATATTTTTTATCCGCAAAACAAACATTTAATCCGGCTTTAAAGCCCTCTTCTTTCATTTTAAATCTAAATCGTGAATTTGCCGCCACGCCCCCGCCTATTACAAGTTCTTTAAGTTTAAACTTTTCACATGCTTTTATGGCCTTATAAACTAAGGTATCCACAATCGCCTCCTGAAAAGAAGCGCATATGTCATTAATCTCTTGTTTTTTGATTTTAAAATTATTCTTTCCATCAAACTTATAATTATCTTTCAAATGGTAGGCCACCGAAGTCTTAAGTCCGCTAAATGAAAATTCATGACTTTCTCTCATATACGGTCTTGGAAACTTAATAGCATCCGCTTTCCCCTTAAGAGCTAAAGCATCAATAATCGGGCCTCCCGGATAACCTAATTTAAGTAATTTGGCAATTTTATCGAAAGCTTCTCCCGCCGCATCATCCCTAGTTTTACCGAGTAATTTATAGTTCCCAAAACTTATTGCCCTCCAAAGCTCGGTATGCCCGCCAGAAACAATCATGGCTATAAACGGATATTTGAGTTTCCTACTTATGCGGGAATTTTCAAACTCATAGGAAAGAATATGCCCTTCCAAATGATTAATTCCCAAAAGCGAACATTTAAAAAATCTTGAAAGCGTTTCGCCCGCGACTCTTCCTACCAAAAGACCTCCGGGAAGCCCGGGACCTCGAGCGAAAGCCACCGCATCGACTTTCTTAAAAAAAGTTTTACCTTTTTTTTTATATTCAATACTGCTTTTCTTGAGAGCGGCCCCTATAACTCCGGCAATTTTTTCCATATGAGCGCGACTGGCAAGCTCTGGCACAATGCCATAATATTTCTGATGCAAGGAAACCTGCGAAAAAACAATATCCGATTTAATTTCTCCGTTTTCTATAACACTTGCGGCAGTCTCATCACAAGTGCTTTCAATTGCAATTATTCTCACAAATTGACATCTCCTCCGCCAAAGAGCGGAAACAAATTAACAAACAGTAATCGGCAATAGGAGTTTCCTATATTTTAATCACTATTCACTTAGCGCTATTCTATATTTTACTTCTTCTCCGCTACCTTTAAATTACCCAATATATCCCGAGCTTTAAGAAGTTCAACCGCCCTATCAAGTATTGTGTCTTTAACTAATTTTTTCTCTTCTTCCTTTTTGCCATTATTTTTCTTATCTTTTCCTTTGGCTTTTTCTTTAGTTTTTTTATCCAAAGTCTTTTTGGCCTCAGGAAAAAATAATTCTTCATCCTGCCTAAATAATTTTATCTGAATTTTTCTTGGGACCTTAATTTTGATATCCGGCTCTATTCCACCATTATAATTTTTCTTAATGTTTTCAACTTCAATACCAATCCCATTTTTTTCCGTCTCTTTCTTAAAGTCTCTTTGAATAGACCTGCCGCTTGGCGTATAATACTTGGCTATCGTAAGCCTTAAAGCTGACTTGTCAGCCAATGGAATAATTGATTGCACGCTTGCCTTTCCATAAGTCGTGTCTCCGATAATAACAGCCCTTTTATTATCCTGCATTGCGCCGGCTACAATTTCACTGGCGGAGGCAGAGGCGCCATTAACAAGAACTATCAAAGGCAAGTTACCATAAACGGCTTTTGAATTAGACCTAAATTCCTGATAATTCAACTTGCTTCTCCCTTTTGTAAAAACAATCATTTTATTGGAATCTAAAAATAGTTTTGAGATATCCACAGAAGCCATTAGAAGGCCTCCCGGATTAAATCTTAAATCCATAATTAAAGCTTCCATACCTTGCTTTTTTAAATTTTTAAGATCCTTTTCAACATCTGCAACCACATGACCGGTAAAATCAACTATTTTGATATAACCGATATTGGATTCCAGCATTTTAAACTTAGTATTTTCCATCACAATAAGCGCTCTTGTGAGCGTTATATCTTTGGTAATCCAATCCTTGGTTTTATCCTCATCATCTCTTGCAATGGTAATATTAACCTTGGTTCCGGGAACCCCTCTGAGAAGCTTAACAGCTTCTTCAATAAGCATATCCTTAGTGGTTTTACCTTCAATTTTAATTATCTTATCAGCGGGATATAAACCTGCGGCAAAAGCGGGCGTATTGGGAAGAGGAGTGACAACAGTAAGCCAGCCGTCTCTTATATCAACCCTTATACCTATGCCGCCAAATTCCCCTTCGGTATCGCTTTTAACCCGCTTATACACATCCGGTTCCATAAATTGAGAAAAATTATCCAATTGCTTTACCATGCCGCGAGCCGCGCCATAAATCAATTTTTGGGAATCTATTTTTTCAACATAGTTCTCTCTTATAATTTCCATTACATCCACAAGAACTTTTAATTGCTGATAGGTCTTATCAATGGCAAAATTTACATAGGGAAAGATAAGTCCTATACATAAACTCATGGCTACAATTAACGCTAATTTCTTGATGTTTTTCATTCTTTTCTCCTCAATTTTACCTTCACAATTATTTTTTAAGCTTTAAATAAGTCGCCGGATTAATCGCATTTGTTCCGGCCCTAATTTCAAAATACACGGCCCCGCCGGCTCCCTTTTCTGCGGACTGAGCATCAGTGCCGGCCCTGCCTATAACGGTAGTCATATTTACCAGCTCATTTTTCACAACATTTATGTTTTTTAGAAAACCATAAACGGTAAAAAATCCTTTTTCATGGTCCAAGATAACAACATTGCCATAACTTCTAAATGGCCCCGAATAAATAACATTGCCGCTCATAACGGGAAAAACCGCTTTGCCAACTTGAGTTGCTATTTTTATACCTTCGCGCACAATCCATGTTTTAAGTTGCGGCAGATTTTCTCTACCGAATTTACTGATAATCTTTCCTTGCACCGGCCAGGGCAAAGAATGTTTTGCTATCGACAGATACTTCTTATTCACCAGCATACTCTTTTTATAAGGTTTTTGGCTCTCAAGTTTTTTAATAAGCCACAATAAACTTTTAGCATCATTTTTAAGCTTGTCAATTTCCAAGCGTTTTTTTTTATAGTCTTTCTCAACTTTGCTTAATTCTGTTTTTTTCCTGGCCACCTGTTTATTTTGAGACCTGCGCTCTCTAATAACTTTTCTTCTTTTACTTTTGAGTTCGCTATCCTCTTTCTTGAGCCTTAAAATACCTTTTTTCATTTTTAAAGAAGTACCTTTTGCTTTATGCACAAGAAAAACTTTTTCCTGCATTATGGCCTTAAGGGCCATAACCTCCACCAGGTCTTCTTTTCCAAAGTAAGCAGAACTTCTTCTCGTATTAAAAAAATAAAAAATAAACTCATTTTTAAGCGCCTTTGTCCAATTATTGGAAGCTGCGCGCAAGGAACTATATTTTGTTTTTGCCACTTTACTTTTCTTTCTCGTATTGGAAAGTATTTTATTCAGCTTTCTGTGTTTTGAAAGCGCTTGTCTTTCTTTTTTCCTAAGCTTCTTAATTTCCTTCTTTACCGAGTCTTCTTTTTTTTTGTAATTTTTAAGTTGTTTTTGTTTTAATTCAATTTGCTTCTGTATATTTGTAAGTTTGCGTTTCTCCTTTTTAACACTACCTGCCGCAAAAAGCGCTGACGCTAAAACGGAAAAAACAAATAAAAAACCAAAAACAAAAACACAGACCTTTAATCCATATTTTTTCCAAATACGGTTACGCATAAGTTCATCAGTTCGCAAATTCATAATATTGTAAATTCTTTTCACTTTTCTCCGTACCTTGCTTGCCCTTCCGTAGCTTGTTAGCGAATTGTCTTCGCGCTTTTTTCTTTTTTCAATGCGTAAACTTCCATTGATGAATCGTCCAAGCCATAAAGCCGCCCAAAAATATAATCAGGATATGCCATAAGGGGCTAGGCCATGACCAAATAGGACTTAAATATTTAATGGGATAAACTATCGCATAAGAAGTAAACACCGCAATACAAGAACCTAAGGCCCCGGCAAAAAACCATTTTATATCTCTTCTCAGATTTTCAATCGTCTTATGCGGAGTAAATTTATACATAAGAACCATAATGGCCATTATGATTAAAGATAGAGCCACTATAATAAACGATATGAAAATAAAATGACTGTAAAACAAGGTATGCAAAATAGCATAAGCTTCCAAAGGCTTATATTTTATATCGGAAATACCTTCCGTTTTCCAAGCGTCAGCTATCCAAGATTCCAAATCCCCCAAAAGAGCCTCATCTAAAATAATCTCAAATGTATCAGGAATGGGATTTCTGCCAAGAAGAGTTATAATTTCTGAAAAATCACTATCAGCCTCAGTGAGCTCTTTTAATCTCTCTTTCCTATCAATATAGACAACTTCTTTTACACCTTCAAGCTTTGCCAAATTGATTATGATAGCGTCCGTTGAAAGCTTAGTCTTTTCACTTTTAACAAAAACAATTCTAAAATCGTCTTTAAGCATTAAATTTATACTTTTTACCTGTGAAAATAGGAACAAAAGAACTTCCGCAAGTAATGAAATAGCAAAAACAACAAGAAAAATTATTCTATAACCTTTTCTCAATTTATTTTCTCCTTAAATGAAACTTATCTTGTAACATATACCACCACCTATTATATATATTAATTATAAATGGATAAAGAGTAACTATAAATAAGGCTACCTTATCACCTGAACGCTCGCAAAAGCGAGCACTTTATATGAAGTGCCTATGCCACTTGTTCGGGTAGTAGGGTTATATCGACTGTTCTGCAAGTTTGACTTGAATTACAAAAGGGGATTGATAAATATTACGAATTCTATCAACGGGAACTTTGCCGGTTACAAGCATAATGCTGTAATTTTTTTCAATAGACGCGGTTTTATTGAGCATAAAACCTGTTTTATTACTTATATCTTCCAAGAAAGAAGATATGAAAGGACTATGGTCTGTCTTATACGGGAGCTTTAGAACAAAACTTATATCCGTCATTGAGGCAAGTTTGGTTTTCGATTTTTCAAACGAAACTTTAAGGACATTTGGGTTTTTATTGATAACATTGAAACCATTATAGGGCACCCAGCCAAGAATGAGAACTTTTTCAGTCTTCCCGGTTTTATTTAAAATTTTCCTTTCACCTGCAAATTTAAAGAATGATTCTTTGCTTATTTCATCAACAAAATCGGAAGCGTCTTCTCCCCTAAATAAAATCTGAATAAAAATATAGTTTACATGGCTATAGGAATCGTGTAAATCCAAAGGCAAAACCCTGGAATCGATACGGCCCGCTTCATTGGCAAATCTAACTTTATAAACCAAAGGGCTAATAAGAGAGACGCTCTTTTTAGACTTCTTAATCTTTGCAACCTCAAAGACCGATTTAACTTTTGTCTCTGTTTTAATTTTGGCTTGCGGCACAATCACGGTAGAATACAAACCATTTTTAAAGGAATTTTTTAAACCCGACTTCAAAGGACCAAGTGAATCTCTAAAATCTGAAGTTTTTTTTATAAGCGGTAAAACCTGACTTGAAGCGGTTGCTATATAATCTTGAAAAATGGGATTAGTCAAATTATTATCCATATTCTTGTAGTCAACAGTATTGGCCTGAGCAAATAGAGACCCGAAACTGAATAGCCCCACCAAAAGAAATATATTTATTTTAAATTGTTTTATCATCTTTTTCCACCTGTAATCACTACAAATAAGTTGGAAAGTGAAATGATTTCTAGCCTATGCAAATAGAAAAACGGCGGAAATCATTCAATTTCCCCTGGTGAATCCGGATTCAAAGGCCCGGATGTGGATGCTCTTTCGCCTTATCGAAAGATTACAGGTATAAGATAATTCTACATTGAAAGCGGCAAACCCACAAGGTGCTAAGGTCCCACAAAAGCATAGGTCCTTTGGGTATATTTTAAATTTACACTTTTTATTAATTTTAGGGTTGACAACAAAATTATAGTCTGCTATAATTTTATTACACCATGATAGAACAATATCCCTTAAGAGAAAGAAAACACGCCCAAACAAAAGTTGACCTTGGAAAAGCTTTTTTTAATGAGCTTTGTAAAACCGGATTTTACAATGTTTCAATAAAAAAGGTTTGCCAAATAGCCAATGTTTCTGAAGGCACCTTTTTTAATTATTTCCCCCAAAAAGTGGACATTTTATGTTATGCATTGCGCATGTCGGCATTGCAAACAATAATGGATGTTAAAAGCAAAGAAAAAAAATTAAAAACAATAGACCTTATTATGGAAATTTTTAAGGCCACCTTTAAAAAAACCCCAATCAATGTATTCTATGAAATGATTTCAGTTCTGACTTCAGAACGGGTAATACCACAATCAACGCCGCCCCTTTCAACACTTGAAAAACACTATGCCTTCGGTAATGATGAAATTTCAAAAATGAAAGAATCCACAATAGAAGAATTGTTTCTTTTTATAATAAAAAAAGGAATTGAAAAAAAAGAACTCTCAAGCTCCCTAAACACCGAAGATGTTGGTTTGTCTTTATTTTCTATTCTTATAGGCGTACCTTTCTCTCATAAATTTGAAAATCCCCTAGAAATAAACAAAGCCTACAAAAGACAAATTGAATTACTTATAAAAGGAGTCGGTTCTAACTAATATGAAGAAAAAAACAATCCTATCTATCGCTTTAATGCTGATTTTTTCAGTCTTTAATTTACAGGCTCAGACGCAAAAAACGCCTTGGATAATAACCCTGGATGAAGCTGTTAAAATGGCTCTTAAGTCCAGCGAAGATTTAAAAATGGCCTCAAACGGCAAACAATTAAAATCTTCCGAATTCTTAAAAAAGAAAATGCAGAAATCACCTTATCTATCAACTTCATTTTCCTGGTCCAAAAACTTAAAATATCCCGGCGGTGTGGGAATGAACGATTATGCCATGGATATGGGTCTCACCTTATCTCAAAAAATTTTTACTTTCGGCAAAATAGCCAAAAGCATTGAATTGGCAAAAAAGGAGGTTGATATCAGCTCCTTAGATGAACTCTCTTTAAAAAGAGAAATGATTTTTTTAACAAAATCCGCTTATTATCAAATCTATCTCGCTAAGAAAATTCATGAGATTTCTTATGAATCTCTCGAACGCGCAAAAGAAAATAAAAACATCCTGGAGAAAAGGTCTTCAAGCGGAAGGGCTTCCAAATATGACAATATAAAAGCGGCTTCAGATATTGCCGGAAGAATCCCATCAGTTAATGAAGCTAAAGCAGATTTAAACACCATAATACATACCTTTATAGTATTACTTGGTTTTGATGATTTCAACTTGGCAAATAAAGTGGACATAAGCAGCGATATTTTTAAAAACGAGTATACCCCTTTAGACCATGAAAAACTCATAAAAAAGCTTTTGGCTTATCACCCCTCTCTCAAAAAATTAAAACTTTCCGTTTCAGCTTCCGATGATAAAATTAATTTACTTGAAAAAGCATATTACCCTGAACTTAATGCCTTTTCAAGCTACACTAAAAGGGGCTATGACGCGAGCTTTATTCCGGCTCAAGACGCTTTGGGTAGTTATGCCATGGTAGGTTTAAGTTTAAATATTCCACTATTTGACGCCGGAAACAGAAAAGCAAATATAAATCAAAGCAAAATTTTAAAAACCAATGCAGAGCTTCTCTTAGAAAAAAAGAAAAAAGAACTCATCTTGGCGCTTGAAAATGCGGTTTCTGTATATAATGAACTCATAAAGACCTTGGCCGCAAATAAAAACGCCATCAGCTTGGCCGAAACATCTTTTCGCATGAGCCAGGATCTTTTGCGTTCAGGTTATATGTCTGTAACCAATTTAAATGACGCGGAATTGTATTTAACAGGCCAGAAAATAAAAAAAGAATTAACACTGGTCAATCTGGAAATAAATCTTGCCGATATTGAAAAACTTGCGGGAGCAATAAATGAATAAAAAAAGAATTTTTATCTATAGCGCGGCAATTGTCTTTTTTGCCCTTGCCGTGTTTTTAAAACAAAACGAAGTTAAAGCTCTAAGAATCTCATCTCCTCCCACTTTCAATGGTCTCTGGAAAGAACAGGGCAAACCGGTTATTACCAAGAAAATTTACAGAAAAAATATACCGCAATATGAAAAAATAACGTTAAAACCTTCGGAAGATATTTTCGTGGGCTATGTGCCGAGAAAAATAAGCGAAAAACTTAAGACCGGTCAAAAAACTCACGCCCAATTTAACGACACTAAAGCCAAAGGCGAGATAACCTATGTTTCCCGAAAAATATCTTTTGACACCGGCATGAACTTAGTCAAAGGTGTTTTTAATTGCCGGGCAAAATGCGACAAATGGATGGTTACATATGTTAAAGTTGGAAGTGTCAAAAACGCCTTAACCATACCCGATTCAATTTTAACCAGGGAAAACGATAAAACTTATGTTTGGACGGTAAAAGATTCCTTAGCGGTAAAAAAAGAAATCTTTATAAAAAATTCAGATGGTTATAATTCATTTATAAAAAAAGGTCTTTACCCGGGAGAAGAAGTGATATTTACCGGGCAAACCCTGCTTTCCGAAGGTGATAAAATTTTAAGAATTACAACAAAAAATGGAGAACTTCAATGATAGAATTTTTTGTAAAACGCCCGGTTACTACCGTAATGTTTGTATTGGTTTTTGTTGTTTTAGGCATATATTCCTTCGCAAACCTGCAAATAGAACAAACTCCAGCAATAGAACTTCCCATGGTAACCGTTACCGCCGTTTATCCCGGCGCAACTCCCTTGGAAATTGAAACTCTTGTCGTCAAAAAAATTGAAGACGCCATAGCCGAAATATCTGAGATAGACAGTATTGAAAGCACATCTTATAATAATTTCGGTTTTATCTTTACCGAATTTAATCTTTCAGCCGATGTGAATGTTAAACTTATTGAAGTTAAAGACAAAGTGGAAGCCATATTAAATGAATTACCCGACAATATGGAAAAACCCTTAATTGAAAAATTTGACCCCTTAATGGAGTCGGTCCTTGAATTAACTTTGACAAGCGATAAGCATAATGCGAAAGAACTTTATGAATATGCCGATAAAACTCTCAAAAATAAACTTTCTGGAATAGAAGGCGTTGCCAAAGTTGATGTCTATGGAGGGCGCGTTAGACAAATAAATATCAAGCTTGATCCCATGCTCATGAAAGAACGCTATATTACCATTACCGACGTTACTGACGCTTTGCGTAAAAAAAATGTCAATATCCCCGGTGGTGAACTTGAAAGAGGCTATAATGCCTTAAGCATTCGCTTTATTGGAGAATTTCAAAATGTGAATGAAATAAGCAATATGTGGCTAACTTCTCAAGAAGGCTCAAAATTTAAATTAAAAGAAATAGCCGTAGTAGAAGACAGTTTTAAGAAAATAAAATCCATAGCCCGCTTTAATGGCACAGAAGTCGTAGGCCTTTCCCTAAATAAGGCCTCCGACGGCAATGCTGCGTCCGTGTCCGATGAAACCATCAAGAGATTCCCCGACCTCAAAAAAGCTTTACCAAAAGGTATGAAACTTGAAATAGCTTCTGATAGCACAAAGTTTTTAAAAAAAGAAACTTATGACACGGAAATAAACATTCTTCTGGGTATATTGCTCACGGTTTTGATACTTTATCTATTCACAGGAAAATTTAAAGTAACCTTTATTGCCGCCATCATTATTCCCACTTCCTTAATTTCAACTTTTTGGCTGATGTCAGCCTCAGGATTTACAATAAATTTCCTTACTTTGCTTGCCATAGCCACCAGCCTAGGAACTTTAATCGCAAACGCCATTGTCATAGTTGAAAATGTTCTTGTTCATCTGGATAAAGGCAAGGATTCCATAACGGCCGCCATAGACGGAACCAAAGAAGTTTCCGTCGCGGTTCTGGCTGCGACCGGCACAAACCTTGTTGTTTTTATGCCGATTGCCAGTATGGGAGAAATAATAGGCATGTTTATGCGCTCCTTCGGCCTTACCGTAGTTTACACAACCATTTTTTCGCTCATAGCCTCTTTTAGTTTAACGCCAATGCTGTGCGGACTTTTTTTAAAAACAAAACCAAAAACAAAGCCCAAAGAAAAAAATCTGCTTTTAAAATTCCTTCACTGGCCCCATAAATTTACCGACAAATATATTAAAAAGCTAAAAAAAGAATACAAAATAATTTTTGATTTAATGTTCAAATACCCCAAACTCACCATACTTTTCACTTTTTTAATGTTCTTTTCACTTAAAGCCGTTATGCCTTTTATTGATAATGAATTTATGCCGTCTTCAGATGAAAACAAAATAGGCATATCCATAGTTATGCCACAAGGCTCGACCATAGAGCGAACCCTTAAAATTGTTAAACAAATGGAAAAAGAACTGGATAAACTGCCGGAAAAAGTTTCCTATCTGACTAATATCGGCAATAATGGAGTTGAAAACGCTTCCATAATTTTGGATTTGATTCCTTCCGCTCAAAGAGAGAAAAGCGATATGGATATAGGAAATGAATTAATGCTTTTCGCCTCTAAAATTCCGGATGCTGAAATAAATTTTTCCAGAAGCGGCATGGGCCCCGGTGGCGGAGGAGATGTTTCCATAAATGTTTGGGGAGATAATTATGATGAAATGGTTTATATTTCCAAAAAAATGAAACGCATAATGGAGAAAAGCGGTTTTTTCAAATCCGTAAGCTCTTCCTATAAAACGCCAAGAAAAGAAATCGCTTTTACACCGAATGAAGCCAAACTTATAGAATACAGAATCACAGCCGATAAAGTTGGAAAAGCCCTGCGCTCTTCCATATATGGAGATGATTCCAATAAGTATAAAGAGAAAGGCGAGGAATACGATATAAATGTGGAGCTTGATGATAGATATGCTGAATCCTCAAATGATATAAGTGAAATTTCAATGAGCTCAACAAAAGGTCTAATACCTTTAAGCCTCCTTGGAGAAATAAAAAATTCCAAATCACTCCCCACCATACGCCATCGCGACAAAAAGCGCATCATACGTCTTGAAGGTTATTTGGCCAAAGGAAGACTTGGCAGTGTTACCAAGATTTTAAATGCCAAATTTGATAAATTAAAATTTGCAGAAGGCTATGGTTATACATATATGGGAATGTCGGAGATGCAAAAAAAGTCAGGCAAAGAACTGGCCAAGGCTTTTTCACTTGCCATAATTTTGACTTATATGCTCTTGGCCGCCATACTTAATTCTTTTAAACAACCGATAGCTATTCTTCTGGTTATAGCCACCTCTTTTATAGGCGTTTTCTATGCTTTATTTTTCTTGGGATATTCAAACAGTATGATAGGTATGCTAAGCATGGTCATGTTAATTGGTCTTGCCGTTAACAATGCCATTTTACTTATAGATTATGCCTTGATGAAAATACGGGAAGGCATTGATATTAAGGAAGCATTATGGCTTGCGGCAGATCAGAAGTTTAATGCCATTTTAATGACAACTATCGCTGTTATTTTGGGACTATTGCCGCAATTCGCTTCAATAAGTGAAATGAAAAAATCAATGTCCGCAGTTATGATAGGCGGAATGATAGGTTCTATTGTATTTACCTTTATTTTCGTGCCGATAGCGTTTATGTATTTGGAAAAAATAAATATTACAAAGTTATTTTCCCGAAAGAGTTAAACAAACAAATATCTCGGCAAAGTTTTTAATCAAGTTTCATCTACCTTGTGAATAGAGCCCTTTCGATATTTACCTGTAGAACCGGGGTCGGCACGAGCTAATCCCGCCCCTCTCTATCTCACTCCGCTGTATGTGTATGCGGAGCTCCGAAGAGCTCTACAGGCAAACACCGAAATGCCTCTCGTTCATTTTTTCCTTTTTTATATTAGAGGTGTCCACACCCAAATTATAACTTGACTTACCCAACCCTACATAAGGAAAACTTCATAAAAAAAACAACAGGCACCTCTTTATATTAAATCTCATCAACAATACCTTTCTTTGCATCTTCAATAGAAGCTATAAAACTTTTCTTTTGTTTAATATCCTCTATGAAAATAATATCTGGAATTTTCCATATAAATTCAGTAAACGTAATTTTGTAGATTGATGCTCCTAAAAATTTTACTGTTATAATTAACTGCTCATTGCTTTGGTTAAACAATATTTCATGGCGAGAACGATAATTACTAATAACATTTCCAAATATTGCAAAATTAATTTTATTAGTCTGAATGCCAGTTTTTATAAAATCCCTAAGGTAATCTAATCTCGAGTCAAAAATATCATCTCTTAACAATAGAGCTAAAAACTCATATCCAATAAGTGTGACTGCCAACTTACAAGTCTCATCATCTTCGGGTTTCGGCACAAGTGAAGGTCCTAATTTCGTCTTTACGATTAACTCCTTCCCAATTCGAATTTCAGAATTTATAGCTAGTTGCTTATACTTTTGGACGCAATCATTAATTCCCGAGACACAATAACCCTTTGAAGATAATAACCCATGAATTATTATACAAGCATCTTTTTTATTCGTTATTATAGAGCCATCTAAAGACTTCTTAGTTTGTACTTTGTGAATTCCATTTTTTGTACGGCTATAAACAATATTTCCATCTGATGCCCTACTAGCATATTTAAATTCGGTACTTTTATACAAATCGGGCAACTCATTTTTCAAATATTTTAATCCTTCTAAATATCCCATATCTTTTTTTATAGTTGCGAATAAATTTGACCCTCTGTTATTATTACATGAAGTACATAAAATTCTCGCCTGAAATCGTCCTCCTATAGACTCTGGAAAAATATGTTCCTTAGAAAGTGGAATAGATTTGAGACAAAGTATACAACGATTGAATTTAGTATCTATCAGCATTTATTAAACCACTCTTGTCTTAATTTTTAATTCCATACTTCCCTAAAAACAATATATTAAATTCTATCGGACATTTCCTTTTTCAATCAGGGTAATTCGGCCTTATCTTAATTTGGGTGGGCGGGACATTTTATTAAAAAAAATAAAGATAAAGTGCTAAGGCTGTGAGTTTGCTAGAGAGCGATTTCTGAGGTTTAGCTTTGTGAGCAAGGTTTATGAGGGGATTTCACCGAAACGGCGAGGATGTTTGAAGGAGAAAACATTGTTTTCGACTAAGTTCCGCAGTCGCCGAATAAACTGAAGCGAACAACGGCGTTTAAAACCTCTGCATAAGCGAATCTGCAAATTTACAGGCTTAACAGAATAAGTTAGTTGGAAAATTCTATATATGGATCGGAAGGGTCATAATACTCGTCAAAACTAGGTAATCTATTAGTAAAATTCTTCTCATACTCAGTCAAATCCTCAGGAGAAGGAACAACAGCCGTTTCATAAACCTCAT
>CAZHQC010000005.1:0-42654 GCA_964534135.1 uncultured Elusimicrobiaceae bacterium | reverse complement strand
CAAACCTTTGGCAAAAGCCGTACGGACATAGTCCGCGCCAAGATTATCCAATAAAGAATTTTTCATTAAAATGGTCATTGTGGCGAAACCACCGATAAGATAACCAAAAACGGGAATAGCGGTGTGATGAAGCTGGTCTATAATTTTAGCGAAAAAACCCAGTTGCGCCCAATTATCAGAACGGAATCCTCCCAATGGAAATACATCAAGATAACTGCCTCCGCCTAACAAAACAAGTAAAATCAAACAAGCGACAAAACCGGGAATGGAATAACCTATAAAAACCAAAACCGATGTTGCAGTATCATAAGTAGATTTATGTTTTATAGCTTTTGTAACGCCCAAAGGCACACAAATAAGCCAAGACGCGAAATAACCTATAAGACCAAAATATATGGATATTGGGAACTTGGAAATTATTACTTTTAATACAGGCTCGCCATAAATATATGATTGGCCAAAATCCAAATTTACTATTTTCCAAAGCCAATTGGCATAACCAACGGGAATACTTCTATCCAAATGATAATATTTTTTTAATTCTTCAAGAGCCTCTTCGGGAATCTGTAAATCCCCCATATCATCAACAACACCGCTAGCTCCACCTTCCTGCATGGCGGCCATTTTTATTTGAAGCTGTGCCTGCTCTATGGGTCCGCCGGGAACAAGACGCAATACCGTATAAACCAGGAGAGTTATACATATGAATGTAAAAGGTATAAGTAAAGCACGCCTTAAAAAATATGTTGTCATTCCATGCATTTTGTATATCCTAACAAATCAAGTCTTAGAGTCCAAGAGTCTTAGAGTTCAAACTTTTCGCTATTACTTTGTGCCTTAATGCCTCTGTGCCTTTTTTTATTATTGCCAAGGCTTTTGAATCGTTTGTCCAATAGGCAAACTCTTATTCTCTTTTACAGCTTCAGACAAAGCCTTCTCTTTTGCCGTATCATACCACCACATAGTTGTTATATCGGAATAATCGCCGATTTTGGAAAAATATTTTTTTGGATGCCCAAATTTATTTTCATAAAGAATACGGCTATTGTTGGAATACCAGCCAAGAGCATAAGGATGAACTCTAAAAATTATACCGTCCATTTCTCTTATGATTTTTTTCTGCTCATTTACATTGAATGCAACTTCGTATTTATCGCATAATTCATCCACTCTTTTACTTTTAAAACCGGGAGTATTGTTATTATGCTTTTGATCAGCAAGTTTGGAACTCCAGGAACCGATCGGATTTGGAAATAAAAGGGCTCCCCATGACTGATAGTGCAGAATGAATTTACGCTCTCCAATCTTCTTATACAAAGTCCTGGGATCAATCAATTTAAGATTCATTTTAATTCCCGCTTTCTCAATACTTTCTTTAATAACCTTATTAATCCTGGTGGAACCTTGAGAACCGTATTCAAGAGTTATTTCAAATATTTCACTCTTATCATTAACCAACCAGCCGTCTTTATTTCTGGTTTTCCAACCGGCCCTTTTTAAAAGCATAGCGGCGCGTCTTGGATTATAACGGATTTTCGCATTATCAGGATTACCCCAGTCTCTGCCGGGAAAATAACTGTCAATGAAATCATATTCATTGAAAAAAAGCTTATCTATAAGCCTTTCTCTATTAAAAAGATAAGCAAAAGCCTTTCTGACATTTCTGTCATTAAAAGGCGGCTTTCTCATATTAAAAACAAAACCTGAAAAACCTTTTGGCGCTTGCGTATAGATTTTACGCTTTTGAGTCCATCCTTTTTTTATAGCGTCAAAATCACATTCCTCAAACCATCTCTGAGCTTTTCCAACCACATAATAATCAATTTCGCCTTTTTTAAATTTTTCAAAAGCCAATTCTACATCCGTTATTATACGCCATAATATTTTGTCAAAATTATTAAGACCGATATTTCTTCTTTCGCTCTCGGCCCAATAATCTTTACGTCTTGTGACATATATATAATAGTCTTTTTTAATATTTTCAAGTTTCAGTTCATAAGGCCCTGAACCCATCCACATTTTCCAATTATAATCCTTAAGATATTTTTCTCCGGTAAGACCTTTTATTTCTTTCGCGGAATAGATATTCATACCTCCAAAAGATAAAAACAGCCGCCAATTAAGTTTTTTTGTTTTTACCGAAACTACATATTTACTTTCGACAATAGGCTTTTCAAAATTATCTCCCCAGTACATTAGAGAAAAAGGATCTTTTATATCTTCCCGAGTCCGAAATTTCCAAGTCTCCACAACATCCTCGGCTGTAACTGGACTGCCATCAGACCACACAGCTTTTGGATTTATATGAAAAGAAAATTTTGTTTTGTCAGCGGACACTTTCCAGTAATCGGCAAGGCCGGGAAGATATTCCATTGTTTCGGGATGAAGACCTATCAATGATTCATACATCAAAGCTTGAACATCTCTCATGCTGGAAAGATTTGAATTGGGGCCATTTGTTCTTAAGGTAGGAGGATTGGAAGCCCAAAAATATTTAAGTTCGCCGCCTTTTTTAGCTTTACGTGAACCTATAAGTTCAAAATCATTATTGCTGTCCCAGCCCGCTGGATTAAAAGTATCGGCATTTGAACTTATCACTCCAAACAATAAAAATATCCCGGCTAAAACAATATTCTTTATTTTCATTTTTTACCTCGTTTGTTTTTATCTTTTAAGAATTTAAATTTTATGTAATCCAACCACTATCGATAAGTTATCAAATATGGGAGCTTATTTCCAAAGCTATGCCGGTGTCGGTCGGTCGTGTAACTTACGACAAAGCTATGCCAGTGTCGCATAAAAGCGCTATGCGCACCGAGCGACCACCTAATGGCCGTTCGTACAAGCCTATGACAGTGCCGTATAAGAGGCTATGCCTATCAGACGGCGAAACTTTCGGCATATGATGAACCGAAGGTTCCCTGTTCCAAACCAAAAGGTTCATGTTCCGTATCAGGGCCTATGGCCATGAGACGACCAAGGCTTTTGAACGGTTTTTCCAATGGGCAAACTTTTATTGTTCTTTTTAGCTTCGGCCAAAACTTTCTCTTTTTCTTTATCTAACCACCACATAGTTTTTATATCCCTGAAATCACCAAATTTTGAAAAATATGTTTTAGGATGTCCGAATTTATTGGAATAAAGAAAACGATTAAAATTTGTATACCAAGAAAGAGCATATGGATATTCTTTAAAAATAATAACGTCCATCTTTTTGATAATCTTTTTCTGCTTTTCCCTATCAAAAGTCCGGTCATACTCCTTGCACAGCGTATCAACTTCCTCATTTTTAAAGCCAGTCAAATTATCATTATATTTTTCATCGGCAAGTTTGGATGACCATCTGACTGAAGGATTTGGAAATATGGAAGCACCCCATAATTTATAATACAAAGTGAAATTGCGTTCATTTACCTTCTTCATTAAGGTTCTGGGATCAATCAATTTAAGATTAAGTTTAATTCCTGCTTTTTCTATATCTTCTCTTATAACCTTATTGATTCTGGTCCAACCCTTGGAACCATATTCAAGATCTACCTCGAAAACTTTCCCTTCTTCATTGATAAGCCAGCCATCTTTATTTCTTTTTTCCCAACCCGCTCTCTTTAAAAGCTTAGCGGCTCTTCTGGGACTATAACGCATTTTAGGATTATTCTCATTGGACCAATCAGCCCAAGGGAAATAACTGTCCACATAAGCGTATTCATTAAAAAAAAGTTTATCTAAAAGCCTCTTGCGGTTTAAAAGAAAAGAAAAAGCTTTTCTCACATCACGATTATTAAAAGGCGGTTTGCGCATATTAAAAACAAAGCCCAAAAAACTCTCCGGTGCATGAGTGTAAATCTTGCGCTTTTGAACCCAGCCTTTTTTTATTTTGTCGAAATCACATTCCTTTATCCATCTTTGTGATTTTGAAACATAATAAAAATCAATCTCGCCTTTTTTAAATTTTTCAAAAGCCAATTCCTCATCCAATATTATGCGCCACACTGTTTTGTCAAAATTATTAACACCTATATTTCGTCTTTCATCTTCCGCCCAATAATTTTTACGTTTTGTAACAGCCAGATAATAATCTTTTTTAATATTTTCGGGCTTTAATTCATAAGGGCCCGAGCCCATTTGCATTTTCCAATTATAATCTTTGAGATATTCTTCCCCTTTAAGAGCTCTCATCTCTTTAGCCGGATATATATCCATCCTGCCGAAATATAAAAACAAACGCCAATTGAGTTTTTTTGTTTTTACCGAAACCACATACTTGCTTTTGGCTATGGGTTTTTCAAAATTATCAGACCACATCATAATGGAATAAGGATCTTTTATATCCTTGCGAACCCTAAATTCCCAACTGGCTACAACATCCTCGGCCGTAACGGAACTGCCATCCGCCCACGCAGCTTTTGGATTTATATGAAATGAAAACTTTCTTTTATCTTTTGATATCTTCCAAAAATCAGCAAGACGGGGCATATATTTATTTGTTGAGGGATGCAGGTCAACTAAGGATTCATAAACAACTCTGTGAATTTCCTGAATGGTAAAGTAATTGGCATTCGGGCCATTTGTCCTTAATGTGGTGGGATGATTGCGCCAAAAAAAACGCATGGTTCCGCCCTTCACAGCCTCGGTTGAACCTAGAAGAGGAAAATTATTATTGCTGTCCCAACCGGCAGAATTAAAACTATCCGTGGCATTTGCGCTCAGGATTCCAAACAACAAAAATATTCCAAAAAAAATAATGGAATTTTTATAAACTCTTTGGGGTTTGCTAAGAAACCCTATTTGCTTGCTAAATTGCTGAGTTTGAACCGAAACGAGGAGTAAGGAGTGAGCATACTTTATAGGCCGTCTGTGAATAACGAACAACGAAGTTGCAGACCAAAATCGGCTACTTAGCTGCAAAAAGCATTTAAAAATATGCCAGCTAGGATTTTTTAGTAAACCCCTATACATTACTGAATTTGAAATACCAAATAAGGATAGCTATTATGAGCGATAAGATTTTAATCTGCCAATTCTTTGTTATAAGCTCGGGGAAATTCATCGCCTGTTCCTTCTAAGTAAAGTCTTTTCCGATTTTGAGCGGTAAAGGGTGTAAAGCATGTTTTCAAGTTTATCAATATCCACCGATTGCTGAAGTTTACCGTTTCTGGCTAAAGCAATTTGCCCCGTTTCTTCACTTACCACAATGATAATTGAATCACAAATCTCACTAAGGCCAAGCGCTGCTCTATGTCTCATGCCAAGCATCATTGAAAGCTCTTTTTGTTCGGTTAAAGGCAATATACAACTGGCGGCAATTAAACGATTATTGCCTATTATTACCGCTCCATCATGAAGATGAGTCTTATTAAAAAATACCGTAAGCAAAAGTTCCTTGCTTACTTCTCCGTTTATCATAATACCGGTATCCATAATGTCTTTAAGTCCCATATCTTGTTCAAGAACAATAATCATTCCCGTCCTATCATGAGAGGCAACACGCAAAGCATTTATCATTTCTTTTATGAATTTATATTCCTGCGGCATTATAATTCTTCCCCAGGGATTAGCGCCTATATTGGCGAGAGCAGAGCGTATTTCAGGCTGAAATACTACGATTAAAAGAAAAATACCGGCAAGCCAAAATTGTTGCATTATCCACATAGTGGCGGATAAATCCAATAGTTTGGCTATGGATGTAATTATGGCAAGAATAAAAACTCCCCATATTACTTGCATGGCCCTAGTGCCCTTGATAAGAAGTATCAAATGGTAGACTATACAATAGACAACAAATATATCTATGATATTTTTAGCGTACTGAAGATACATCGATATTCCTTTAATTAAGCTTCACTTTGAGGAGCGGCTTCGCCATTAACTATCTTGTCAATTTCTTCGGATTCCAGAACTTCTTTTTCCAAAAGTCTATCAGCCAAAGCAGTCAGTAAATGTCTTTTTTTTGTTAAAATTTCTTTTGTTTTTTCATGACATTCACTTACTATTCTCTTAATTTCATCATCGACATTTTTAGCCATTTCATTGGAATAACCCGGCTGTTTGGTAATATCTCTTCCTAAAAACACTTCGTCTTCATCTTTTCTTAAAGTGATAAGGCCTATTTTTTCACTCATGCCGAATTCAAGCACCATCTTCCGCGCATAATTGGTAACCTTGGATAAATCATCCTGCGCGCCGGTTGTAATTTCATTAAACTCTATTTCCTCAGCGGTTCTACCGCCCAAGAGAATAGAAAGTTTATTTAAAATCTCAGTCTTAGTGGTTAGGTATTTATCTTCAATAGGCAATTGCAATGTATAACCCAAGGCTGGCCCTCTGGGCGCGATTGAAATTTTATGCACAGGGTCGGTATGAGGCAACATCTTAGCGACCAAAGCATGACCCGCTTCATGAAAAGCAACAATCCTTCTCTCTTTATCGGAGATTATTCTTGATTTTCTCTGCGGCCCCGCTATAACTCTTTCAATGGATTCTTCAATATCTTCCATCTCAACAAATTTCTTATCTTTCCTAGCGGCAAATATGGCGGATTCATTTATAATATTGGCCAAATCAGCGCCAACAAATCCGGGGGTTCTTCTTGCAATAATTCCAAGATTAATATCGGGAGAAAGTTTTATTTTTTTAGCATGAACCTGCAAAATCTCTTCCCTGCCTTTATTATCGGGAGATGGAACATTAATACGCCTATCAAAACGCCCCGGTCTAAGCAAAGCGGGATCAAGCACATCCGGCCTATTGGTTGCGGCAATTAAAATAACATTTTCATTGCCCTCAAAACCATCAAGCTCAACCAAAAGCTGATTTAAGGTTTGCTCTCTTTCATCATGCCCGCCGCCAATACCGGCAAATCTGCGCCGTCCAACCGCGTCCAATTCATCGACAAAAATTATCGAAGGAGCGGTCTTCTTGGCTTTTTCAAATAAATCCCTTACGCGCGAAGCGCCAACACCTACAAACATCTCAACAAATTCAGAACCGGAAGCTGTATAAAAAGGAACTTTAGCTTCTCCCGCAACCGCTTTAGCAAGTAAAGTTTTACCTGTTCCAGGAGGGCCGAATAAAAGAACTCCTTTCGGCAAAATACCGCCCAAATTTTTATATTTTTTTGGATTTTTAAGATAATCCACGATATCCATCAATTCTTCCAAAGTTTCATCACAACCGGCAACATCTTTAAAAGTAAATTTTTGCTTTGTTACATCTTGCTCTTTAGCTCTTGAACGGCCAAAACTCATTGGATTGCTTTTGCCACCCATCTGGCCTTGTCTCAAAAATAAAAACCACCATAAAAAAATGAAAAGGAAAATCCAACCCACATTTAAAATCAAACTGAGAATCCAACTTCTATCGGCCTCTCCGGCGAAAGATTTAATGCCACTGGCTTCCATATCTTCAATAAGATTGGTATCGGGAAGCGGCAAAGTTCTAAATTTAACATCCATACCGCTATCTTGCATCTCACCCTTTATCAAATTGGGCGCAATGGTTACTTGGCTTATTTTTTTAGATTTTAATTTCTGCTTAAATTCCGAATAAGGAATTTGTTTCACAGTTTCCAAATTTTTAAAGTTATGATAGAGCGCGATAAAAAGAAGAAAAGTAATGGCCCAAAAGAGAATCTGCCTATTATTTTTATTTAAGGGTATTTTATTAGAGATTTTTTTTAGCGGCATTTCTTCTCCTTTTCAATAGCTGATTTTTTAAGTACTCCGATATAAGGCAAGTTACGGTACAATTCATTATAATCCAAACCATAACCTACTACAAACTTTTCAGGAATTTCAAATCCCGCGTATTTAACGGGAACATGCACTTTTCTGGTGGACGGCTTATCAAGCATAGTGCATACTTTAACTGATTTTGGCCGTCTGCTCTTAAAATTATGAAGAAGATATTCCATTGAAAGGCCAGAATCAACTATATCCTCCACAATTATAACATCCCTATCTTCTATGCTTTCTTTTAAATCCAAAATTGTTCTTACAATTCCGGTTGACTTAGTGCCAGAATAAGAAGAAAGCCCCATAAAATCAACATGACAATCTATTGTTATATGCTTTAAAAGGTCTGATAAGAAAAATATACAGCCTTTTAAAACGCCAACAAAAACCGGACATCGCCCTTTATAATCTTTGTTTATTTTTTTGGCAAGCTCTTTAACGCGAACCGCAATCTGTTCTTCAGTTATAAGCACTTCTTTAATATCGGTATGCATAAAATACATTTTATGTTTTTTATAAATATATTGCCACAGTAAGTCCAGAGTTTTAACCTACTCCTGTCTCAAGTGGCAGGTCACAAATCACAAAAAAACAAAAATTCTTTTATTAACGGATTTCTATTCTTCATTTTCCGTTCTTTATTCTATACTCTGCCGTATTAATCCAAATCCATGGGATTAATGGGTTTTGAGGTATCGCCAGAATCTATAATCCTTTTCTTTTCTTTTTCAAATTTATCCAAAAGTTCCTTTTTTTTATCATCCATAGAAGTTTTAGCGCCTAAAAAATAATCATCCAGCTTATTTTCATTCTTTTTAATATCTTCAAGAGCTTTTTTAAAAGGATCTTCACCTTTTTTTAGTTTGGGTTTTTCCCAATGCTTTACAACCTTGCCTGTTCTTCTTTCAACTTCTATTCGGGCTTCACATATTGGGCAATCAATTAAAAAAGTTTCTTCACTCATAATTCCTCCAAACTATTTTATTCCCCATATGGGATGTTGTTGAGGTAAAATTTTATAATTTATTTTCATATTTAAAGAAATTTTTTCGATGCTGTCAAAAAAGTCTTTTCCCGGTTTTTTTATCTTCCCAGTTTCAGTTACAGGCTGTAAAAATACCGGCATTTTAGGAAAAACTTTATTTATAATATTAAACGCTTTTTGAATTTCATTGATTTCTGAATTTGAAGTAAGAATAATTTTTACAAAAGTTTTTTTGGGCGCTAAACGCAGAAACTTTTCATGTTCCAGCCAAAGAAATTTTCCGGTAGCGCTTGGCAATTTTATATCAGCGGCAACCACATCCATTGTTTCAAATATTTTTTCAAACTCTTTAAATAAAGTGGCATTTGTTTCCAAATGAATTTGAAGCCCCGTTTTTTGAATCCTAGGCAAAAGTTTTTCTATGAAAGCTGCCTGTAATAAAGGCTCCCCTCCGGTTAATGAAACAGCTTCGGGATTTTCTTTTTTTTGGATTAACTTTATCTTTTCCATAACTTCGTCCACCGATTGCTCGGAAAAGCCGTCCTTATCTTTAACCTTAGGCTCATCGCAATAATCGCAATCAAGATTGCAATGCGCGAATCTCACAAAAATCTGTTTTTGACCAAGATATAAACCCTCGCCTTGAATTGAACAAAATATTTCTGTTATCATAGCTTTAATCATTTTATTAATGCGGGGTCCTTAATGCCCGCCGCGGCAAATCCCTTAGCTCTAAGTTTACATGAATCACACTCACCGCAAGGTCGCCTTAAACCCGAATAACAAGACCATGTATATTTGAGCGGCGCTTTTAATTTTATCGCAAGTTTTACAATATCCGCTTTACTCATTTTAATCAATGGCATAAGCAGTTTTATTTTTCCGCCTTTGCTACCTACTTCCGTACCGAAATTCACCGCTTTTTCCAAAGCATTATAAAACACGGGACGACAATCCGGATAACCGGAATAATCCACAATATTAGGCCCTAAAACTACCGCGCTTGCTTTAATTGAATCGGCTAAAGAAACTCCTATGGAAGTAAACATGAGATTCCTACCCGGCACATAAGTGGATGGAATTGTTTTTTCATTTATTTCAGAAACTTTAAAATTTGGAATTTTTTTATTTTTAGCTACCAGGGAACTGCTTGTAAGCCAGGGTAAATCCAAAGTCAAATCAAATAACTTAACCCCCAATAATTTGGCAATGCGTTTAGCGCTTTTTTTCTCTTTAATATGTTTTTGGCCATATGAAATGGTTATCGCAAAACATTCATACCCTTTGGCCAAAGCCCAACATAAGGCAACGGTGGAATCAAGGCCGCCCGAAAACATAATTACCGCTTTTTTCTTATTTTTCATATATCGCGCTCCCACTATTTTATATCTCTTTACATTTCGGAAAAGAATTAATCCACTAATTCGTATATCTCGGTATCTTCAGTATAACCCTTAAATTTCTTTCCGCCCAAACTGCGATAATTAAAATCCGATAATGTTTTTTTTCTTACTTCAGGAGATACATGCACAGCTCCGGCGGGCGCTTCGCCTTGTAAACGCGCGGTAAAATTAACTGTATTACCTATTACCGTATAATCCATTCTGGACTCGGAGCCGACATTTCCCGCCACAACCGGTCCACAATGAACACCTATGCCAACACCCAGTGTTTTTTTGCCTTTACCTTCCTGCTCCAAATTAAAATTCTTTATTTCCCTTTGCATCTCTACGGCGCATTTTACGGCGCGTTTCTCAGCATCGGGCTGATCAAAAGGATCATTAAAAACTACAATAAGCGCATCACCTACAAATTTATCCAATGTTCCGTCATATTTAAATACTATATCCACCATGCGGCTGAAATAACTGTTTAATAATTCCAATAAGACTTCAGGCTTCATCAATTCCGCCATAGGCGTAAAATTGCGAATATCTGAAATTAAAATCGCCACATGAGTGCGCCTGCCAACACGCATACTCTCACCTATATCGGATGAATTAAGTATCTGCTGTGAAACCTGTTTTGAAACATATCTTAATAAAGCGTTCTCAGCCAATTCTCTATGGACAAGATTCTCAGCGAACTCAAGCACAAGTTTCCGCATACCTTTCACTACATAACCCACAACCAGCCCCGTTACAATCATGGCATTTACATAAATAACAGCCGCATAAAACGGAACAGGAATAATATTGGGATTCCCAAAGGAAAAATACCATACCACAGCGTAACCAATGGTAGAAAATCCCGTAGCTGCCAGTATCGCTCGCTGGCTGTACCGAAGAGCTGAATTTACTATCAAAATATAATACAGGGAAATTAAAGCTCCGCTATTGGCCTCAAGCGCTATTATGGCAAAAGTAAGAAAAAAAGCATCAAAGCCTGTGGAAACATATTTCATCCAGCGCATATAAATACCGCGCCTGTTAATCTTGTGCCATGCAACAATGGCAAATATTTCCCAACAAACAATTATCCATAAAGTGCGAAAATGCAAATTCGATTGGACCACGCCCGTAATATAATAATTGAATATTTCATTTACAAAAAATACGGTAATAGCGATAAGACGAATAATATTTACTTTTTGCTCGCCGATTTTTTCTTCTTTTAAAAAAAGCCGGTTTATTTTATTTGTTTTCATCATATAAATTAATTGCCTCGGCAAAAACTCCCTTTATGCTAACCTTAGGTAAAATTTTCATTGTTCCTTTTTTCAATATCATTTCAATATCTTTTCTTCCCGTTTCCGGCCTTAAAGCAATCAAATCAAGAATCCTGGGAGTTTTATATATTTCTTCAAGAGCCGCCTGAAAAGTATCTTTCCCATTAAACGCGTCCAGCAATGTTCTTGAACATATAAAATCTTCAACATGATTTCTGTCATAAAAAATACAAGCGGGCGCAATCAAGGTGTCCATTTTATTTTTTAATACATACTCACAAAGTAGCGGTATATTGGCGAAACAACCTATAATTATTTCTTTTGCGCAGCCTGAAGCCATAACCGTTTTTGAACCCGAACGGGTAACTATAACGGTATCTCTATTTTTTTCTTTAAGATTAAGGGCTAGATATGGAGAATTATCATATCTGTTCTCGATAAAAGGAATGTCTATTTCGGAAAACAAATCGGTGTTTTGTTTTAATTTTTTAGCGGCAGCAGCAAGCTTAGGCTCTGAATATATTTTTATATTTTTTCTTCCGCCGGCCATAAGAGCGCAGACGGTATTTGAAAACCTGAATAAATCTACAACAATGACTCTTCCCGTCCATTTCTTAATTTCATCGGCTTCGTAAGCAACTTTAATGGAAAAATCATTGGTTTTGTTTTGCTTGTTCTTCGGTAACATACTGTATCACAATACCCGTTATAAAAACTTTTCCTATATCTTTAGCAAAAAGAGCTGTTTTCTTGCTAACCCTTTTCTCAACCAATACCACCCCATCACCACCTACATCCGCGGCCATTTGTTTTGCTCTCTCAATCTCTTTTTTTATTTTTTTTCTATTGGATGGATTAACCTTATCCCCGCGAACGACAGCTATGGCAATCCAAGACTTTTTAATTTGGTTTTTGCTTGCAAAATATTTAATACCCTTCACATCACGCGCGCCATGCCATGGCCCCGTTTGAATAAGATTCATTTTACTTGCGCAAGCTGAAAGAAGAATAAAAGAAAATAAAACCAAAAAGGATTTTATCCCATTGTTTGATGAAAATAATCTCATCGGGTGGGCTTTATACCTAAGTCTTTACATATTTTTCTTGCGGTAAAATCAGCGATTTCCGTATGCCTGGTTACAGGAACTTCCTTCTCGGTAGTGGCATTAACAAAAATGGAATACTTACCGCCTTCTCTTAAAAGTTTGCAGCCTTGCTGCATAAGATGTTTAACCAATGCTTTTCTTTTCATATAAACCTCACTAATTAAAAACATATTCTATCAAATTTAAAAAAACCATTCCAAATACCACGGAATGGTTCTATTATCCATACTATACTCAGCTATTATTAAAATCTTTTGATTTCCAATTTTTTAATTTCAATATTAAGCAATTTACCGGCTAAAGCCATAAACTTTTTCGGATCATCGCTTACTATAAATCGCTCAAAACCTTTTTTTGATTTATTAAGCATATTTAAATCAAATAATTTTTCATAGACTTCTTGCGCCACTTGCGCTGAAGAATTAATCACGGCAACCTTCTTGCCTATCACCTCTTTAATTACTTTTTTCAGCATAGGATAATGCGTGCAACCCAATATCATTGCATCAAATTTATTTTTTTTCAAAGGCAATAAATATTCCTTTACTATTTGCTTGGCAAAAGTCTTTCCCGCACATCCCTCTTCAATAATTGGAACAAAAAGAGGACAGGCTTTTTCATAAATTAAAAACTTCTTATTTTTTTTATTTAATTGTTTTGAATAGGCTCGACTCTTAACGGTTGAAGTTGTAGCCAGAATAAGAATTTTTTTATTTTGAGCATTCGCACAAACAGCATTTACGCTGGGCCCAATAACACCCATTACCGGAATTTTTATCTTTTTTCTTAATTTCTCAAGGGCAAGAGCGCTTGAAGTATTGCAAGCCACCACAAGTATTTTAATTTTTCTTGATATCAAATAGGAGGAAATTTGCTCGGAAAATTCTATTACTGAATCTGCGGATTTACTCCCATAAGGAACTCTGGCGGTATCTCCAAAATAAATAATATTTTCACCGGGCATTAATTTTCTAATAGCTTTAAAAACAGTAAGCCCGCCGAAACCGGAATCAAATATGCCAATAGGATTTTTTTTATCAATCATAAACCTATTAACACCTCACCGGTACTTTCACTTTTATACTCTGGAAATTGAATTTGCAAGAGATATTTTTCTGCGCGGCGATTTCCTTTTGCCATTTTTAAACCCATCCTCAATATTTTATAAATTTGTGACGAATTAATTTTCTTTGTTTTTTTAATTCTCAATCTAATCGAAATAATACCTATTAACTTACTGTCAATCTTAACGAAATCCTTCCGCATATTTCTATAATCGCCTAGTTCATAATATACAAGCGCGCGATTGAATAATGCAAAATTATAATCCGAACGATTTTTAATTATAAAATTTAAATCTTCAAGCGACTCATTAAATCTGCCCAATGTTCTTAAAATTTCCGCCTTCCACACCCTGGCTTCAATGTCCTCGGGGAATTTTTCAACAACCTGCCCAAAATCATTAAGAGACTCTTGAATATGCCCCATTTTAAAATAAGCCACACTTCTCCAGCACAAAGCGCAGGCGGCTTTTAACCTCACTGCTATTTCAAGACTTTCAAAAGCTTTTTTATATTCTCCGGTCATAAGAAGCATTTCTCCTTTCCATGCTTCTATATCTCCTCTAGCGCTATCATTCATCGCAATTGCTGTTTCAAACTGTTTAAATCCCTCAACGGTTCTCCCGGCAGATAACAGAGCTTCTCCGTTCCTACAACGCACAAGATAATCATGAGGAATACAATCAACAATACCAGACAACTCTTTTAGCATATACCTTAAATCATATCTAAAGAAGTACGGAATCAACGAAAATCTCATCCATCTGTAACGCCCCTTAAATTGACGGCAAATTTTTTTAATTTCAATCAAACTCTTATCGTAATCGAGCTTTTTCTCAATAAGAGTTAAATAAAAAACTTTCCAAACTTTATACTTATTTTCCACGCAAGTATTCGATACTACTGAAAACTGTTTCTTCCAAAATGATTTCGGCGCTACCCTATCATCCAACCACGGATTACAAACCACACTTAAACCACCATCAATTTTCTTTACTGAAAACAAGCCTTCCCCTACCTTAAAAGCATCGGAATATTTTTCAAGAGCGCAATATGCCCTAAAACAATCTAAAGAAATTCTTTCCCGCGAAGGCGTTGCCAGGATGAACTTTTTTAAAACTATTCTCAAATGTTTGATATCCGCTTTTTCACGAAAATATTTAGCAAGACTATTTATGCATACACGGTAGTCCTTAATTTGACAATTTACCTCAACCTGACTGAGCACTTTTAACATTTCGCGCGTATTATCATGTTTCTGGGCAAGACTAAGCAAAAGGGAATACGCGTCCAAAAAGTTTGATTTTATTTTAATTGCCTTCATCAGCTCTTTTTTTGAACGCTTATAATCTCCGTTTTTCATTAAAATTTTCGCGAGAAAATAATAAAGCCTATGTTTATTTTGACACCGCTTTATGCCTATTTCTATTGATTGAAAGGCTTTATTTATATCACCTTTTTCAAGCATAATATCAGCAAATACCTCATAATTGTGCGGGATATGAGAGTCTAATTTAATAGCCTGTATTACCGCCTTTTGAGCTTGCGTCAGTAACTCTTTGTTTTTATAACAAACAGCCAAATGAATCCATCCTTGAAAACATTTTTCATCTATTTTTACCGCCTTATTATAAAACGATATTGCGGCATCTAAATTTCTATTTTCGCGCTCTATGTCGCCGGATAAAATATATGCTTTCGCACAGGAAGGTTCTAGTAAAAGAATTCTTTTGATCAATCTTTTAGATTTATCAAAAAGCCCTCGCGCCTTTAGCACCCCGGCTTCTTTAAGTAATTTATCTGTGATAGTACTCATAATTGTATAGCCTAAATTTAAGGTGTTTGGGATTCGATTATCGGGTTTCGTTCAAGTCTACACTGGGTTGGCTATGCCACCGCCGCCTGCCCTCGCATTTTAAATTCCTCTGGAATTTGCAGAGGGTATCAAGCGCTATGTGCATCAGATGTCCAAGTCCCCAACCGCATCATTGGCAGAGGAGAGCTATTTCCACTTTTTCATCTTGGCATAATCAAGCACGCCTCTATATATGGCATCGGCTATTTTCTTTCTCACGCTAAGTTTACACAAATTGGTCTGATCCTTGCGATTAGTCATAAAACCCATTTCAACAAGAATGCCGGGAGCATAAGTTCCCCTTAAAACATAAAATGCCGCTTGCTTAACGCCTCGATTTACAAAAGGAGTCCGCTTATCAAATTCTTTGGCAACATAACCCGCTAACTTGCTTCCCTCATTCATATATTCATTTCTCGCGAGTGAATGTAAAAGCAAAGCCGCCGCATCCGGCTCTTCTACTTTTTCTTCAAATCTTAGTACCGAGTTTTCATAATCCGCCACTTCCGCCGCCCAAGGGTCTGAGGCATTCTCACTCATAAAATATATTTCAAAACCCTGATTCCTATTATGCCTTGAAGCATTGGCATGAATGGATATAAATAAATCGGCGCCATAATCATTGGCAATTTTAGATCTCTTGCGCAAAGGAACAAATTTGTCCGAATCACGAGTCATTAAAACCTTAAAGCCTTTCACTTTTTCAAGTTTCCACAAAAGAAGTTTCGCCACTTTTAAATTCAAGGTTTTTTCTTTTAGACCGAATATCTGACGACCACCGCCATCTTTTCCGCCATGCCCCGCATCTATAACAATTTTTTTTATTCCCGATTTACTCACAACCATTTTATCGGGAATATTCGGTTGCGCCTGACCAGATAATTCTTTTAAGCCCTCTTCCTCTTTGCCGGAAGCCGGCTCAATATCTGACAAAACGGAAGGAGAACCAAGAACGCCGGGCTTTATTGAACTTGCGCCGCCATTAACGGTAATTTCCGGAGTTATAACGGGAATATCAGCTGCGGCGGGAGATTGAGCATCCGGCTTAATAATAGCGGGAGCTATATCATTTTTATTTCCAACGGCATTTACGCCATATATGTCAAGAATTATTCTATCGGGATTTTTTAAAGTAAAAGTTTTATATTCCTTAAAATTTTCTCCAAGAGAAATTCCAAGTCTGGCATATTTATTTTCTTGAAACATCTCAAAATTCTTGATTATCCCATTATTAATGATTTCCTTATCAGTATCATAGAGAACACCGCCCAAAATATTAATATTTAAAAGACTTTTTTCTTTTAGACTTGCCTTAAATTCCAAATTCTTAGACATATAAATAACTATTCTTGTTCTATCTTTATATGAAAAGTAATTCATGGAATTGACATTAACTTTATGAGCCTCTTCAATAACACCTGTCTTTTCATTATAAATCAGTTTAAAATTAAAAGCCTCGGTAAAATACTTGGATATTAAAAAATCCTTTAAAATAAAAGCCTTTCCTCCCCTTACGATATAGGGTCTGGAGATATCAACTGTTTTCTTATTTAAAATTATCTCGTCCTTATCACGATAAAAAACAATTTTATTTCCTTTCATCTGAAAGAACAGCTTTCCCGAAACAGGATACCAATAAATTTTACCACCCAAAAGCTTAGCGATTCTGGTGGCATCCATATATATTTTATCGTTGAGAGTATAGGTGCTTATTTTTCCCACATAAGCGCCGTTTTTCATAAAAACAACTTTAGTCATCTTGGCATAAGCCATAGAATAAAAAAGCAATAATGACAATAAAACAAATTTTCCCATCTTCAAATATTTACTCATTAAAATTCCTCCGTAAACAGTAGAGGTCAGAGTTATAAGGTATTCCCCTATTTTCTGGCTTCTTACTTCTTGTTTCTGGCTTCTTTTATTATTCAAGTATCAATCTATAATCTTCCCATGTAAGCATCGGGTCTGAAAATAATTTAACACTTCTATGCACATTTTTTTCAATAATATTCTGTTTCTTTTTCAATATTTCAAATATCATCGGATGTACAATAATTCTTAAATTTCCACCGGGACGGCCTGAAGTCAAATTTTGAATTTCCCTTTGGATTTTTATTCTTATACTTTCAGAAGAAAGCACCCTGCCTGAACCGTGACATTCGGGGCATTCCTCAGTAAGCAGACTTACCGTACTTTCCCTTTTCCTTTCTCTTGTCATTTCAACAAGACCAAGACGGGTTATAGGCAAAATTCTTATTTTGGCTCTATCTCTTCTAACCGATTTTTCAAGAGTATTTACAATACGATGCCTGTTGGACGCCCTTTTCATATCAATAAAATCTATAACTATTATTCCGCCTATATTTCTAAGGCGCAATTGACGCGCGACCTCTCTAGCCGCCTCCACATTGGTCAGTGTTACCGTTTCTTCTTGAGAACGGGATCCGGTAAAGCGCCCGGTATTAACATCTATGGCGCATAAAGATTCAGCTTCTTGTATTATAATACTACCGCCATTAGGCAAACCCACTTTTGTTTTTCTTAATTCAGTAATTGATTTTTCAATATCAAAAGCCTTAAACATAGGAGTTTTATTGGTATACAGCTTAACCCGCTCTTTTAATTCAGGTGAAATTTTCTTAACAAAATCTACGACATTATTATATTCTTCTTTATTATCAAGCATGTAAATAGACACTTCATCGGATAAAATATCTCTTGCCATTTGAAGAGTTAAACCCATATCCTTATGTAAAACACTTGGAGAAGGAGTCGATTCAAAACGCTTTACAATAGAATCCCAAGTGCGGATAAGATATTTAAGTTCTCTTTCAAGCTCTTTCGCGCTGGCGCCTTCCGCCTCTGTTCTTACAATACAACCCTTTTTATCCAAATTATTTGATGTGGCAATTTTTTTAATAATTTCACTCAATCTTTTACGCTCTTCATGATTATTTATATTTTTAGAAACACCCACAAACTCCTGAAAAGGGGTAAGCACCAAATAGCGGCCGGGCAAAGAAATATCCATGGTAACCTTCATTCCTTTAGTGCTGATTGCATCCTTAGCCACTTGTATCATCACATGCTTATTTCTTTTTAACAGGCGATCTATACCATCTCTCTGATTGCCCAGCACATCTGATATATATATGTAAGCATTTTTATCAAGCCCTATATTTATAAACGCGCTTGATATTCCGGGAAGAACATTTTCTACCGTGCCCTTATAAATATTGCCTACAATATTGGCTGTCCCGCGTCTTTCCCAGAAAAGCTCAGCCAAATTATCATCTTCCATAATGGCAATTCTTGTTTCTTCAAAAGAAGTATTGGCAAATATCTCTTTTTTAACCTTAGCTTTTGTTTGTGAAACTTCTTTTTTATTAGACGACTCTGTAACTTTCTTATTCATATTAGAAAACCTCGAATTCTCCACCGGAATTAATCCAGTAAAGTTGTTTTTTTAAGATACCCTTTATTTTAGCCGAATTTCCGGCAATAACACTCAGGGCGTTTTCAGGCTTGATATTAAAACCCGGTTTAATTTTTAAAACCAAAACTACCTTACTCTCCTCTTTGTCGTACTCCATTTTAATTATAAGCGGTCTGAAATTTATTTTTTTTACGCTCTTGCCTTCTTTAATCTTCTCAAAAAACAATTCACTCTTTTTAAGAGCCAGCTTTATTTTATCTTGAGAAAAATCTTCGGGAAACTCTCCCTTTACTTCATATTCAACAGCATCCACACTTGATTCCAATGAAGGAAAAAATAAAGGAATCCTTTTAGCTGAAACAAAATTAATACCGGAAACCTCCATTTTATCAAATATAGCTTTTATATCATTTTCTTTTGTTAATGCAGTTAAATATACATCCGCAAATTCGCATAAACTTTCATACCCCATGCTAATGGCGGGACCAAATGAAATTTTCGGCATAGCCCTTTTATTATTAGACTTAAAAACAGGAATATCCGATAAAGAAAAACTTTTCCGAACTTCTTTCATCTGCTCCAAGTGAGTCATCTTTCCCGCAGCTCCAATTCTGGAAAATTTAATCCGCAATCTATACTTTGGAGAAAAAACTTTATCTGTATTTTCAATTTCAGTCATAATTTGTCATTCAGTTTAAAGTTCAAAGTTTAGAGAACTTAAGGGACTTCTTTGTTTTTCTACATCTGTAGACTCTAAAAGCAGAGCAAACTCTGCGACGACAGTAACCGAAGCTATACTTCATAAAGTGTCGGTAACTATGTGAACGACCATTACTGTTCACTCTCAACTTTTCAACTCTCAACTCCGAACTGCTTCTCTATGTCAACGCATACCTTCTGGAATAAATAGATTGAGTTATTCCTATCGCTATCATGGTGGAAAGCAAATTTGAGCCGCCATAAGACAATAAAGGCAAAGGCACGCCCGCGACAGGATTTAAGCCCAAAAGCATACCGAAATTAACGCTGAAATAAACCATAAACATTCCAAATATACCGCAATTCACCAAATAGCCAAATCTATCTCTAGCCATATAAGCGGTGCTTATAATTCTTCTCATCAAAAAAATATACAAACCCATGACCAATATTATGCCAATAAATCCCATTTCCTCGCCTATTACCGCCAAAATAAAATCAGTATGCCTCTCGGGAACAAAACCCAATTTTGCCTGAGTTCCGGAAAAAACCCCTTTCCCCATAAGCCCGCCCGAACCTATGGCTACCTGCGCCTGAATTAAATTATAGCCGGCTCCCTTCGGATCGGTATTTGGAGAAAGAAATACTTCGAGCCTCTTTTGCTGATAATATTTCATTTGTTTTTTCACGGTGATACCTGAAAACAAACCAAATGTTATTACTAATGCCAAGCCAACAAAATAAAATTTAGATATATTTCGGTAAAACTGTGAAAAGACAAACCACAATAAATAGGTGGAAAAAATCATGACCGCTATAACCCCGGCCAAGTACCAATTAAGGCTAGAGAGATTATAAAAGAAATTAATAAAAAAATTTTGAGTAAGCCCGGGATTTAAATCTACAATCGTCCATAAAATCGGCAATAAAGCGGTTATAAAAGCAAAACCCATAATTACAAAAATATGAAATAAACGCGCGCCCGCGCAAAAAAGCATTATTAAAACAATGGGCAGCATTGTCAAAATAGCTGAAAAATCAGGTTGTTTAATAAGCAGGAAAAAAATAGGCGCCGATATCAGTAAGGCAATTAAAACCGTTGAAAATTCCTTTATCTTACTAATATTTTTATCAAGATAATTTGCCATAACAAGTATCAAGCCTATCCTTACAAACTCCGAAGGCTGCACGGAAAAAAATGGTAATCTGAACCAGGATTGCGCTCCTTTATCGGCAATGCCAAAAAACAATACCGCCGTTAAAGCTATAAGCATCGCGGCATAAACAATTTTCCATTGGTCCTGAAAAATTTGATAATTAAAATTCCAAATAATAAGAAAACAAGTAAATGCTATTGGAAGAGCCAAAAGATGTGTTCTTACAATTTTAGCCTGATTAGGAAGAGCAACCACTGAAGAAAAAATAGATACTGTTCCTATTGTCAATAATATCGCTATAGCTCCCAAAAAGAACCAATCTATTCTGCTTTTCTTTATTTTTGATCTCTTTAAAAACATTTCTTAATTTACCTGCCTGAGTTCTTCCTGCTCTATCTCATCACTACTTTGCGTCTCGATGTCTTTGTTTCTCTGTGCCTGTGCACCTTGTTGCCCTTGTATTTTCTGCGTGTCATCAAGCTGTTGAACTGCCTCACTGCCACCTGTTTCCCGTTGAGTTTCTTCTCCGTTTCTTGTGACTTGAGACTTGTAACTTGTGACCTGCCGCGATAGCGGCAGTTTATCTCTAAGCGCGGCTATCATAACGCGTTTAGCGATTGGCGCTGCAGCCGATGAGCCATGTTCCCCGTGTTCAACTAAAACACAAACCGCAATTTCCGAAGGCTTATCATCTATTTGAGCAAAAGATACAAACCAGGCATGATCTTCTCCATGTGGATTTTGAGCTGTTCCCGTTTTACCATAAACATTTGCGCCTTTTACCCTGGCGGAATAACCTGTTCCCTGCAAAACAACTCTTTTGAGAGATTCTCTTAAGTGCTCCCATGTGGATTCTTTTAAATTTATCTCACTTACAAGTTTAGGTTTTGAAGCAAATGTTTTATAACCCTTTAAATTCACCACTTCATCAACATAATAAGGCTGCCAGAATTTACCTTTATTGGCTACAGCCGCTATAACTTGCGCCATCTGAATGGGAGTAACCAGCATTTCCCCCTGCCCTATACTTAAGTTAAGAGTATCACCTATAAACCAATAGCTTTTTTTCTTAGCTCTTCGAGAAGGACCGAAGACATTGCCGAATTTTTCATTCGGCATTTTAATGCCTGTGGGAACTCCAAGCCGGAATTTTTTGGCCATTTTCTCAATACTTAAAGGCCCTGTTTTTATGCCAAGAATATAATAATACACATCACAGGAATGAGTCATACCTTCATAAAAATCCATTAAACCATGCCCTGTCTTCTTCCAGCATTTAAAAACTCTAGCCCCGGCGTCAAAATAGCCGGGACACATAGTCTTTTCATTTAAATCAATTTTTCCCGTCTCAAGACCCGCAGCCGCGACTATTATTTTAAATGTTGAGGCCGGCGGAAAGGTGCCTTGCGTGGCATAATTAAATTCCTTAATATTTTTAAGGTTTTTACCGGGCCCCGAGCCTTTAACAAAAGCGTTTAAATCATAATCCGGCAAAGAGGCAAAAGCCAAAATAGCGCCATTACGGGGATCAATAGCCACAACAGCTCCACTGCCGCTTCCTGTCGCCCTTAAGCCTTCTTCAGCAGCCGCTTGGACTTTGGAATCTATGGTTAAATAAATATTTGAACCTCTAACACTTTTCTTTCCTTCCAAGATTTGCATAAGCCGGCCTTTAGAATCAACCTCCAAATACACACCGCCATCTTCCCCTTTTAAATCTTTTTCAAATCTTTTTTCAATACCTGTCTTGCCTATATAGGAATCCATGCTGTAATTTTTATTATTACGCAAATATTTCCATTCACCGGGACTGATTTTGCCGATATATCCTACAAGATGACTTAAAAATCCATTCATAGGATAAAATCTTTGCGCCTCGGTAATAATATTAATCCCCTGATAAACTGTTTTAAGTTCATTAACCAGAAACATGCTATGGTCGGATAAATTTTCGGCAATTCTTACCGGCGTGCCCCTTTTTACCGCCAGGAAAAGCTTTTTTCTAATCTCCGAAAGAGGTATATTTAAATATTTTGAAAGTGTGTTAGATAAATTTTCAGCATATATAGATGACACATCGCCAAAAGGAAAATAAACAAGAGAAAAAGAAGGTCGACTCCCGCTAACAAGAACTTTATCTTTTGTAAATATTCTTCCCCTGGAAGCTGTTTGAGAAATAATTTGAGTTTTATTCCTCTCCGCTATGCCTTTATAATAGTCATGTCTTAATATCTGAAGATTCACAACTTTTAAGACAAAAAGAAAACTCAAGACATAAACCGAAATCTTTAAAAAATTCAACCGAGAACGAGGCAACTGCTTTCCAATCATAGGATTTTTAATTTCCTTCTCAGATAATAAAAAATGGCAAAGATAAAAGGTATCAATAGAGAATTGATAATCGGCTCTATAAACAAACTTTTTAATTGCAATGGATTAATATCTGTAAATACCAAAGATAAAAGCTGATGAAATAAAAATGCCAAAACAGATAAAACGAAAACAAGAATAATTTGAGGAATTGGCAAATCAAAATCAAAACGCTTTTTACTAATATGCACCACATAACATATAACTGTATAAATCAAAGCATAGGCGCCAAAAGCATTGGCCCCCATAATATCCGCATAAAGCCCCCAAAAAAAACAAAAACTTAGAGCTACTACGGGATTTAAAAGTATGGCCAAACTTACCGCTGATGTAAAAAGTATATTTGAAGCTATGGACATAAATAAAAAATTATTGGCAAACAACCAATATAAGATAGTTACAAAAATAAATATAAATATATTTCCTAAAAATTTCATTATTTTTTAATTCCTCAAATTATTAATATTTCCCATTTCCTTCGGTAAAATCCTGGAAATAATATAAACCTCTTTAATGGCATTAATGCCGATAGTTGGAAAAAGATCCGCCACCATAAAATTCATAACCATATCCTTGGAATATATTTTAGAAACCTTCCCGATTGAAATGCCCTGTGGAAAAAGAATACTGGTTCTTGAAGTAAAAACTTCAGTGTTTTGCTCTATATCCGCCTTGATGGGAATATGGCTCATTTTTAAGAGTTCCGTGCCACGCCCCTCTATAAGACTTTCCGTTTCCTCTCTTCCAAAAACACCCACAGAAGAAAATCTATTATCAGTAACTAAAACCACTTTGGAAAAATTATTATATACTTCGAAAACTCTGCCAACCAAACCAACTGTCTCACCATCCGCGGCTATCACCGTTGAATTAACTGTAATACCTTGTTCGACGCCTTTATCAACAAACAATGAACCATAACAATTATTAGGACTTTTATTAATGATTCTGGCCCAAGTTCCATTCCAAGCAAAAGAAGAACTTACTCCCAAAAGCTTAGTTAGTCTCTCATTTTCTTTTATAAGCGTGCCGGCATGGTTTAAGGCAATCTTATTATCATTAAGCAAAACTGAAAGACGACGGTTTTCCTGATCGGTTTTAAGAAGATTTGAAATATTTTTGGGAATATTACGTAAATAAAATTCGGACTTGGCTCCGTAGTTAAGAGATGGATAAAGAACATAACTGAATAATGCTCTGGCGGAATGAACAAAATTAGATGATGGAAAAATAAGGAGAAAACAGGCTAGGAATAAATACACCACTAAAACGATTTTTGTTATATTTTGACTGTCTTCAGTCTTAAAACTATTCATCAATTCCCTCAAATATCGGGGAGAAACGAGACGAAAAAGACCGATTTAAGAAAAAGTAAAGAGTCTGGAAGAAGTTTCGCTGAAGTTAAACAAACAAAGATGATATTTTAATAAAGCTCTCTTACTCGTATAATTAATATGGTTTATCATTTGCGATAACCACCAAGAAAATCGGTTTTTTGCTGTATATTATCAAGTTCCTCTAAAAATTTTCCGCAGCCTAAAGCCACGCAACTCAAAGGATCAGCCGCCCTATGAACAGGAAGCTCTGTCTCTTGCCTAAGTAATTCAGGAAATCCTTTTATCAAAGATCCTCCTCCGGCAAGCACTACTCCTCTATCTATCAAATCAGCCGCCAATTCCGGCGGAGTTTCTTCTAAAGTCTGCTTTAAAGCTTCCACTATCATACGAACGGGCTCCATTAAAGCTTGTCTTATTTCTTCGGATGTAACAAGAATGGTTTTAGGCAAACCCTTGCCTTGGTCTCTTCCTTTAACTTCTATGGTTTTTTCTTCTTTAAGAGGGAAGACTGAACCAATTTTCATTTTTACTTCTTCCGCTGTGGTGTCGCCTATGACCAAGTTATGTTTTTTTCTAAAATATTGAACAATACATTCATCCATTTCATCGCCGGCAATATCTAAAGATCTAGCCACAACCATTCCGCCAAGCGAAATAACAGCTATTTCCGTAGTACCGCCGCCTATATCACAAATCATGCTGGCATGGGGTTCTGAAACAGGTAAATCCGAACCTATGGCGGCTGCCATTGGTTCTTCAATTAAATAAACTTCGCGCGCGCCGGCTTGCTCAGCCGACTCTTGAACCGCTCTTTTTTCAACTTCTGTTATTCGAGCGGGAATTCCTATAACTATTCTGGGATGAAGGAGGTTCTTTCTATTGTGAACCTTTCTAATAAAATACTTAATCATTTCTTGCGTAACTTCAAAATCAGCTATGACCCCGTTTTTCAAAGGCCTAACCGCTGTTATATTAGCCGGAGTTCTGCCAAGCATCATCTTAGCTTCACTGCCAACAGCAAGCACTTTTCTTTTTTCTTTATCGATTGCAACTACGGAAGGTTCTCTTAAAACTATCCCTCGGCCTTTAACATAGACTAGAGTATTTGCTGTTCCCAGATCTATTCCGATATCATTGGAAAAAAAACTAAAAAAGTAATCAAACATTTAATCCACCAATTTAATCATCGCTATTTCAGCGTCATCGCCTTTTCTAAAGCCGATTCTTATAACTCTGGTATAACCACCCTGTCTTTCTTTATACCGAGGAGCAAGAACATCAAATAATTTATCATATGCCGGCCTGTCTTTTACAAGCTTTCTGACTTCCATCTTTTTTCCTTTCTTGGCATCTGTGATAATTCTATCCACAAAACCCCTTAATTCTTTAGCCTTGGGCAATGTGGTTTTTATTTTCTCTCCCATTATAAGGCTATGAGTCATATTTATATACATTGCCTTTCTATGAGAACCTGTTTTGGATAGTTTTTTGCGTCCTAAATTTTTAATCATATTAATCTCCAAAAAAAATAGAGGTCATAAATCAGAAGCCGGAAGTCAGATATATAAAGAGTTCCCTATAAATCTTATTTCTTGCCTCTTGCCTCTTGCTTCTTATTTTTATTCAGCCTTCATACCAAGGCCTAAACCCATTTCTACGAGTTTCTCTTTTATTTCGTCAAGAGATTTCTTTCCGAAATTCTTAACCGCTAACAAGTCCTCGTCTGTTCTGTGAATAAGCTCGCCAATTGTTCTTATGCCGGCGACCTTTAAACAATTTGAAGCGCGGGATGAAAGTTCAATCATTTCAACTCCCTGTTCATTCATATCCGAATCGGAGCTTGTTGTCTGAGAATCTTTTTCAGAAGCCTCAACTTTCACTGTTTCAGGTTTATCTTTTCCGCCCATAAAAGGCACTAAAGATTTTTTAAGCAAAGAAGCAGTTTGACTGACCGCCTTAGCGGGCGTTATAGTGCCGTCTGTCCAAACTTCGATTACAAGCCTGTCATAATCGGTTCTTTGACCGACTCTGGCATTTTCCACCGAATAATGAACTTTCTGTATCGGGGAAAAAAGTGAATCCATGGGAATAAATTCCGCGGGAAGATTTATTTTAGCCTTAATTTCTTCGCTGGTGAGATATCCTGATCCTCTGGCTATTTCAAATTCAGCCTCAAATTCCGTTCCGGATTCAAGATGCGCTATAATAAGGTCTTTATTGATAATTTTGATATTGGCATTTTCCCTTATGTCGGAAGCTTTAACCTCTTTTTTCCCTTTAAGTGAAACATAAAGCGTCTCAGGACCATCACCGGTCATTTTAAGCCTGAGTTTTTTCAAGTTCAAAAGTATATTAATAACATCTTCTTGAACACCTTTGATTGTTGAATACTCATGAGTCGCGCCTTTAATTCTGACAGCAACGATAGCCGCACCATCTAAACTTGAAAGCATAACTCTTCTTATAGAATTGCCCACAGTATGGCCATAGCCGCTTTCATAAGGTTCCGCTGTAAATTTAGCGTAACTTTTGGTTTCGGTCTTCTCGTCTACGATAATACCTTCCGGTATATGAAGTTCTTTTGAAAAAATTTGAGTCATGATGTAATGCCTCCTAAACTTATTTAGAATAATATTCAACTATGAGTTGTTCGTCGACTTTTATGGAAACTTCGCTTCTATCGGGCCAACGTTCAACTTTTCCCGTAAGAGTCTCGGGATTAAAACTTAAGAAACTTGGACGAAAAGCGCCTTTATCGGCATGTTCAAGCCCCTGTTTAATAATAAATCTCTCGGCTATTTTGGAATCAACACTAATAGTGTCGCCGGGTTTAAGAATATAAGAAGGAATGGAAACTTCTCTGCCATTAACTTTCACATCGCCATGATTTACCATCTGACGAGCGGCTTTTAATGAAACGGCAAAACCCATTCTCCTAACTATATTGTCCAATCTTATTTCTAAAAATTTAAGAAAGGATTCTCCGGTTTGTCCTTTGACTTTTGTAGCCATGGAATAAAACCGTTTAAATTGCGCTTCACATATTCCCGCGGAAAATCTAGCTATCTGTTTTTCTCTAAGATGTTTGGCATAATCCGATGTTTTTTTACGACGACCGGAAAATTTATTATCTCTACTCGCTTTTACGCGATCCACAACACAATTGTTGTAGCATTTGCTTCCTTTAAGAAACAGCTTTTCATTAAGTCTTCTGCATTTTTTGCAGCTAGGTCCTGTATATCTTGACATTGGTACTAAACCTCCTGGTAAATTAGAAGCTGGAAATCAGAGGGCTAAAATCAGATGTGTAAGGAAATTCCTTAGAACTCTTGCCTCTTGCTTCTATCGTTAAACTCTTCTGGGCTTTGGCGGCCTGCATCCATTATGTGGAAGAGGAGTTACATCTTTTATGCTCATAACATGAATACCGGCTTGAGATATGGCTCTAATGGCCGTTTCTCTACCGGGGCCGGGGCCATTGACAAGAATATGAGCCTGTTTGACTCCATATTCAATAGCTTTTGCCGCAACTTTTGATGCGGTTATTTGCGCCGCAAACGGTGTGCCTTTTTTTGAGCCTTTAAAGCCATTGGCGCCGGATGTTGACCAGCATAAAACATTTCCTCTTTCATTTGTTATGGTTACCAAAGTGTTATTGAAGGAAGAGTTAATATAAACTTTTCCAAATGCTATCGTTCCATAGTGTTTTTTCTTAGCAGGACGTCTGGAACTTCCGCCTTTTGTGTTTTTATCGTCGCTCATATAATTTTAAAACAACCTCCTGTAATTTTGTCCTCCACATTCCATCATAACCTAACAAACTGCGAGGACATTTCTAATAAATCTTTATTTACCGGCGCCAGAACCTATGGTTTTTCTTCTTCCACGTCTTGTTCTACCATTGGTTTTTGTTCTCTGTCCGCGAGAAGGCAGACTTTTTCTGTGTCTTATGCCTCTATAACTGCCTATTTCAATATATCTTTTTAAGTTTTGAGAAATTTCTCTTCTTAATTCACCTTCCACCCTGTACTCTTTAATAATCAGCGAATTAATAAGACCTGTTTGTTCTTCAGTTAGATCTCTAACTCTGGTTGCAGGGTCTACTTGATTTCCCAATTCTTTTAAAATCTTTTTGGCTAAAGTATCGCCTATGCCAAAAATATAAGTCAATGCGATATCTATTCTCTTGTTTCTCGGTAAATCCAATCCAACTATCCTTGCCATATGACTCTCCTAAACTTTTTCTTTTTAATTAATAAAAACAGTAATAATTTGCGCGAATGAAAACAGTGCTACAATTACCCTTGTCTCTGTTTGTGACGAGGCTCCGAACAAATAACTCTTACCACGCCTTTTCTTTTTACAATTTTGCACTTATTGCAAATCTTTTTTACACTGGCTCTAACTTTCATTGATTATAACTCCTCTATAAACTCTTAACTTTTTTTACTTATTTTGAACGATAAGTTATTCTGCCCCTCGACAAATCATAAGGAGACAATTCAACTCTAACTTTATCGCCTTGCAAAATTTTTATATGATGAATTCTCATTTTACCCGATATGTGCGCCAAAATAACTTTACCGGGAGCAATTTCAACTCTAAAACTGGCATTGGGGAAAGTTTCTAAAACGACCCCTTCAACTTCTATTTTTTCGCTATTATTTGACATATTCTCATATTGTACTAAATAATGGACATATTAGATACTGTTTAATAGCAGATTAAACTTTAGTTTTAGTTTAAGAACAGCAAACAAAAACTAGTATAACACTGCTTTTTAACTCCTAAACCTTATTCGACCGACAGTTTATACCCTGCTTAAAATCTCACAACCTAAATCGGTAACACAAATATCATGCTCAAAATGAGCCGCAAAACTTCCATCGGAACTGACTGCCGTCCAACCGTCTTTTAGAATGGTAATATCCCCTTTTCCAAGACAAACCATGGGTTCTATGGCCAAAGTCATACCGCTCCGAAGAACAAGACCGTTTCCGGCAGGTCCATAATTAGGTATTGAAGGATCTTCATGGAGATTACGGCCTATACCGTGACCGGTAAAATCCTTAACCACGCTCATACCTTCTTTTTCAACAAATTCTTGAACCGCATGGGAAACATCGCCCAAATACGCGCCGTCTTTAACAACAGCCAAGGCCTTATTTAAAGACTTCTCGGTAACTTCTATTAACTTAAGATGCTCCGGTTTAACTTTTCCCACCGCGACGGTTATGGCAGCATCGCCATAAAAACCATCCACAATAGTTCCAACATCAAAACTTACTATATCCCCGTCTTTTATAATTCTTTTGGAACTGGGGATACCATGAACTATTTCCTCATTAATTGAGACACAAAGTGTGGCGGGATAACCGCGATAGCCGAGAAATCCGGGCTTTGCGCCCTCAGATTCTATTTTTTTCCGGGCAATTTCATCTAAATCTTTCGTCGACATGCCGGCATGAATTTCTTTTTTTAAAAGAGCAAGGGTTTCAGCGACTATTTTAGCCGCGCTTCTAAGCTTATCCACTTCCTGGGAATTTTTTATTTCTACCATAATCAACTCCTCAAAATATCCCTTTTTATAAGGGAAATTATATTTTCCGTTATAGCCGCCACATCACCGCGAGCCTGAATCTCATGGAACACTCCGGTGGAGTGATAATAAGATATAAGAGGCTCTGTTAAATCTTTATAGACCATCATCCGCTTTTCAATAACAGCAGGCTGATCATCTTCTCTAAATAAAAGTTCTCCTCCACATTCATCACAGGTATTCTCTTTTTGAGGAGGATTTGAAATAATATTATAAACCTTTGAACATTTGGGGCATATTCTTCTGGAACTGATTCTTTCAACAACATCCTTTTCATCCACATTAAGAAATATAACGACGTCCAATTCCATTTTTTTTGAGGTTAATAAAGAATCTAAAGCTTCAGCTTGCTCCACCGTTCTTGGAAAACCATCGAATAAAAAACCTTTTGAAGATTTTTCATTTTCTTCAGCTTCTGCAAACTTAGAACCTATAACTTCCAAAACAGTTTTATCGTCAACAAGTTTTCCACCGGCTAAATATTCAGAAACCCTAAGGCCCAAAGGAGTGCCCTTTGCTATTTCATCCCGGAATAAATCTCCTGTTGAAATGTGCTCCATATCAAGCTTGCCTGATAATGCCGCTGCTTGAGTTCCCTTTCCCGAACCGGGATATCCCAATAGAATAATATTCATTGCCAACATCCTTGAAAATAATTTTTAAATGCGCCGGTATTTAATAATTAAGAACCGACATTAAACCAACGGCCCTTAATTTTACTGTGCTTAGAAAAGCCTTCATAGTTTCTCATTACCATATGGGCTTCCATCTGAGATACAGTGTCTAAAGCAACACCAACAACAATCAGGAGAGAGGTTCCACCCAAATAAAACGGAATATTAAATTTAACTCTAAGATAATCGGGTAAGATAGCTATAAGACAAACAAAAAGAGCTCCACCAAAGGTTATCCTATTCATAACTCTTTCAATGTAATTAGCTGTTTGGTCTCCCGGCCTAATACCAGGAACAAAACCGCCCCATTTTTTCATATTATCCGCCAAATCCTTAGGATTAATACTGACCGAATTATAAAAATAGCAGAAGAATATAATTAGAAGACCGTAGACAGTTTGATAAAAAATACTTGTATGACTCATAAGCCCCATCATTGTGGTTGCCCATGCAGCTTGAGGATTAAACTGTATTATTGTATATGGGACACTTAAAAGCGACATCGCAAATATAACGGCTATTACGCCGCTTTGGTCAACCTTTAAAGGCAGAAAAGTGCTGACTCCGCCATAAACTTTTCTTCCGACCATTCTCTGCGCGTATTGTATCGGTATTTTTCTTTGAGCTGTTTCAACCCATACGACAAAAGCCACAATTAGAATAACCGCGGCCAAAATTATCAGCGCTATCAAAACGCTCATTTCATCAATACTCACCAGTTTAATCATATTGCTGACTGCGCCTGGCAAACCATTTACTATGCCAGCAAAAATGATAAGAGAAATACCATTGCCGATTCCTCTCTCAGTCATCTGTTCTCCAAGCCACATAATAAAAATGGTTCCGGTGGTAAGGGTTAAAACCGTAACAAAATAAAAGGTCACAGAAGGGTCTGATATAATTGGAATATTTCCCGGTGTGGGCATTTTACCCAAAGCCATGGTTAGACCAAAAGATTGGAAGGCGGCTAAGAACAGAGTAAAAACTCTGGTTATTTGCGTAACCTTTCTCTGGCCTTGCTCTCCCTCTTGCTTTAATCTGTCAAGATAAGGAAATACATGAGCGCCTTGAACAAGACTCATGATAATGGAGGCATTAATATACGGCATAACACCCATTGAAAAAATAGAGAATCTGCTTAATGCTCCTCCTGAAAACATATCCAAAACTCCGAGAACTCCGCTTGAATTGTTTTGAAAGAGGGATTGAATAGCCGCCGTATTTATACCCGGTATAGGGATTATAGCACCTAAACGGTAAACAGCTAAAGCTACCAAGACAAAAATTATTCTACGCTTTAAATCTTTAATTTTGAAAACATTAGCAATCTGCTGCATGTATTCTCCTATAACGCATAAAGAACGCAAAATTAAATTCTACGCAAATTACGCATAAAACTATGTTATGCCGCATCAAGGCCTATGGCCATTAAAGCGGTAAAAGCTATTATTTTGAAGCAAACTTCTTGGCTCTCAGTTCTTGCCTTTTGCTTAGCGCTTTTGTTTGCTTTGCGGGCATCTCAATTACAATCGCTTTTCCGCCGGCCTTTTCAATTTTTTCTTTGGCTGATGCGGAAAATGAATGAGCCGTAACATTAAAAGCAGCTTTCACTTCACCTGTGCCCAAAATTTTCAAAAGACCTTTTCTTTTTATTAAGCCCCTGGATTTTAAAACTTCAGCGTTTATATCTTTAACACCTGTAAAAAATTTTTCCAAATCATTGAGGTTAACCCAATTATATTTTGTTTTAAATCTTGTATTATTAAAACCGCTTTTAGGAATTCTTCTCAAAAGAGGCATTTGACCACCTTCAAAACCGTTTCTCTTAGAACCGCCGGAAGTTGAATTCTGTCCTTTTTGTCCGCGAGTACTTGTTTCTCCGTGACCTGAACCCCGACCACAACCAAGTCTTTTCTTTTTATGCGTTGAACCTGCTTTAGGTTTTAAATTGCTTAAACTTACCATGATAATATCTCCTATATAACTACAAATTAAGACTGAAACTGAGATTTAGCGAAATTTTAACTTTAGTTTTTTGAATTCTTACTTAACCTCAATCTTGAACTGCCGTTTATTTATAAACGACTTTTATTGCACGCCTCTTAATTTTAAAACTTCTTCACGGCTTCTTAATTCTTTCAAAGCCTCCATTGTAGCATAGACACTATTAAAATAATTTCTAGTTCCAAGATTTTTAGTAAGAACATTTTTGACTCCGGCAACTTCAAGAACTGCTCTAACTCCGCCACCGGCTATAAGACCCGTTCCTGAAACAGCGGGTTTCATCCAAACTTTTCCCGCGCCAAATTTTCCTACTATTTCGTGAGGAATACTACCTTCCAATAAAGGGAATTCGATCATGTTTTTTTTAGCAACCTGAGTCCCCTTCATAATAGCTCCCTGAACTTCATTGGATTTTCCAACACCAACACCTACAGAACCATTTCCATTTCCATTTACGACAAGAGCGTTAAAAGACATTCTTTTTCCACCTTTAACAACTTTTGTTACCCTGTTTATGGTAACAACTATGCTTTTTTCTTCAGTAAGAATATCCCTATTAAAGGTTACTTCGGAAGTAGATTTGTTAGCGCTTTTATTGGTAGTTTCCATTTTGGTTTCTTTAGCTATCATTTATAATTCTCCTTAAAAAATCACTATGGTCGTCTGATGTGCGTAGCACCTTGTTACGACACCCAGCATAGCCTTGTGTTTTTTACCCTTAGCAGATAGATTTCTTTATTTCCAGTGATTATTCCGCTATGCGGGTCGCTGCAAATGGTCGTCTGATGCACATAGTGCCTTGTTACGACACCCGACAGAGTCTTGAAATCTCCACAGAGGGTATACCTCTTAACTTTAAAACTGTAGTCCGCCCTTTCTAGCGCTATCGGCAAGAGCTTTAACTTTTCCGTGATATATTCTTCCGCCTCTGTCAAAAACAACCTTTTCTATTCCAACCTTAATAGCGCGCTTTGCAATCAACTCCCCAATAATCATTGAGGTTTCGATGTTTTTACCGGATTTAAGCTTCTTCTCTTTCAATTCTTTATCTAAACTTGAAGCAGCTACAAGGGTAACGCCTTTTTTATCGTCTACAATTTGAGCATAAATATTTTTTGAACTTCTATGCACTTGTAAGCGAAGCAAATGTAAGCCATTTTGAAAAAGTCTTTTCCTTGTTCTGTCTTTTCTAAACTTATATTTTCTTTGTTTGGTTATCATAATAATCTCCGGTCATTCTCATAATTCACGACAAGCCTATGGCAGTGCCGTACCAAAGTGCTATGCACATCAAACGGCCACTTTATGAAGCATCGCTTCCTTTTCCGTAAATATACTCCATTTTCAATCTGTTTTAAACCTGCGCTTGCCCTTGAAAAGCTCGTTAGCGTAGGAGGGTTACTTTTTAGCGCCTGCGCCTGCAGCAGTTTTACCCGCTTTTCTAATCACATGCTCGCCCCGATATCTTATGCCTGTGCCTTTATAAGGCTCGGTAGGTCTTATTTTTCTTATCTTGGCGGCCAGATTACCCACAATTTCCTTATCAAAATGAGAAAGAGTGAGAACAGTATCTTTATTTTCAAATTTCATCGTCATCTTTTCCGGAATATCAAATTCCACCGTATGAGAAAAACCAACATGCAATATAAGTTTTTTTCCTTGAACAGAACCTTTATAACCAACTCCTTTTATTTCCAGAATTTTAGAAAAGTCTTTTTCAAGCCCCTCAACCATATTGTTTATTCTAGCTCTTGCGGTTCCGAACATCGCCGACAATTTCTTATCCGCTGATGACTTATCCATAGAAAGCTGAATTACGGAATCCTTAAAATCAACACTTATGCCAAAAGGCACTTCATAAGACGACTTATTGCCATTGGCTTCCGCGAAAACAACACGCTTTTCCACTTTCACCTTAACTTTGTCTGAAACTTTAATCGGTTTTTTTCCAATTCTACTCATATTCTTATCCTCTTAGTTTTAAAACTTTTTTTCTCTAGACTTTAAACTCTTAGCTCTAAAATTTCTTTACCACACATGGCAAAGAACTTCGCCGCCAATTCTCTCTTTCCTGGCAGTACGATCAGTTAATAAGCCTTTGGAAGTAGATAAAATTGTTACTCCAAAAGCCGCTCTGATTCTGGGAATATTATCATGAGATCTATACACCCGAAGGCTCGGCTTTGAAACTCTTTTTAAACCTTTTAGAACAGGCTGTTTATTTTTTGCATATTTCAAAGTTATTCTTATAATTTTTCTTTTGGCGGTTTTCTTATTAAGTTCAATAGATAAAACCTTATAGCCTGAAACAAAACCTTCTTCCACAAGAATCTTTGCTATACCGGCTTTAAAAGTGGAAAAAGGAATATCAACCTTTTCCTTGGTCTTCATATTAGCGTTTCTCATCGACGTCAACATATTGCTTACCATATCCATGTTTCACCTCTTAGAAGCCTGTTTTCGTATTAAGAACCGGACTTCAATATTTTAAAAACTTCCAGTAATCTAAATCCTTTTTACTTCTTGCTCCTTACTGCCAAGCTGAGTTTCTTATGTTTTTTTCCTCAACTCTCGACTTGTTCGCTGCTGGGTGTCCGTGGTACTTCTTTGTTAGCTAAATCCACTCTAAAATCTTTTTTACCAACTTGATTTTTTCAAGCCGGGAATAAGACCTTCATGAGCCATCTTTCTCATACAAATTCTGCAAAGACCGAAATCTCTATAATAACCTCTTGGTCTTCCGCATATCTGACAGCGGTTTCTAAACCGCGTTGAAAATTTTTGCGGCTTGCGCATTTTAGCCATCCAAGCATATGTAGCCATAATTATTTGCTCCTTTATTAATTTGCAGATAGATTAATCTATCTTTTTAATTTTCTTTGGTTTCTCAAAAGGCATACCAAGATGATTAAGCAATGCCTTAGCTATTTCATTGTTTTTCGCAGTAGTAACAAAAGTAATATTCATTCCCTGAGGTTTGGGAGATTTTTCAATGTCAATCTCGGGGAAAATATGATGTTCTTTCAAACCCATATTAAGATTTCCATTTCCATCAAAACCCGTAACCTTAATCCCTTGAAAATCTCTTATTCTGGGAATAGATATGGAAACGAATTTATCAAAAAAATCATACATCCTATCGCCTCTAAGAGTAACTTTTACTCCTATGGGCATTCCTTCTCTGAGCTTAAAATTTGATATTGATATTTTAGCTCTTCTTGTTTGAGGAAGCTGACCGACTATTGATGCCAAATCATCTTTAGCTTTATCCAAGGCTTGAATATTTTCTTTAGCCTCATTTATCCCCATATTGATTACAATTTTTTCCAAATGAGGAATTGCCATGGGAGATGAATATTTAAATTCTTTCATTAAATCCGGAAGAATTTTTTTATTAAACTCCTCTTTTAATCTACAGATATATTTTTTACCTTCAGTTTTTTTTGTTTCTTTTGTTTTTTTTGTTTCTTTTATTTCTTTTGTTTTTTTTGTTTCTTTTTTTTCTTTAGTCATCTAAATCCACCTTTATTAAAACAATTAAATCATTAACTCGCCGCATTTTTTACATACGCGGACTTTATCTCCCGTCTGCATTTTGGAGAACTTTACTTTTACGCCTTTCTCGCATTTGGGACATATAATACGGACATTGGAAACATCTATTGGGCCTTCAACTTTATGTATCCCGCCCGGCTTATCTTTAGCCGGCTTCTTATGCTTTGTACGCATATTAATGCCAATAACAACAACTTTATTTTTAACCGGGAAAACCTGTTTAACTTCACCTTTCTTGCCTTTGTCGGCTCCCGTTACGATTACGACCATATCTTTCTTTTTCAGTTTAAACATAATATTTTATCCTCGCGGCGCTAAATTACCTCAGGCGCCAATGAAACTATTTTAAGAAAATTCTTAGCCCTGAGCTCTCTTGCCACAGGCCCGAAAACACGCGTACCTCTGGGCTCGCCATTAGCATCCAAAATACATACGGCATTCTCATCAAACCTGATATAGGTGCCATCTTTGCGTCTTTTTTCTTTTTTTATTCTTACAACCACGGCTTTAACAACTTCACCTTTCTTAATGGCTGTATTAGGCAGAACATCTTGAACGGCGCAGACACAAATATCTCCTAAAGAGGCATAACGCCTAACACTTCCGCCAAGGACCTTAAAACACCGCACTTTTCTAGCCCCTGAATTATCCGCTACAGTACACATTGTTTGCATCATTATCATAATAATTCTCCGAAAAATCGAATACGCTTATTTTGCTTTGGTAATAATTCGCGTAATTCTCCATTTTTTAAGTTTTGATTGTGGTTTAATGCTCATAATTTCGACCAAATCACCGGTAAAGGATTCATTAGCCTCATCGTGAGCGTAAAATTTTGAATGTCTTCTCTGTGTTTTTTTATAGAAAGGATGTTTAATGATTCTTTCAACACTAACAACACGGGTCTTGTTCATTTTATCCGACACCACAATTCCTTGAGCCGTTTTTCTTTTATTTCTTACTTCAGTAGTTTCTTTATTCTCAGTCATTAACAGTTACCTCTGCTTTAGCTTTGTTTAATTCTTTTTCCTTCAGCCATGTTCGCACCATAGACATTGCTTTCCTGATGCTTCTTATTTCCAAAGGATTTTCAAGAGGAGCCGCGACTCTTTTAAATTTAATTTGAAAAAGTTTTTTCTCCAAATCTCTAAGATGAGCCTCAAGCTCCGCAACTTCCATATTTTTTAAGTTTTCTTTATCTTTTCTCTTCATAATTTAATCTTCTCTCACAACCATTTTAGTTTTTATCGGAAGCTTCGCAGTGGCCTTAATCATAGTGTCTTTAGCTTCTTCATAAGTTAAACCCTCAAGCTCAAACATGATTCTGCCGGGTTTAACAACAGCAACCCAATGATCCGGCGCTCCCTTTCCTTTTCCCATCCTTGTTTCGGCGGGATGTTTTGTAATACATTTATCCGGAAAAATTCTTATCCACATCTTTCCTTTTTTTCTTACTCTTCTCATTATGGCAATACGGCAAGACTCTATCTGTCTTGCGGTTATCCATCTTGGCGCAAGCGCCTTTAAGCCATATTGACCGAACAAAATATCCGTTCCACCCTTAGCCGTTCCTTTTATTCTCGGCTTTGTTTGAGGTTTTCTATACTTCACTCTTTTAGGCATTAACATAATACTGCTCCTTTATATACAAAAATTTAGTCTTTTTTAACTTCTTCCGTTTTCTTTACTTCAACGGCAGGAGCTTCAACAGCCGGTTCCTGAGATTCAACTTCTTTAAGTTGAGTAACTAAATCCTTTCTGGTTTTGGCGAAAACAAGCTTTTTAAATATCCAAACCTTTACGCCTATTTTACCCATAACCGTATTAGCTTCCACAAAACCATAATCAATATCCGCGGAAAAAGTCTGAAGAGGAACTCTACCTTTTCTCAGCCATTCTTTACGCGCTATTTCATTGCCGCCAAGACGGCCGGAAACCATAACTTTTATTCCCAAAGCTCCGCTTTGCATGGTTCTTTCCATAGCTCTTTTCATCGCTCTTTTATAAGAGATTCTTTTTTCTATTTGAAAAGCGATAGATTGACCCACAAGCATAGCATCAATTTCAGGTTTTTTTATTTCCGCAACATTCACAAAAACTTTTCTGGAAGTTAATTTCTCTATATCTTTTTTAAGATTTTCAATATCAATACCTCTGCGACCTATAACAATTCCGGGCCTTGCGGTATGAATGGTGAGCTTAAGAAAAGAGCCGGCTCTTTCAATATCAACTCGACTAACGGAAGCCGTATGAAATCTTTCTTTAATCATATTTCTTATTTCATAATCTTCACGAATTAATTCCGGCATATACTTAGGAGAAAACCATCTGGAGCTCCAATCTTGAATATAACCCAGACGAACTGATTTAGGATGAATTTTTTGACCCATATTATTTGACTCCTTTAGAATCGGACACTATAACCGTTATATGACACATACTTCTTTTAAAGGGCATTGCTCTGCCCATTGGTCCCGCATTAAATCTTCTTAAAGCTTTCATGGAACCCATGCAAGAGTATGCTTCCTTTATCCATATAGACTTCAAATCAACTTTCTTGCCGAGTTTAACCGACAAATTAGCACCGGCTGACATTACGGCTTTATGCACTATGTCGGTCGGACGCTTAGACATAAACTTTAATATATTCTCCGCGTCAAATAATGATTTTCCCGCAACTTTCTTTAAAACTTCACCAACTTTTCTTGTTCCGTATCTTTGATATTTTAAATAACATTTAGCTTCCATAGTTAAATTCAGTAAGTGAAACTCAACTTACTATCCTCCTTATTTCAAATCAGTTCCACCCTTGGTATTTGATGCGCCATGACCCTTAAACAATCTGGTGAAAGAAAATTCTCCAAGTTTATGACCGACCATTCTGTCAGTAACATAAACCGGTAAAAATTTTCGTCCATTATGCACGGCAAATGTATGCCCGATAAATTCAGGAATAATAGTACAAGCTCTGGCCCAAGTTTTAATAATTTTTTTATCCTCAGGATTCTGCTTCTGTACTTTAGCCAGAAGTTTTGTATCTACAAAAGGACCCTTTTTTGATGATCTACTCATAAATTTTTCTCCTTAGTACTTACTGCTTTTAGTTCTTCTTCCTTCTATCCTGAACAATCATCCAACCCCAAATTTTGCTCGGATTTCTTGTTTTATAACCTTTTGAAGGCTGATTCCAAGGTGATCTTGGGACATTATTACCCTTTGAACGACCTCTGCCACCACCCAAAGGATGGTCGCAAGCATTCATAGCTGTACCTCTAACCGTAGGGCGAATACCGCGATGTCTATTTCTTCCGGCATTTCCTATGGTTATTGTATTGTGCTCAGTATTGCCAACTTGACCGATAGTGGCGAAACATTTTTTCAAAACCTTCCGCACTTCGCCCGAAGGCATTTTAATTGTGGCGTATCGTCCTTCTTTAGCCATAAGCTGAGATTGACTGCCGGCTGAACGCGCAAACTGAGCGCCTCTGCCGGGCTGCATTTCTATGGCGTGTATGAAAGTTCCTTCGGGAATAGAGGAAAGAGGCAAAGCGTTTCCAAGCTTAATATCCGCATCGGGACCACTGTTAAGCATCTCTCCTACTTTTAAACCATTGGGCGCAATGATATAGCGCTTTTCTCCATCAGCATAATGAAGAAGAGCAATTCTGGCGCTTCTATTTGGATCATACTCAATGGAAAAAACTTTTGCGGGAACACCGATTTTATTTCTTTTAAAATCTATAATCCTATAACTTCTTTTATGTCCGCCGCCATGATGTCTAACCATAATTCTGCCGGTATTATTTCTACCGCCCTTTTTCTTAAGTCCTACCATAAGACTTTTTTCAGGGGTAGTTCTGGTAATATCCGAAAAATCACTGACAGTGATAGTTCTTCTTGACGGTGTATACGCTTTAAATGATTTGACTGGCATAAAAACTCCTCTCTTCTCTAAATTCTAAACTAAATTATTTAGGCAACGAAGTTAAATCTATCTTCTGACCTTCTTTAACGGTTACAAACGCTTTCTTCCAATCTGAACGCATACCTTGATACTTTCCAACTCTATGCATCTTTCCATGCACATTAAGGGTGCGAACTTTTTCGACTTTAACTTTAAACACAGTTTCCACAGCATGCTTTATCTCAATCTTATTGGCTGTTGGATCAACCTTAAAACCGTATCTATTTTCTTTATCCTTTAAGGCAACACTCTTCTCACTCAGAATGGGAGCTAAAAGAATTCTTAAAATTGATTTACTCATAACTATCCTCCAGTACGCCTATACAAATTATTTAGCTGAAACCTTCTCAGCTTTAGGATTTAAAAAATCCGCTAAATCTTTCATTCCCGCGGAAGTAAAAATAATTGCGCGAGCTCTTAAAATTTCATATGCATTAATGTTTCTTGCAAGAACCCATGAAACTTCTTTCATATTTCTTGAAGCAAGAGCGAATTTCTCATCAGATTTATCCAAAACGAATAAAACCTTTCTGACTTCAATTTTTAATGCTTTAAAAACTTCTCTGATTTCCTTGGTTTTTGCTTCTTTAATGTCAATATTCTCAATGACTGATATTACACCTTCAGAATATTTAGCTGAAAGAGATTCCAATAAAGCTGCTCTTCTTTTAGCCTTTGGCATATCCAATTTAAAGGAATGATTATGCGGACCAAAAACAACACCGCCGCCTCTCCACAAAGGAGATCGATTACTTCCATGTCTGGCTCTACCGGTGCCTTTTTGTTTCCAAGGTTTTCTACCACCGCCGGAAACATCACTTCTTTTTTTGGCCTGAGCTGTACCTATTCTTTTATTGGCAAGATAATACTTAACTAATTCATGAAGAAAATTTTCATTCACTTTTCTTGAAAATATTTCCTGAGGAATTTCGCATTTTCCCACTTCTTTTCCGCTAATGTTTAAAAGTTTTGTTTCCATAAATATCCCTTTTTTTTAAAATATTCTTATTTCTTTTTACCTTTTACTTTTTCTTTAGGTTTTGGTTGAGCTTTAGTGGTCTCAATCAAGTAAACAATACTTTTCATGGGTCCGGGCACACTAGAGTTCAAATAGATTAAACCTTGCACATCATCTATTTTTAAAATTTTAACCTTCTCGATCGTTACGGTCTCAACACCCATATGACCGGCCATTTTCTGTCCGGGCATAACTCTACCGAGAGATCTTCTTGAAGATATTGAACCAGGCGCTCTCTCTCTGTTTGAAGCTCCGTGACTGGCTCCTTGACCGGAAAAATTATGTCTCTTCATGGCTCCGGCAAAACCCTTTCCTTTGGATACGCCTTGAACATTGATAAATTCTCCCTCTTTGAATACGTCAGTCAAAACAACCATTTGTCCGGATTTAACGCCTTCAGTTGAAGGAACTCTAAATTCCTTCAGATGTTTGACAGGAGTAACATTATGTTTTGCAAAAGCTCCTTTCATGGCCTTATTAAGTTTTCTATCCGGATAATCTTCAAAACCTAAACATACGGCGGTATAGCCGTCTATTTTCTTCTCTCTGGTATAAACAACCTTGCAAGAAGCGGTTTTTATAATCGTGGCGGAATTCATATTTCCTTCCGCATCAAAAAGCTGTGTCATACCTGTTTTCCGGCCGATAGCTATTTTGAAATTATTGGGAAGATTGCCTATCTCTTCAACCTTAGGCTGTTCTTTTTCCGCAACATCAGCGGGCTTGTCCGACATAGCTTGTTCAGCGACGGCGGATTTATCCACTGTATTCTCGACGGGTTTAGCATCGACTGACTTGTCATCCATAGCCTTGGCGACGGATGGAGTTTCTTCTTTCTTGTCTTTATTTTCTTCTGTCATATATCCTTCCTAAATTTGAACTGTATAAGATATCCAAATACAAAAATGCACACAAAACAACCGACGCATACGCGTCAGCGTTTCAGTAAATACTACTGCTGTTTTCTTTTTCTTAGGTTTTTTTGCCCGCAGAAAGATGGAATTTAAGGCCGACCTTTCTATAGGGCGCTGCCGTCACAAAACTAGTGGCGGAAGTTATACCGTACTACCAAAATATTGGAACCTAAAACGACGGTATTAAGTACTAATAAATTCTAAAAGAACAATAGGGTTTGGTTACACAGTTATAATTATAACAAAACCCCCTACTAAAAACAAGCGTTTTTTACCCCGTGGGTTAGGTTCAAGTTGGTTTCTGCGAAAACCCGCGGGGTTAAAAAATTACTACAACTGTATATCAAAATCTAGAATATTCACCAAAGCTTTTGCATTTCACTCTTATGTACCGCGGGTACTGTCAGTAAGAGGTAAAGAAATCCTGTAAGTTTACAGAATCGCTCATACAGAGGTTTTTACCACCTTAATAACCATAGGTTTTGATGCGGTATAACATAGTTTGATAACGCCGTTGTTCAC
>CAZHQC010000004.1:0-45258 GCA_964534135.1 uncultured Elusimicrobiaceae bacterium | reverse complement strand
TAATTATTAAACAATAGAGTAAGCTTTGTTTTTGCATTTTTAAAATCTCCACCAAGTCTTAAGACCAAGGCATATTCCAATTCTGATTCCTCTCCGTAAATCCTATGTTTTTTAGAGAGTTTCACTGCAATATTGGCAAATTTCAAGGCTTTTTTAAATTCTCCCAAAGAACGCCAGCATGCGGCCATATCAATGGCAGCGGTTACAATATTAATGGGATCACCCGACCACCCGTTTGTAGCGCTAAAAGCGCTACTTGGCTTTTTCGATCGCCTTTTAGGCGATAAACGGGTGGTCAGGTCATCCGAATGAGAAACACTGATTTGATAATTAATTAAAGCTTTTTTAAAGTATCCCGCACCTTGCCATGCCTTTGCAAGCAATAAATGATACTCGGGTTTTAAAAAAACCGGCGGTTTTGTTTTTTTGAGTAAAGCTGCGGCTTCCAAAGGTTTTTCATTATTTATAAGTTCTTCAGCTCTTTCTAATTTCTTTATCATAAAGTCTCCCTATCTTTCTCTACCTTAAAAATACAAATATTTTCTTTGCCCAGCGGGCATTCATTACACAAAGGCTTCCTCTTCTTACAATAAAGTTTAGCAAGTTCTACAAGCAAAGCGTGATATTCTTGAAATAAATAAATATCTTTAGGTAAAATATTTTCAAAAAAATCTTGAACATAAGAATATTTTAACGAAATAAAAACTCCAATCCTATTAAATATTCTGATGGCATAATCATCGGCAATAAACTTGGGCTTTTGAGCGGCATATAAAATCATGGAATCCGCCGTTTCAGGCCCTATGCCATAAAGAGACAATAGCTCTTCTCTTAGTTGATCAACTGCTATATTTCTAAACCATTTTTTTAAGCCACTCTTATGATTTGTAAGAATATATTTAGAAAAAATTTTTAATTTTAAAGATTTCTGTTTATAATAACCCGATGATTTAATAATAAGGGCTAATTTATTGCTATTTGTATTTTTTATTTTTAAAGGCGTCATTAAATCAAACGAGTTAATATTTTCTATCGCTTTTTCGACATTCGTCCAATTTGTATTTTGAGTAAGGATTGCCCCAATACAAATTTCGAAAATTTCTCTTGAGGTAAGATTCCGTTTTATCTTCTTATGATATTGAGGTTTATTGCCCTTAACAGTGGTCGGCCACCAGCCTCTTGGGCCAAATGCTTTCAGAAGAACGGTATAAACATCAATTAGATAATGTTTTTTATTTCCGTCAATAAATCCTGAAGATCGTAAGGTTTTTTCATGAAGTTTTTTGCGCCGCATAATTTAGCTTTTTCCACATGGTCTTTATCGGCTAAAGTTGAAATAATCAAAACCTTTATATGCCTGGTATCATTATTTCTTTTAATGGCATTGCAGACTTCATAACCATTAAGTTTTGGCAAAAGAAGATCCAAAAGTATTAAATCGGGTTTTTCACTTTTAGCAAGACGAATACCATCAACGCCATTATCCGCCCAGGTCACATTATAACCTTCCGACTTAAGAACTTGCAGTAAAACGGTTGAAATAGTTTTGGAGTCTTCCACAATAAGAATTTTTTTTGCTTTAGTCATAACTTTATCACTTTTTATAAAGACCTGTTAATTTGGAATATGTCTCTTTAGATTTCACAAGCTCCTCAATTTCCTTATCTGTTAATTCCCGCACAACTTTTCCCGGCATACCGAGAACCATACTCTTAGGCGGAATAACAGAGCCCGGAGTTACAAGAGCTCCGGCTCCAATTAATGAAAACTCTCCAATAATGGAATCAATAACTATGGCTCCCATACCAATAAGACAATGCTCGCCGACTTCAGAACCGTGAATGACCGCACTATGGCCTACCGTAATTCCTTTCCCCAATAAAACGGGCTTGCCTTGATTGGGATGCAAAACCGCTAAATCCTGGATATTGGTTTCTTCTCCTATAATAATCTCGCCCACATCACCTCTAACAATAGCCCCGGGCCAAACTGAAGCCTTAGCGGCAATCTTTACCTCACCTATAATAACGGCGGTTTCATGCACCCATGCCGAGGAATCTATAATCGGATTATGAAATTGGCCTTCCAATGCGCATGGCTCTTTGTCGCGCCATTCATAGGCTTTAATTTTTTCTATCATGATATAATTCCCTCGTCCTTAGCAAATTTTTTATCCGAATGCCTTTTGTTATCCACGTAACTATAATAAGGCTCGGACATTTTTAAACCCCAATAAATTATTATACTCAGAAAAGCTGGTAGCAAATAATAAAATAATCTAAACAATAAAGCGGCCGCCAAAGCTTTTTCCCAAGGAATACCCATTTGAGCAAAGATTGCCGTCATTGCAGCTTCCATGGCACCCAGGCCACCAGGCAAAATGGGAATTATCGTCATAAGCATACCAAATGAGAAACCTATAATAAGCGTGCTGGTTCCAATATCTATACCAATGGCTTTAAATGCGAAAAAAAGCACATAAATACTGCATATCCAATCTATGCAGACATAAAGCATAATTTTTGGAAGTTCGTATTTTTTTGCCAGAATAAGATGTATTCCTTCATTAAGTTGTAATTTAAATTTTTTGAACGATTCCTCTGGTATTTCTTTTTTTGAAAAATAATAAAGAAGTCTGTTTACACCATGATAAATTTTTCTACTCCATGTTGCCCTAAAATCATGATGAAAAAACATAATAACAGCTGAAAATGAAACAAAAAGAATTAAAAAAACACCTATTAAACTTTCAAAAAATTGCAGATCAAAAGCCTGAGTCTTAAGAATATTAAGAATTATACCTTGCAAAATAATAAGGGAAAGCACCAAATAAATAAGCACACTGATAACAACAGAAGTGGTAACACTTATGCCATAGGGCACATGCCGTTTACTTAATAGATGGGCTCTTGTGGCAAAACCACTGATACCGCCCGATGAAACAAAATAATTAACACAAGTGGAAACTAATGCTATGCCACTTATTTCCCAAAAAGGCATCTTGTAATTAAGGAGTTTGAGCATTTCCCATAAGGTAAAGCCCATAAAAATATAACAAAAGACGGCAAAGGAAAATGACAAAAATAAATATCCGCCTTTCGCATTTGTTAAGACTAAAGAAAGATCTCCAAAACTGGGATATATAAGCCATATCAATATTGTCAAGGAGAGTACAATAGGGCCATAGACATATAGTTTGCTTTTTAATTTTTCTTTCTTTTTCATAAGTTACAATTTAGTAAAATAATAGTAGAGAGTATTGTTATATTTTAAAACTTTATCAGCAAAAAACAAAACTATGCTGGGTGTCGCACTTACCTCGCAGTTTAGATTTCGAAGAAATCTGCAGATGGGTATAAGGGAGCTATGCTCATTCAGATAACCAAAACATTTTACCATGTCTATATATAACTCTGATTTTTTAATAATAGGAAGCGGGATAGCGGGCTTATCTTTAGCTAATAAACTAGCTAATATCGGTTCGGTAAATGTAATCACCAAAAGAGATATCGCAACTTCAAGCACTAATCTGGCTCAAGGCGGAATTGCCGCCGTAATAGATAAATCGGATTCCTTCGATTTACATATAAAAGATACGCTTAAAACAGGCTCAGGCCTTTCAAATCCTAAAATTGTAAAAAGCACCATTAAATCCGCTCCTGAGAGAATAACGGACCTACTTGATATGGGAGTTAATTTCTCAAAAAAAGGAAAGAAATTTGACTTAGGTATTGAAGGAGGACATTCCAAAAGAAGAGTAGTGCATGCCAGTGACATGACCGGCAAAGAAATTGAAAGCAAACTAATTAAGCAATGCTCCTCTAATCCCAATATACGAATATATGAGCATCATATAGCGATAGATCTCTTGCTCAAATGTCACGCTTCTGCCTGTAAGCCATCAAAAAATCAATGCGCCGGAGCTTATGCCTTAGATAAAACAAATCAAGTTCACAATTTTTTAGCCAACAAAACAATTTTAGCTTCGGGTGGCGCAAGCAAAGTTTATCTATATACCTCAAATGGAGATGAGACAACCGGTGATGGGATGGCAATGGCTTTTAGAGCCGGGCTTAAACTCATTAATATGGAATTTGTTCAATTTCATCCCACCTGCCTTTATCATCCCAAAGTAAAATCATTTTTAATATCGGAAGCAGTAAGAGGAGAAGGCGGCATATTAAGATTAAAAAATGGCGAAGCCTTTATGCACAAATATAGTAAAGACAAAGAACTTGCCTCAAGGGATATTGTGGCAAGAGCAATAGATAATGAATTAAAAAAAAGCGGAGACGAATGTGTTTATTTAGATATCACGCATTTAAAATCTAATTTTACAAAAAACCGATTCCCTACTATTTACAATAAATGCCTAAAGCATGGCATTAATATTACTAAAGAACCGATTCCGGTAGTCCCCGCCGCTCATTTCTTCTGTGGCGGTATTGAAGTGGACTCAGATTCCAAAACAAAAATAAAAAATCTCTTTGCCGTAGGAGAAGTGTCGCATACAGGCTTACATGGCGCAAATCGTTTAGCTTCAAATTCCCTTCTGGAAGGGTCCGTTTTCGCGCATAAAGCCTATCTGGCCATAAAAAAAGATATTGGAAGCACCCCTACAAAACACAGTAAATCTGAAACATGGAATTCCGGTAATGCGCGTTCAAGCGATGAAGCGGTAATGATAACTCATAACTGGGCTGAGATACGAACTCTTATGTGGAATTATGTTGGTATTGTCAGAAGTGAGAAGAGACTTGAACGGGCAGAAAGCCGAATGAAAATAATATCCGATGAAATTCTTAAATATTATTGGGATTTTTTCTTAACACGGGATCTTTTGGAATTAAGAAATATTGCCTGCATAGCCCAACAAATAATACGTTCCGCTCAATTACGAAAAGAATCCAGAGGCTTGCACTATACGATAGACTATCCAAAGAGATCAAAGCGTTATGAGAAAAATACCGCTGTGAACAGATATAAATGAAAAATAGAAGCACGAGGCACCCTTAGGAATCTGCCTGTAAAGTGAACTTGTTACACTTTGAAAGATTCCCAGGATGTTGGTCCCGTGAATAAAATTACACGGGGAGAAATCAGAGGTCAGAAACAACAACACATAGAAGCAAGATACAGAGCCTTAATAAATATAGCGCAGGATTTTTAAAAAATGAACTTTATCACAATATCGGGCGCAAGAGAACATAATTTAAAAAATTTAAACCTAAAATTACCGAAAAATAAAATAATTGTTTTTACGGGGCTTTCCGGTTCAGGTAAATCAAGCCTTGCCTTTGACACAATATATGCTGAAGGCCAAAGAAGATATGTGGAAAGTTTATCCGCCTATGCCAGACAATTTCTTGAACAGATGGATAAGCCGGATATTGATTATATAGAAGGCTTGTCTCCGGCAATAGCTATTGGCCAACACTCCCCTTCAAAAAACCCCCGCTCAACCGTGGGAACCGTAACGGAAATCTATGATTATCTAAGACTTCTATTCGCTAAAATCGGCAATCCTCAATGTCCAAAATGCAAGCTCCCTATTAAGCAATGGCCGCAAAGCGCAATAGTCAAAGAAATACTGACCCAACATACTAATAAAAAAATCGCCATACTCTCCCCGCTTATTAAAGATAGAAAAGGCGCCTATGATCAATTATTTTTAAAACTCAAAAAAACAGGGTTTATTAAAATAAAAATAAATAATAAAATCTATGACTTAAAAAATCCACCAGTACTCAAAAAACATAATAAACATACAATAGAGCTTTTTATAGACGAACTTACAGTTTGCGCCGATGAAAAAGAAAGACTACAAGAATCCTTAGAACTGGCTTTTAAAGAATCTAAAGGTTATGTAACTATTGAAATAAAAGATAAAAAAAACAACTCCATTGTTTATAGCGAGAAAAACTCCTGTCCATCTTGCGCCCAAAGTTTCCCTGAACTTGAGCCCAGACTCTTTTCATTTAATTCCCCTCACGGCGCTTGCCAAGAATGTTCGGGCCTCGGCGTTAAAATTGAAATTGACGAAAATTTAGTGATTCCAGCGCCGGAGAAAACCATTTATGAAGGGGCAATTGAGCCCTGGAACAAACCCATAACCACAAGAACCAATAGATGGAAAAATTCTTGGAGCTCTTATTATGGAGATTTAATCGAGAATATATGCGCGGCGCATAAAATACCTACGAATATTCCATGGAAAAAGTTATCTAAAAAACAAAAAGAAGTGTTATTTTATGGCGACAGTTCCAATGACTTTGAAGGAATCATCCATAATCTCAAGCGCCGATATACAGATTCCCAATCTGATTTTGTAAGAGAAGAAATACACCGCAAATATATGCATGAGAAAGAATGTTCCGCTTGCCAAGGCAAAAGACTAAAACCCGAAGGTCTCAATGTTTTACTTAACGGCAAGAATATCGCCGACATTTCTTCTCTTTCAATTGAAGAAATAAAAAAATTCACAAATAATCTGAAACTTAGTGAAAAAAATAAATTTATCTCAAAGCAGATACTAAAAGAAATAAACTCAAGACTTAACTTTCTTATAAATGTCGGACTATCCTATATCTCTCTTGAAAGAAAATCAAGAACCCTCTCAGGAGGAGAAGCTCAGCGAATACAACTTGCAACTCAAATCGGTTCAGGGCTGACCGGAGTTCTTTATGTTTTAGATGAGCCCACAATAGGCTTACATCAAAGCGATAATACCCGGCTTATGCGCACTCTTAAATCTTTAAAGGATTTAGGGAATACCCTTATAATAGTTGAGCATGATGAAGCTATTATAAGAAATGCCGATTATATAGTGGATCTTGGCCCTAAAGCAGGCTCAGGAGGAGGTTATATTACAGCTCAAGGCCCCTTAAACAAAATATTGTCTAATCAGGCATCGCTTACGGGAAAATTTCTAAAAGGAGAAGAAACAACCGCCTTAAAACAAAAAGAAATAAAAACCCCAAAGAATTTTCTAAAATTTGAAAAAGCAGCGCAATTTAATTTAAAAAATATTGATGTAAAAGTGCCTATAGGACTATTTACTTGTGTATGCGGTATATCCGGTTCGGGAAAATCAACCTTGCTTTATGAAATTATCCATAAAGCGCTGGCAAAAAAAATATATAAAAGCAAAGAAGAACCCGGGAAATTTAAACGCATGAGTGGCTCTGAATTTATAGATAAAGTGATAATAATAGACCAAGCGCCAATAGGCAGAACGCCACGGTCAAATCCCGCAACCTATACAGGCCTATTCACTCACATAAGAGATATTTTCTCACAACTTCCTGAATCCAAGCGCAGAGGCTATAAACCTGGAAGATTTTCATTCAATGTTTCCGGAGGACGATGTGAAGCTTGCTCGGGAGAAGGCACCATAAAAATACAAATGCAATTTTTGCCCGATATCTATGTTAAATGTGATGAATGTCATGGCAAAAGATTTACCGATTTAACTCTTGAAATTAAATTAAATAATAAAAACATCGCTGAAGTTCTTGATATGACCGCAGATGAAGCCAATATATTTTTCAAAAACATACCTCAAATACGAAAGATATTAAACACGCTATGTGAAGTTGGCTTAGGCTATATAAAACTCGGACAAAGCTCCACTACCTTATCGGGTGGAGAAGCCCAAAGAATGAAACTGGCGTATCAACTTTCAAAAAGGGCAACCGGCAAGACGCTGTATATTTTAGATGAACCCACCACCGGCCTTCATTTCGCGGATACGGGAAACCTTTTACAAGTACTCCGAAAGCTCAATGCTTCCGGAAATACTATTCTAATTATAGAACACAATCTTGATGTAATCGCATCATCCGATTGGATTATAGAGCTTGGACCGGAAGGCGGAGAAAAAGGCGGGTATCAAATATTCGCGGGACCGACAAACAAAATACTTAATGACAAAAAATCAATAACCGCCCCCTATTTAAGAGATTATATTAAGAAAAACAAGTGCCTAAAAAAAGGTCTGGAGCTACAAACTGCAAAGAATGCAGCCAAAAAAAGATGAACCTGCGAAAAAAAATCATCGAGCAAAAATCAGCTCAAAATTCCAAAAAAATTCATGCTACGTCATTAAATAAGTATGAATTATTCTTTAATAAGCTTAATGATATTAAAGGACTTAGTCTTATTCAATCAAAGGATGCAAGTGATGAAGATTTACTTCTGGCTCATAGTGAAAAATGGCTGGAACGATTAAAGCTTAATGATTTAACCCAAAGAGAAGAAGAAGAACTTTCCATGCCAAATTCCAAATTATTGATACCTAAAGCCTGGAAATTAGCCGGTGCAACCATCGAAGCCTCTTTAAATTCCTTAAAATGCGGACTTGGAATATCAGCAATAGGTGGAGGCCACCACGCTAAAACCAATACGGGAGAAGGCTTTTGCCCGATTAATGATATCGCCATAGCTATTAAAAAACTTCAAAAAGAAAATAATATTAAAAAAGTTTTGATAGTGGATTTAGACGCTCATCAAGGAAATGGTAACGCTGAAATATTTCAAAATGATAAAAATATTTTCACCTATTCCGCGCATCGAGAATTTGGCTATCCCGAAAAAAGAGAGAAAAGCTCTTTGGATATTGAACTTCCCCTTAAAACTAAAGATGAAGCTTATTATAAAGCCCTCAAAGATTCTCTTCCATCCATTGCCAAAGTATCAAATTTTGATTTGGTTTTTTATATAGCCGGAGCGGATATCTACGAAAAAGATCTTTTGGGAGGAATGAAGGTATCCATGGCGGGCATACAAAAAAGAGATAAATGGGTTTTTGAAATTTTGAGCACTTTAAAAATTCCAACCGTTTTGACTTTTGCCGGCGGTTATGCGGAAAACATTGAAGATACAGCTCAAATCTACCTTAATACCGTAAGCGAAGCTCTTAAAACCTACCTTTCATTTAACAAACTTATACACTTCTAATCAAAAATATATTTTAAAAATTAAAAAAAATAATATTAATAACCCTACCACCTGCTTATCCGAAGGATGATTTAAAAATAAAGGCGACGCTTAAGGCGCCGCAAGTAGGTGGTAGGGTAAAGACTGTCAATAATTTTTATTTAAATTTTTTAAACTTCTTGGAAGGAGACATCTTAACAGGCACAAAATTAAAACTTGCCGATGGAAAACCTGAGCTTTTTTCTTTTTCCGTACCATAAGTTTCAAGCCATTTAAGCCATGATTTTTCAAAAGCCGGTAAACTTTTTATTCGATATGAAGCCCAGAGGGCTTCTTTTAAATTCTTGCCAGATCTAACCAAATCACAAAAGTTCTTAAATTGAATTCTCCGGCGGGAATTAAAAAGATATTTTACAATTCCAAAGGACTGAAGATACCAATCTCCAATTTGTTGCTGACTTTGTAAATCTTCTATCTCCAAATCAAAAAAATCGGAGAAACTTATATATCTTTCCCTTGGAACATACTTTAAAGCATTGTGCCAAGGGCCTTGGCCGTAAGACTTATCTTCCATTGAAACCGCAAGGCCTTCATTTAGCCATTGTGGAGGATATTTAAACTTATCTCCAAAAAATCCTTCAAAATAAAGATGCGTAAGTTCATGAGCAATTACAGCCCGAAGTTTTTCTATATCTCCCGTATCATATACAACAATAGTCTTTTTTTGAACAAAAGCTAAACCCTTAGACCATTCAGGCGGCTTAAATTCTCCAGCTAAATAGGTTTTTTTTGAACTATAGATATAGACCTTCCCTTTTTCTCTCATCATCCAGGGAGAAAACATCGAGATATCCATTTTCATCATGTTATATATTTTTTCAAGTTCAATAACTATGGAATCAGGCGACCAAGAAGATTCATGATAAATCTTAAAATGAGGAGACTCCTTAAGAGTCCATTCTATTTTTTTAGGTTTAAATCGCTTTTTTAATTTATTTTTTAAATAGTTTATAGATGTCTTATTTATTTTCTTTCCTGAACTCCGCGCTTCCTCAGCGGAAGAATTCAAACTAAAGAAAATAAAAAAACCTAAAAATAGAATGGCAAATTTAAAACCAAGCATAATAAAGTATAGCACTGAAATGCCCCTACCGCAACACTATTTACCAATAACAATATTTGGAAGTCAGACTTCCCAGCGAGAAGGCACAATATATCTGTTAGGAAGACTGACTTCCTACACTGAAATGCCCCTACCGCAACAGCGCGCATTATTATAATTAAAATAGATGGTAATTCAATATGCCGGATATTACTTTTAGTATAATGATACTGGACGAGCCTTAAATTTATGAAAAAACTTTCACTACTATTTCTCATCTGTGGCCTAATTATTTTTTCGGTAATTTTATATAACCTGGATATAATTATCGTTTTAGATTCTCTCTCAAAAGTAAAGTGGGGATTTATTATTATATTCTCCCAGGAAATAGTGGCGCATATCTTTAATACCTATGGCTGGAAATACGCCATAGACAGCGAACTTAAAATTAAGATAAGTTTTAAAAAACTGCTTCTCATGAGAATAGCGGGAGATGGGATTAATTATGTAACTCCGTCGGCAACTTTGGCCGGAGAGTTTGCAAAAGCCCATATGATGGGTAAAAACCATTCTCTCACCCATAGATTATCCACCGTAGCGCTCGCTAAAATAACTCAAGCAATAGCGCTTTGCTTTATATCAATTGCCGCCATAATTTGGCTATTGCTAGGCAACTTCAATATTGCAAATCTCTCAGCTCAAATAAAAATAGCCAGCTATATCATAGTGGTCCTTTTTGCGATTATTATTTTTATGGAAATCCGCGCCGGCAAAACCAAAGAAAATAGTGAGGAAGCTGAAGAGCCCCAAAAAACAAAAACTCTCTTGGAAAAGCTAAAAGAACTGGATAAAATCATGATGCTTTTCATAAAAAAGAAACCAAAGGAGTTCATGCTTTCAACATTTTTTTTCACTCTCGCATTTCTTTGGGGCGCCATAGAGGCATATCTTATCGCTTATTTTCTGGGCATAGAAATAACTTTTGCCATTGCCTGTCTGATTGAACTTCTTTCTGTTTTTTTAGATGGCCTGTTTTTCGCGGTTCCCTTAAAAGCGGGAACTCAGGAAGCTACAAAAGTGGCTATTTTTTCAACTTTAGGCATGAGCGCCGCTCTTGGATTTTCCTTTGCGGTGGTAAGACATTTAAGAGAATTATTATGGGCTTTTACAGGCGTGCTAATTTTTTATCACATGAAAAAATTAGATAAAAAAGAATAATCATATGTCAGGATCTATCTTATAATCTATCCTATTGCCACTTGTTGTATAGGTTACGGTTTTTCCATTATCAAAAATACAATTGGGCGGCGAGACGCCAGCATTCCAACTTGATGTAACTCCAGACATACAACCTTCCAATCTAACTTTTGACACACTGCTTCTGTAAAGTTTGGTAGAAAGCATATACCTGGCCATAACCCACTTAAGAACCATAACACCTATCATGGACATTATTACGCACATAACCAATGTTTGAAGAAGCATTGAACCGCGTTTAAAAATAATTTTCATATCATCACCAAAAATCATTACTCTCAAGAGAATCCCCCACCCATAGCTTGATTGTATAGTTTAGCAGAAGGACTTACTCTTATCAAGGGATATAAAATATAAATTGAATACTAATATCTCTTGAAAAAATTTTATATCCCGATGGATTGAAGCCTTATTTTTCTATCTATTATGGAGTAGTTTGTGTATGGACCACAGTGCCTAAATTTATATCGATGGAGCGAGCGCCATAAGTATTTGAAGTTGACCTTAAGGATATTGCCACTTGATCAATTTCGCTGATTCCATCGGCGCTTTTGCGAGAAAACAATTTCCCCATTGAAGGAATTTGAACATTATGCAATATCTGCGTTACACTTCCCCCGCCACCGGGGCCGCAAAAGCCAATAGGATAAGAGGTAAGCCCTATCCATCTATTGGAATGAGTTGCGGTGCATGGACAGCCTCCCGTAGTGGAAGTGACATTCCCGGTATGATGATATAAACATTGCTTTGCTCCGTCCGGAGCGGGGCAAGTGGCTCTGCAAAAATAATGCCATGTATTGGGCACTCTTAAGCTGTCCATATTTATAGGACTACAGCCACTTTGCTTATCAACATTCGTCACAAAGGCCAAAGTATTACCGCGAGAACCAAAAGAGGGAGCGTCAACTCGAGTTGCCTTCATAAGTCTTATTTGAATGGCTTTTATAGCAATAGCAAGATTACTTTTAACAATATTCTGCCGGTAACTTTGAAACATATGCTTATTAATCGTGCCATAAATGGTAACTAAAGCCGTCATCATCATGGAAAAGATGAGAATGGAAATCATAAGTTCGGCAAGCGTAAAGCCTGCCTGTTTTTTATTTATTTTTTTGAAATTAATCCGCATAAGTTAAGGTAAATTTCACTTTTTTACATGCAACATTATCCGCAGAACCAAGCCCGCAATTAAAATTGGTAACCGTATATTTAAGTGATGATGATGCTCTAGTTAAAACAGGATATTTACTCAAAAGGGATGATATATTATGAGTTCCCGCAGCTAAGGCCCAACTGCCACTTGAATCCGCCGACCATCTTCCGGCCGTAGTTCCCGGCAAAGTATAAAGAGTATTACTCGGTTCAATTGCGACATAACTTTTAAGAACTTCTTGCGCGGTTTTTAAAACCAAAGCGGCAGCTTCCTTTTTATCCGCCTTACTTTCAGACACAAAACCGGATAGGACAACAGAATAAATTGCGGTGGTGGTCATGGCGGCTATGAGAGCTGCCAGAACAACCTCAATTAAAGTAACTCCTTTAGAAAATCGTTTTTTAAATATCATAAATTTTATTTTCGCAAATTCCTCTCAGGCAACCCTAATATTCTATGAAGTATAATTAAAATTTGGGGCAAGAGGGAACATCTGTTCCAAAAGCTATGCATTGCCCGGAATCAGTAAAACTATAACCCCACGATTGATAGGGAACGGAAGCGGTAGGACTTCTCATAACACAAGAGGCGGCATTTCGAGAGCAACAGCCACCACCGGCTCCCGTTCGAGGATTACAAACATAATACAAGTAAGACGCTCCGCCACTTTGCTGCCAGTCTTGCTTGGCAACATAATTACAACTCACTAAATTACATGGCGAGGTATTTGTGGTGGGAGGACAATTGCTGGTATTGCAAGTATCTGTTATTTGTCCTGCGGTAAAATTTGAACCGCCTTTGTCTAAATTCCACATTCTATTGGAATTGCCCAATAAATGGCCGATAGCGATAGAATCATTTGCTTTTGAGGTTTCTATTGTTTTGAAATAATAAGGCATGGCCATGGAAGCAAGAATCCCTAAAATGATAACCACTACAAGAAGTTCAATAAGAGTAAAACCTTTTCGAGAAAATTTAGTCACCCTACCACCGCCTTAGCGGTTATACACCGCTTAAAAAAAATATATTAATAAATTTTTACGATACCTCGCACAAACTACCAGCCCTTTCTCACATAACACACCTTTGGTGTGTAAGGAGGTGGTAGGATCACTTTCCCCCTCCAAATAAATTAAAATTTCTGATTTATATTTCTGCGTAAATATACAACTTACCAGTTACATTCCACTGCCAATTTGTGAAAGTTGGAATATCGGCATAAAAATTGACATAACTATAACACCGATAACACTTCCAATACCAACAACTAATATCGGATCTATTATGGCTGTAAATCTACGCAGAAATTGATCAATTTGTTCTTGATAAAATTTAGAAAGAGTAATAATAATATCGGGAAGTTTTCCGGATTCCTCTCCCATCCACATCATTTCAGTAACAAGTCCGGGGAAAATACCTGTTTTCTTAAAAGCTTCCGATATTGACCTGCCGCTGGCGATATCATTTTTGGCGGCTTTAAGACCGTTTTGGAAAACAAGATTTTTTGTAAAAGATCCCTCTAAAACAGAAACTGAATTTAATATACTTACACCACTTCTGATAAGAGTGGCCATTGTGGTTAATAATCTTTCGATTTGTATATTTTTTATAAACGGCCCTAAGAAAGGAATACCCATCATAAAATGATTAAAGGCAAGTAAGCCTTTTTTAGTGGCAATATAAGCTCTTAAAGCAAAAAAAGTTCCGATGGCAACTACCAGCATCAAAACAAAATAATTGGCAAACATAGCTGATATGCCAACTATAACTTTAGTTATAAGAGGCAGTTCCAAATTAAAGTCTCTAAATATACCCGCAAACACAGGAACTATATACGCAATAAAATAGATTAAAACACCACTGGACATAAGCATAAGAACAGCGGGATAAGAAACAGCCGTTATAATTTTATTTTTTACAGCTTCCTGTGATTCGCTATAAGCGGTAATTTGCCTTAAAACTACCGGTAATTGTCCTGAAATTTCTCCGGCTTGCACAAGAGAAACCCATATATCGGTAAAGACTTTAGGATGTTTTTCAAGAGCTTTATGAAAAGTTCCACCGGCGCTGACTTCTTTTGTAATTTGAGCCAAGACCGCGCCAAAAGTTTTATTTTCAGCATGCTCGGATAAAAGAGAAAGAGCTCTTACAAGCGGGATACCGCCGCCGATAAGCGTAGACATCTGCTCGCCGAAAAACACCAATTCTCTTCCCGATACGCTTCCTTTGCTAAATCTGTTTAAATCAAAAAGCCCTTTGGGCTTTGATTGTTCCGCTTGTATGGATAATATAAAAAGACCGCGATTTTGAAGATCCCCTACTGCTTGATCTTCATTATCGGCGGCAACATTTCCGGTAGTAACCGTACCCTGAGCATCTTGTACTGTATATATAAATTTAGCCATAGTGTATAGAAAAATTTAAGCAAATACGAAGGTGAAAATCAATTACTCTCATGTGAAGTGGTTATGCTTAAGATTTCATCAACAGATGTTACTCCAGCCATAACCTTTCTCCAACCACTAGCCCTTAAATTCCATGCTCCCCCTTTAGCTGCTGCTGCTTCCATTTTCATAATATCATAATCTTTATATATTATGCGTTTTATTTCTTCAGTTATGAAATAAACTTCATAAATAGCCTTTCTGCCTTTATAACCCATATTTTCACATTTATCACAACCTTTGGCTTTATAAAAAATTAATTTAGCGGGATTGGGAAGAGGATCTAATTTGGATTCCTCCATAAACATATCAATTTCATCTTGAGATGGATTATAAGGAATTCTGCAATGAGGACAAAGAACCCTTATAAGTCTTTGAGCCGCGACAAGAAGCAATGTGCTGGCAAGAAGATAAGGTTCAATATCCATATCAACAAGACGGGGTATAGCTTCCAAAGAAGTATTGGTATGCAAGGTTGAAAGAACAAGATGACCGGTCATAGCGGCTTTAAGACAGGATTCAGCCGTTTCATTATCCCGAACTTCACCTACAAGTATAACATCCGGATCTTGCCGAAGGAAGGAACGCAAACCACTAGCAAAAGTAAGACCTATAGCGGGTTTAATTTGCACTTGGCTTATTCCCTCAAGTTTTATTTCGACCGGATCTTCAAGAGTCATAAAATTCTTTGACGGATCTTTAATGCTATTTAAAACGGAATTTAAGGTTGTGGTTTTTCCACTTCCGGTTGGTCCGGTTAAAAATATAAGACCGTGAGGATAATCACTGGCTTTTAAAAAATCCGCTTTTTGTCTGGGCTCAAAACCAAGTTTGTCCACATTTAACTCAACTGCGCCTTTATCCATTAATCTCATAACAAGCTTTTCACCAAAAACCGTGGGACAGATGGAAACACGAACTTCAATGATTCTATTTTGAAAGCGTATTGAAAAACTTCCGTCTTGAGGCAAACGCCTTTCGGCAACATCAAGCTTAGATAAAATTTTAACTCTGGAAATCATAGCGTTAACATGATCGGGCCGGGGAGCTGTCTTTTCATAAAGCGTTCCATCTATCCTTAATCGCAAAGACACTTTTTCATCAAATTTTTCAAGGTGGATATCACTTGTTCTTTCGGTTATAGCCTGTTTTAATATAGCATTTACAAGTTTTATGGACCGAGCTCCCTGAGAGTCTCCAATGATAACCTTGTCCAAATCAAGTTTACCGTCCTGAGTCAGGCCATCTCCAGCCTCAGAAGCTTCTCCGTCGTCTGCGCTTGCACCTTCTAAAACCTGGTCGATTAAATCAGATTTACCATGATAAAAAACATCCACAACTTTAAGAATTTGAGCTTTAGTTGAAATGAAAATCTGTAATTCCATGCCGCTGATAAGTTTGATATTATCGAGAAGAATAATATTAGTGGGATCAGCCATAGCAATGGCAAGAATTCCCTCTTCCATAAACAGAGGAATCACAATATTATCTCTTGAAAATTTTTCAGGAATAATTTTATCTAAACCTTGCCCGCTCTCAGGATTTAAAATCTGATTTTCACGCGAAGCATAGGGAATAGCAAGCTGCTTGGCTAAAGCCATAGCAACCTGCTCATTAGTTGCATACCGAAGCTTTACCAATGCTTCACCTATCAGACAATTATCCTGTTGTTGAAATTTAAGAGCCTTATTAAGCTGATCTTCATCAATATGCTTGCTTTGTATTAAAATTTCGCCAAGTCTTTTTCTTGCCATAAAACTAAAGAAATCAGAAATCAGAAATCAGAAATCAGATAAACGGGATTTAACCCTATAAATCTTGCTTCTTACCTCTTGCTTCCGCCTTCTTCTCCTTTTTTAATCCACTAATATAGTGGGCGTAACAAAGATAACCAAGTCAGTATTTGTTCTTCTTGAACTAACACTGGTAAATAACCAACCGATAATGGGTATATAACCCAAAAGCGGAACTTTTTTTACGGTTTTAGTTTCACTGGATGATAGCATTCCGCCGATAACCACTGTTTGACCATTCTTAACTCTGACCATTGTGGATGCGCCCCTGGTTATGGGATCATAAACCGTTTCACCCTGTAAAGATATTGCAGATGGTGTTATATCGGAATATGACGTTTGAACGATTAATGTTACATAACCTTCTTTATTTACCTGAGGAGTAACTGTGAGAATAAGACCGATTCTTCTTCTCTCAAGAGATGAAGAATCTCCTCCTTCTCCACTGGTAACAACACTTGCCGTTCCAACAGCCGCATCGCGGGAAATATGAATAATAGCGGTTTTATTATTCATAGATACTATTTTGGGCTTACCGAGATATCTTGCTTCGCCTCTGGAAATCAAGGCCCTAAAAATAGCTTGTAGTTGAGCTAAACTGAATATACCATAAAAAACTCCTTCAGGACTTCGCACTCCGCTTGAATAGATGGCGTCGATACTATCGCCACCGCCGCCATCACCTTCGGCTTCCTCATCAACCGAAAAAACTTTAGGGAAAAAATTAGCCCATTCATCCCCCGAATAAAAACCGGGTCTTAACCCATAATCGGTAAGCCTGGCAGGTCCGGCAAAATAAGCCATTTCACCGCGCGCTCCGCCCCATTCAATTCCCAATTCATTAAGCCTATCAGTATTTATTTCAACAACTTGCGCTTCTATGAGAATCTGAGGCTCCTTTATATCAAGTTCAGAAATTATCTGCTCAACTTGAGGAAACACTTCAGGAATGTCTGTTATAATCAAAGCATTAGTTCTGGGGTCGGTAGCCAATTTTCCATATTTCTTGGATAAAACGCTGTTAATAATATTTATAATCGCGACGCCACTGTCTTCATTTTTGGAATCTTTCCTATCTCTCCCTTCTTCGCCGGTATTATTTCCGTTGCCACTCGCTACTGAAACATCTGCCGATGAAATAGCGGCCATATCGTCTGAAACGGAACCGATAGGAATAAGAGGAATATAATTTAAAGTATATATTTTGGTAATTAAAACAGGTGCGGAACTTCTTCTTTTGGCAACAACATAGGTATTACTTTTACCGATTCTTTGATAAGTTAAACCTTTAACTCTCAAAAGGAGTTCCAAAGCCTCTCTTACCGTTGTCCTTCTTAAAAATACCGTTATTTTTTTAGCCTCAATTCCTTCACTAATAATAAAGTTAACTTTCGACTGCGCGCTTATAACATCAAGAAAAGTTGAAAGAGGAGCGCGTTTTAATCTTATGGGACCGATTTTTTTATCTAAAGGAGACGAAGACTCCGCCTCTTGATACATGGGAGCTTCCTTAACCCTATTCCCGCCAACGCGGATTGAACCTAAAGATTGGCCAGGGGGTCTCTGAGTTGGAATTCTCTTTGCTTTTTTTTGAGTTTTAAGAATGGGCCCACTTTCTTCTATGGGAGCCTGAAGCTCTTGTAAAAATTGTTCATTTGATTTCTTGCTTTGCGCGAAAACCTCCGACAAAGGAAAACCCACTTGCCCGAAAATCAAACTTCCCGCCATAATTATTCTTAAACTTTTCATAAATCCTCCCTACAATGGTTAAAATATTTTCTATTTTAACGCATAACTTTCTTAAATTTTTTGCCCTTATAATAGCCGATAAAATAGTTGGAGCCTATTTTAATAATTTTAACCCCTTTAATATAGCTGCCTACCGAATACATTTCACCGTTAATTATAACATTATTACCAACTACTCCTTGAAGATCTAATTTATTTTGAACACTGCTGCCGGATTTTTTTCTAAGACCCTCAAGACGAAGTCTGCGTTTCCGTTCCTCTTCCACCGCAATTTCTCTTTTAATTTGAGCATATTCCGATGGAGTCATAGTGGGATCCCTATCGGATTTAGGCTCAAAATAGGATCCCTCTCTCTCCTTGGTATTTTTCGCTTCGGCTGATTGATTTCCCTGCAAAGCAGAGGTCGCAATAGCAACCTTTGTTGGTTCTGTTTTAGTTGAAGAAGAAAGCGCCAATTTATCAATGCCTTCCGGCGCGCTTTGAACTATTTGCATATTTTCATTTGAAGGAATATGCTCCGCGGCTTCAATATTCATTGCAGGCTTTAAATTTAATTGATTATCTTCTTTAGAATTTATTTTTTCGTTCGAAGTTGCTATTTTCAAAGATTTCGTAGAGGTAAATTCTTCAGCTGAAGGCTGAAAATCTTCTTTTTCAGTTTCAAAAGGTATAGCCGCTGAATTTGTTACTACGGTCTCTTCCTTCATTTCAATAGTTTTTTTATTCATCCACCAATTGTAAAATAGAAAAGCGGGAACGGCAAGAATTACCGCAAGTAATAACCACCCTATAAAACTTGTTAAGCTTTTCATAAGTTTACCTATCCTACTGATTATTCATCACATCTTGGCAAAAACAGTGGACAAAGTTAATTTAACTTTCACATATCCTCTTTTTACCGGATCTTTTTTTAGGTTAAAATCTGTAATTTTTAAAAAAATAGGTGAATTCTCCATATCACAAATCCATTTTCCAAGCTTGGAATAAGTGGTTGTAATAGAAACCGTACGAGAAACAATATAATAATCGCTTATCGCCACCTCTTTCTGAGCGGTAATTCCATCAATATCTATCGCATGCTCTTTAGCATTTGATGTAAGTATATAGTTAAGCCAATCCGCCTTATCTTTAGTGGCAGGAAGCTGGCTCTGAAGAGATGAAATTCTTAATTTAGCATTGCTATACTCTTCAAAAAATTCAGCTATAAATTCAATATTCTCAAGTTCAATCGTTTTATTATTAAGTTTGTCAGTCGTGGGCGAATAAACAAAAAAATACAAACCCAAAACAATCGGCAAAGCATATAAAAGCGGTTTTTTAAAAGGCTCTATCCCTTTTTCGGCATGAATGGCAACAACACTTTCCATCATGTCTATTGCAAAAAATTTTATTTTTTCCAATAAATTATTCATAGCTTATATACTCCCCTGTTTAATGCGGCAAGTAATTATAAACCCGGAACTTTTTATTTTTATCACATTTTCATTGCCCTCTCCGACAACGGCGGCATTCATACCAAACTCAATATTCCCTTTGGGCGGTTGATAAATTTTAAATTCTTTACTTTGCTTTAATTTTTTATAAAATATTTCAACCCAGCGGGATTTTAAAGAACCGCGCAAAGTAGTTTCTCCTTCCAATCTTAACTCTTTAACCCCTGACTGAAATTCAGAAGAAGCAAAAGGATTTGTATAGGCTATTTTATCAAGCCATAAATGCTGGGGGATTGCGTCGGTTATAAAGCTCATTTTAGGCGCCAAAAGATTCTTATTGGCAACAAGTATTTGAAGCATTCTCAAATTTTGCTGAAGTTTTTCAGTAGTGCTTTTAATAGTATCGGCCGTCATGCCCTTAAATTGTGAAACATCCCCTATGGCGGCATAATGCTTGTTTATTTTCCGGGATAGAACATAAAGTTTAAATTGATTAATAAATGTAAAGAACAAAATCATGGCGCTTAAAACAATGGTAGCGGTTTTTACATAAGAAATAACATTTTTTTCAAGTAAGGCGGCCGTCGAAATACCGGAAAAATCTATGGGAAGCTTATTTTTGGGATTCAGTTTTAGCGAAGCGCCTATTGAAAATAAAGAGGATAAAGCATTGCTTTTTATATTCAACTGTTTAGGTGGTTCCCATTGAGCTATGGGAATTGGAGATTCCGCTTCCGCTATCGACCTCCAAACATCTAAATTATCACCACTCAACATAAGATTTGAATAAGCTTTCTTGCCCAAGTATCTTCCAACAAATTGTTGAGCGCCTTTTATATCCAAACGCTTGCGCTCGCTTATGCCGGAAGCCCCTTTCATATCATTTTCCCTAAAAAGGACCGGACAACCGTCATTTGAAAAAATCATATAACTCACAGATTCTGAAAAATGAACATAAGCATTACTATCATGCTTGGGATTTATAAAAGAAAATAATCTCTCTATGGAACAAGCGGAAGATTCTATGGAAGACAATTGTAAACCTACAGATTTCAAAAGATTAATGAGAAATTCCACTGTCTTCTTATTTGTCATTCCAAATAGGATATTTAATTTTTTATCTGCGATATTTGGCCGGACAACATAATTAAAGGAGACTTCATCGAAAGAAACAGGTATATATTTTTTAGATTCAAGCGGTATGGTTTTTGACCAATAACGTCTCTCAACAGCCGGCATAACAAAATAGCGGAGTATGCTAAAGTGAGAAGATAAAGTAATAACGACTTTTTTATTCTTCCAATCAATTTTCTTTAAAGCTTGCTTAAAGGGATTTACCCACTGAGCTTTTTCATCGAAAAAGTTATTATTAAGCACCAAAGGTCTTTGAATTTTCTCAGAACCCTCAAAGATAACCGGTATTTTTATTAAATGCTCAACTTGAACCTTTGAATTACCTTGATCGGTAACCTGAGCAATGGCTATTTCTTTAGGAGAAATATAGATGCCAAGAGCGCTTTGATTTGATTTAGGTTTTCCCATAAAATCGCCGTTTACTGTTAACATAAACTAAAATATTTATACTAACTTTATAATGATATCAAATTGAGGCTAATTATTGCCAAGCATTTTAATTTCAACTATGCTTTTTGGAACTTCAACAATCTCCGTTCTATCTTCTATACGGCTTTTTTTAATCCCATATTTTCCTGAAAGCTGAGATACAACAAAATTAGCTCTACTCTGCGCCATGGCCTCGCTATTGGGTTCTCCCGAATAAGCATAGCCAATTAGCTCAATACGCGCCGTAGGATAATAATTCATGGTATCGGCAACCTGTAAAAGTTTCTTCCGACTATTTGAAGTTATAGTACTCGAACCGCTTTTAAAATAAATCTTATAACTTACATGTCCGATAAATTCCGTTTGTTTCTCAATTGTTTCTTTAGGCGGAGTTTTGATTTTGGGGGCAGCCTTAGCCCCAACTTTAGGCCTGCTTTTATAACTGCTTCCTCTTGATTTGATATTTTGAGAAGTATATTTATTATCTTTTAAAAACTTAGGCTTTGACGAAGATTTTGAAGAAAAACCTTTTGATTTTACCTTTACCTCTTTCTTTTGTCCCAGCCTCTCTTTTATGAGCAATAATTTTCGCATAACGGTTTCTTTTCCCTCCGCATTAGTGGCTCGAAGAGAAAATATATATTGTCCGGGAAAATAAGCTTCCCCAAAAAAATCTTTTTTTCCATTCCAAAAACTTTGATGATATTGCTCGCCATGGCCGGTAATCTCCTTCACTAAAAACATGCTCTTATTATCTCTAATTTGAAATATTTGAAATTTCCATGTCGGAGAGCCAAAAGGAGTTTTAAAAACTGAAAATTCTATAATGGCACCTTCATTTTCATAAGTCGCGATTGATGTGGGAAATATACCCAGAGAAATTTGAGGCCCCATATTTTTTAAATCTTCTGGCGGCTCCAAATTAAATTCCGTATCATTATCAAAAAGAATAACCAAGCCTCTTATATCCCTAAGTTTGGACGGCAAGTTGATATCGGAACCGATCAAATTGATATCCAAACGCGAAGAGGATATTCCCCTTTCGCTAAGATAGGAATTTAAAGCTAAAGCGCGTCTGATATTTATTATTTTCGCATCGCCTTCAATCGTGCCTTCCGGAAGAATAAGACAATGAGATTTTCCCATTGCAAATAAAAGCCCCGAGATATCGGCAAGAATTTGAGTGGAACCCGTTTTAAATGCCGTTCCCTTTGAAAAAAGATATTTGGTGTTAAGCGCAAGTGCCTTTGGCTCGCCTTGCTCCATATAAATTTTAACGGCCTTTGATTTATTTAACCTTAAAAGAACGGAACTTCTTAGGCTTTTAATTTTAGATTTTATGCGTTTGTTTATGAGATCTCTTCTTTCCTGAGAATTAGCCGCGGCATAAGTATCGATTTGCTTCATTCCAAGAGGGACGGAAGATGTTTGTTGAGGCGCGGAATAACTTCTTACACTCCCCGCGCCACTTGCGTGAGAAGCTGCTCCCGGAGTGCCGGGATATGAAACTCCGGAATTCATTCGCAAGGTAATTTTGCTTATATAGTCATTGGCTAAGGATTTTTCAGACGGCGTTCCCTTAATCAAAATATCCATAAATCTATCCATAGCATCATTGTCCTGGCCATTATGATAGAGTCTGATGGCTTGTTCCATATTGCGGCTAAGCCCGTCATAAGATGTCCGGTTCTGACCGCTTAAACGAATATCGCCTGAAAAGATAAGCAAAGAACAAACCAAAGCTTGCACAAAAACATATTTCATTATTTTTGAAATTCTCATAGTTACATTTAACTTTATTGCTTTTTCCTAATTATTACCGTATTGTTACACAAATGTTGCCACACACAACAGACTAAGATTGAGGTTTACATTGAGAAGAACAATCTTTTCCTTCTAAACCTAAATATCAGTCTCAAACCGCGCTTTAACAGGGCATTTTTTTAAGACGAGCTTTTACCCTCTTATTACCGGGAGCTAATTTTAAAACTTCCATAAACTCTCTTTTTGCGGCTTTACATTCCCCCCCTTTTTCAAGAATAACTCCAAGCGCGTAATGCGCGTCCATGTTTCCGGGATTAATTTTCAAAATTTTTACCAAACATATTTTGCTTAAAGAATATTCTTCTCTCGCAAATAAAATCTTGGACTTTAAGTAGAGAACCGAGACACTGTAAGTCGCCTCTTCTAAAAGCTCGTCAGTTATACGCAGAGATTTTTCCGAATAATTATTTTTCTTAAGACTATTTTGCAAACTTTTATATTTTAAAAGCCATTTGATATCCGAATCATCTTTCAGTTTTAAACGCGCTACCACCATTTTTAAATTTGCAATAAGCATCTCATTATCAGGATTAATCTTTACCCCGCGCGCATACACTTCTTTAGCCCTTTCATATTGTTTATCCGTAGTTAGGAAATACCCTAAAGTATTGATTATATTTAAGTCAAAAGGAAAAATGCGCAGAGCATTTTCAAAAAAAACTATGCCCTCTTTGGAATATTTAACGGTATCTGACATAAATATTTCGGCTAAAGCCGTATAATTGGCGATATTTACAGGATTTATTAAAATGGAAATTTTCAAATTATCCAAAGCCGCATCAAAGTTCTTAAGCTTTTTATTAACAACGGCAAAATTAAAAAATATTTCATCATAGCCGCAATTTGATTTAAGGGATTCCTCATAAGCCCAGCGCGCTTTTGAATAATCCTTCATCCTGACATAAGCATTGGCAAATTCATAATTACTATTCACTTCTCTTGAATGATAATTATAAGCCTTATTCAATTCCCCCACTGCCTGAGAAAACTGTGCCTTCCGCATAAGTTTAAAACCTTTAAAATAATGAATTTCTCTCATAAAATGCCCGTGCCAATAATAAATAGCGCCAAAACATAAAACCACAAGCGCAAGAGAAATGAACTTCATGACATTTTTATTAAAACTTGCATTAAGATATTTGGGCCTACCGTCTGATGAAGAGAGTTTTAAAGATAAAGCGCCCACCAGCCACCAAAACAAAAATGCCGGCACGGCAAAATGTAAAGACACATTAAGCATATTATCAACAAACATACCGGCTAAGGCCGCAAGCAAAGGAACGGTCAAATATCTATCCTCATAGGCGGCTCGTTTATAAAACTTTATAAAACAAAATAAAAGCGTTAAAAACATCCAAATATAAATACCAAGACCTATAATTCCCGTCTGAGACCACAATTCCAAAATTTCATTATGGGCATTATTAGCATGAGTTCTTAAGGCTCTTATGCCTTCAAAATGTCCCAATAAAGGCCCTTGATAGAAAGGATAAAATAATTCAAAATTTCCCCAGCCTTTGCCAAGCAAGGGATTCTCCGCGCCCATTTGCCAAGCGGATGACCAAATAAGTAATCTTTGATGCAGTGAGTTATAAACATTTTCTTTTTTAACATTAAGGCTTAGTTTTTTACTGGAAGCGGCGCCAAAAGCGCCTTCCGAAACCCTATCCACTATGCCGGAACTAAAAGGTTTTAAATTTTCACTCGGCCAAAAAAACAAACATATTAAAATTATGATTAAAAAAGGATAAGTAAATTTTTTATTTTCCTTAAATTTATCTCTAAATTCTTTAAAACTGAAAAGAAAAACAAACCCGACAAAAGCGCCCAGCCATGATGACCTTGTTAAGCTTGAAAGAAGCATCCCCTCATAAGTTAAGAAAAGAAAAGCGTAAAACAAACGTTCAAATAAATTTTTTGAACTTAAAAAATAAGCCGTCACTATCGGCAATAACATAACAATGAAAGAAGAAATAAAATTGGGATTGCCAAAAGTGGAAACAGACCTGTTGCCATACGGATTAAGTGTTTTTTTCCATATTAATTCTATTTGAAAATATTGCGCAATCCCATAAAGAGAAGCCATGGAACAAACAATTAAAGCCAAATTAATAAAATTTTGCTGACGGAATTTTCTCAAAAACCTCATTACCACCACTATCCCCACTATCCATAAAATCCCGCCATAGGGATCCCAGAACTTAGCCATGATACCCGCGCCGCTCACAGCGCTTTTCAAAGTGGGAAAGAAAAGCCAGAAAAGAGGCCATAAAATAAAAAATATTACCCATTTAAATAAATCTTTTTTTTCCTCTTTTTTTTGAAATGGAATATTCTGAGAAATATAGAAGACCAGAAAACAATTAACTAGGGTAAAGATTATCCTTTTTAAAGACTCGCTAATCATGGCAGGATGAAAAAAAACATTATGATTAAAGAACGCATAGAGGGAACTGCTTAAAAAAACAAATATCAAAATAAGAAAAGGAAGATTAAGGATATTTTTAGATATTAAAAGATCGCCATCTTTATAATTGGCGATAAGGGCGGTTATAAAAATAATTAAAATGGAAATATTGAGAATGGTAATTTGAAAATAATAAGGATTTCTGGTTAAGTCTGTAAAAAAAACAAGCGGTGAGATAAAAAATATCGCTGTAAAAAATAAAGTTCCGATTATACTTAAAAAAGAGTTTTTCTGAAAAGATTCAAACATTTTTTTAATAAACGGCAGTTTGGTCTACCGTCCGCTTGCCCTTTTTATTTCTGCCGAAGTGGGAGGTCCTCCTCTCATGCGCTTTCTGGCCTTTAAGGCCTTTAGGTTTCGTTGTGCGGGAGCAAAATCGGGCTTAAGCTTCAAAGCTTTTTCATAGTCCTTTATCGCCTGATTAAAATTACCCATTACATATCTTAAATTACCTAAATTAAAATAAACTTGAGCCGTTTCATGCTTATGCCCTTCTCTATGGCATTCGGGAGCATTTATATAGTGCAAATACTGTTCTTCAGCCTTTTTATATTCCTTGCGGGATATATGTATTTGAGCGGTTCTAAAATAGTTTAACGGAAAAACAGGATCCAAGTTATGATATAAATCAAATCTGGCTTGTGCCATATCCAGAAATTTCTGAGCTTCTTTAGGCTTTTTCTGCTTATTCATATAATCGGACATTTTCATATACAATAAGCCAACCTGATGGTGCATTTGAACATAATTGGGTGCTATCTTCCTAACTGTTTCGTAACGGGCTAGGGATCTTTCATAATCGGTTCTAGGTTCATCCTTTGTATCGCCCCATTCAGGTCTATATTGCCTCTTCATATCAAACCTATCATTAAATACATTACCCGTGAAATAATAAGGCATGATAAAATAGGGGTTAAGAGAATTTACTTTCTCATAATGTTTTATGGCATCCTCCCATTTATTTTGTTTTGAGAAAAATATAGCCATATTATGATTTATATCCGCTTTAAAATAACCCCAGAAATAATAAAGAGGAAAAAGCATGGTTATCAAGACCAAGGGCACAGCAAGAGAAAAACCTTCCAAAATAATTTTAATGAAAGAATAGGTGAGAAAACCGATAACGCCGATTAAAATACTCCAAGATAAAAACCACTGTAAATCTTCACCCGAGGGAGCATTATTTCTAAGCGGTCCCTGTAAAGCCGAAAATTCAGTAATCACCAAGAAAGCAAAATATATAAAAGCGCCAACCGCAAGAATTTTAGCTGTCCACATAAAGAAATTATAAACGGAATTTGTTCTGGACTTTGCCTCAATCTCAGAATGTTCCTTATCCTTATAATGCAATTCCCATAAAGCATTTCCCCTCGATAAATTTATTATAACTCCGGGCAAAAGCCCCAAGAAAACTCCGGAGGAAACAAAACGCATACTTACATCCACAAAATTATGAGATAACATGCCGAGCAAAGCGACTGTATAACCTAAAAGGTCATAGGCAATAGGCGGAGGCCTTGAGCCTTTTAAATTATCAGTTAAAACACTTAAACTTCTTAAACTGACAATTGTGGCAAAAGCAATAATCCATAAGAAAAAACCAAAACCTATTATCCCATTATCCAGCCATTGCTCAATAAATTCATTCTCGGAATGATCCGTTTCCGTATTATGCTTTCCCTCAATATGAAATATTATCGGCCTTCTAAAGGCGGGATATAAAACTTTGAAACCACCCACACCATTACCGACAAAAGGATGTGATTCTATTAATTCCCAAGAAGAAAGCCAGGTTGCGACTCTAAAACTGACGGAAGTGGGACGATAATAAGAATAAATCGCCACCATCATAAAAGCGCAAAGAGGCAGAATCGCGGAAATTAGAAGAAATTTAACTCGCCACTCCTTAAAGGTTTCCCGCATAAAAAAATAACCGTAGAAAACGGAAAAAATAAAAGCCGATATGCCAAAACCAAGCCAAGCCCCCTTGGTATCTGTGCTATATAAGCACAATAAATCAAGAGCCATCAAGGGAATAAGATAAATCGACTTCTTTTTGAGATATTGGGTAAGCATGATAGGCAGCATTATAACAAGGAAATTACCAAAAAAATTAGGATTGCCATAAGTGGAGAAAACGCGTTTTCCAAAAGCTCCCCTCCAAATAAAAGGGTCTAAACCCGGCCCCATTCCTTTAGCTGGAAAAAAGTTAACATCCAGCCACTGAACAAAACCATATAATATGGCAATAGCGGCGGCAATAAGAAGATATTTGGTTAATTTTTCAATGGCGCTTATGCTGAATTCTCTTATAACTATAAGGGACACCGACATATACAGAGTGTAACGGAGAAAATCATCTATACTCGGCCCTTTATAAGGAGAGTGAATAAATGAGATAGCATTATAAATCAGATAAGCAAAAAATGGCGCAAGTAGAACAAAATCTTCTTTTCGAAAGGCCTTTCTTCCTTCAAGGATAAGCAAACTTACCCATAAACCTATAAGTGAAATTCCACCCATTTGAAGTAAAGTTATTTTTATTTGAGCGGAATCATAAGTTCTTAAATAAAATGAATCCGCAATCAGGAGGTAAAGCAAAGGCAACCAAGTCCATATAACTTTTCTGGTAAAAAACACGCCTTTAGCCTGTTTTATATCCGAAAACTCCTCATATTGATTATTTATATTTTTTGCCATATAACCATGCTATACAAATGAAAGCCGAGGATGGGACTTGAACCCACAACCTATCGCTTACGAAGCGATCGCTCTACCAATTGAGCCACCTCGGCATAAAAATCGGTATTTAAGTAATAACAAAGCGCTTGTAAGTATATAATTCTATTAATATAATCATAATTATGCAAATATCAAAGTATCTTGAAGTCTAAGAGCCCGGAAATTGAATAATCATAAATCTTTAAATATATCTAAAAATAAAAAAAGCCGATAGCATTGAAAGCTATCGGCTTTTTAAATTACATACAAAAAGACCTAATTTTTTACTTCTTCTTTAAGTCCATGGATTTTATCGGTAGCGGTTTTTATACCAGTGTGCATCGCCTCAACTTTTTCCTTAGGCCAAACACTTTTATCTTCTCTTAAGAAACTTGTTTTATCCACTCTATTATCAAATCTGCCTATGGGAAGATTAAACTTTGTTCCGTCAGCTTCAATAGTAATAGCGCCTTTTTTATCTGAAGTTTCTTCAAGCCAATCCATATCATCCGTGCCATAATCGTTCATCATAACATCAATGGGGACACCGTGATGCAATATGGAACCCGGATCATTAGGATCCGTTCTGGCATTATTCTTCCGTCTTGATTCTTCAGGCGTAACCCAGATATACAGTATAACGGCTTGTTCAAGAATTTCTTTGGAAAAACAACTCAAGGAATGTTTATAACCGAAAGGAACAGGTAAAGGCATGGACGAGCCGTGAGGGCCGCCTCTGGCTGCTTCTATAATTATTGTTTTGCCTTCAAAAGAATCGGTATATTGTTCATGCTTTTCTTTTAAAAGATCCGCGGATTCTTTTTCAATCTTGGAGTAAACAGTTTTCATTATCTCCACATCAATGATCGCAAGTCTGGGCTCAATACCCGCTTTTATGCCGGCGCTTTCAATTCTGGAACAAATAAGTTCTCCCGCTGATGCCGGGCTTAAAACATTGCTATTCATCAAATCCTCATAATCCTCATTTAGAATTTGAATTAATGTCTCCCAATCCTTAGGATTTATAAAAGGCTTATCCCCCGATTGAAAAAACACCCTTTCCTTATCTAAAGCGGAAAGCTCATCATCTATTCTTCTCATAAGATGAACATAAGGAAAATCATCAAGCTGAAGATTTTCACCTATATGCAAATCATTCTTTAAAACTTCAGGGTCTATATTGGCCAAATACTTTCTAACTTCCGATTTTCCCGAAGCGGGAAGAGCTACAAGCAATACTATCTTAAATGTTTTGTCGTCCATTACTCCCTCCTAATATATCAGTATTCTTTAACTTTATAAAAAATAAGAAAAAAATACAATTCCTAAAATAAATTTAAAACCTTTCCGATAAAAAACAAATATGAAATCAGGAGAAGTCCGCCTTCCCATTTTTTTACTTTCCTATCGTATATGACAAAGAAATACAATAAAGTCGCCACCAGCATCATAGGCAAGCCGAAGCTAAGTATACTTTGCGGAATAAAGAGAGAGCCAAATAAAGCAGGAATACCCATTACAACAAAAGTATTGAATATATTTGACCCCAGTATATTTCCAATAGCCATCTCGGGCTTCCCTTTTTTTGCGGCCGTAATAGTTACCGTTAATTCCGGCAGAGAAGTGCCCAGAGCCACGGCGCTAATTGCTATTACTTCCTTGCCCATTTTAAATATGTCCGATAATTTAAGAACTGCTTCGACGGTATATTCCGCGCCAAGATAAATAAAAACAGAACTGCCCAAAAGAATGGCTATTGTTTTATTTTCAAGTTTTTTTGTTTTTTTAGTTTTATGATGTTCAGGGTCTTTTTCAATTCTTAAAGTATATATCACATAAAAAACAGCCCCAAGAAGACAAACTAAAGCTTCAGGCCATGTAAAAACTCCGTCTAAAATAGTTATTGTAAACAAAAAAGCCGAAGCCAGCAAAAGCAGCACATCAATATAAAGATTCTTATAGGTAATTTTAATTTCCTTGCCAATAATTGCAGCCACGCCCAAGACAAGAAGAATATTTGTAATATTTGACCCTATAACATTGCCGACCACTATTTCAGGAGAGTTCTTTAAAACAGCAACAATTGAAGATATCAATTCAGGCAGGGAAGTTCCTATCGCAACAATAGTAACCCCGATAACAAAAGAAGGCATACCAAAGTATAAACCTATTTTTTCGGAAGCATCGGTAAAATAATCGGAAGATTTAATCAGAACAGCCAAACTTATTACAAAAATTATTATCCAAAGAAGAGTATTAGGCATTTATAAATTATCCTTATTCCCCGCCCTGCTATAGAGCGGGGAATATAAAACGCCTTTTATTTCTTTTTTACAATATCAAGAAGTTCAACTTCAAATATTAAAGTGGCACCTGGCGCTATGGTTGGAGGTCTGCCTGCATCGCCATAAGCGATATCGGAAGGGCATAAAAGAGTTCCCTTTTCTCCGACTTTCATTTTCTGAAGACCTTCAGTCCAGCAAGGAATAACAGCTCTTAAAGGGAATTCAGCGGGTTCTTTTCTCTCAACAGAGCTATCAAAAACTTTACCGTCCATAGTTGTTCCATGATAATGAACTTTTACAGTATCGGTCTCTTTTGGCAGCGTACCTTTGCCTTTTTTGGTTTGAAGATAAACAAGCCCGGATTTAAATTCTTTGGCTTTTTTATTTTTCTTAAGATATTCTTTGATAAAAGCGGCGGCTTTAACTTTTTCTTTTTTTGCGCCGGCCTCACGCTTTTTCATAAAAAACTGATTAATCTTAGGGCCATAGGACTCGTCCACTTTAGATTTCCCACCTTTAATGGTTTCGGAAAAACCCATTATTATATACTTGGTTTCATTTTTTGTCAGATTAAACTCTTGTAAGTTTTTACTGATGGTTACGCCAAGAAAATAAAGAGTTTTTTGCTCTTCTGTTTTAGGCGCATCGGCCGCGAAAGAAAACGCGGGCATAAGTAATGCGGTTACCATTAAAAATACTTTTATCATTGCATCCTCCAGAATATAGTTTCATGTTTATGATACAAAAAATGACAAATCGTTTCAAAATAAAAGTAACAATTTTAATTACCCATGGATTTTTCTATCACCTTTGATAAAGCCTCTATGGTATAAGGCTTTTTGAGGATTCCGCTAAAACCGTATTTTTCATATTCCGCCATAATAGAATCATTGAAATAATCGCTTGAAGCTATTAACTTTGCTTTTGGATTAAATTCTTTTATCAAGGAGACAGGATTCGGTCACTACTTGAGCAACCTCAATGCGTAACCTCCACTCCGTTCACTGACGGGCATAGTCCTAATCCTCGCTATTCACTCGGCGTTCACTCACCTATGGTTCATCAGGTGTCGCGAACTTCGCCGCCTGATAGGCATAGCCTCTAATACGGCAGTGACATAGTCTTCTGTGAACAACCTTCGAATCGCAAGAAAACAAAAAACCTCGGAAAAAATCCGAGGTTTTTTGGTTGCGGGACCCGGTTGTCCTTTACAGTAACTTTCAAAGCACTGCAGGGTTCCCGCCTTTGGCGGACCATCTGTCTATGAGAAAGAGTTAATAATCCCAGCCCCCCCATATATGATGCCAAGAAGACAAAAGAATAAAAACTTAAGAGTGGATTATTAAACAAGATTCACTACTGTAGCTACAATTTAATTACGCAACAAGAAATTTACTCCCGTGTGTTGCTGCCTAATTTCTGGTGCGGTAACATCTAAAGCATCCGCGGTGTAAGATATGAAGTGGTTGCAAAACTTTTTTGTTAAATTAATTGACGCAAGGCTTTAATAGCTTTTTATATTCAAGGTTTTCGCCTTATTTCCTTTTAGTGTAGTGCTTCCAACGCTTCTTTACATTTGAATACCAGTTTTTACTCCGCGGATTGGGTAAATTTGGTTTTCGAAGAAACCCACGGAGTTAAAATCACGACGTAGATGCGCGAATGGTAAATGGCAAGTTATTTATGACGCACTACATTAGATTGCGATATATTCACATTTTTAATACCAATATTAGAAAAAAATTCACATTTTTAACATGAAAACATTGTTATTTTTTCACGTTTTTGATAATATAAAATATATGAAGCGTAATATTTATCAAAAACTTCTTGCATGGAAGAAATCTTCCCATCGCAAACCATTGATTCTTCAAGGAGCCAGACAGGTAGGAAAAACCTATATTTTAAAAGAATTCGGAAAAAATGAATATTCCTCAGTGGCATATTTTAATTTTGAAAAAGATGCTGAATTGCGCAATTTTTTTAAAGGAAAAATATCGCCGGAAAAAATTATTGAGAAACTTTCCATTTATCAAGAAAAAAATATCGTACCTGGAAAAACACTGATTATATTTGATGAAATTCAAAATTCGCCTGAAACATTAACTAGCTTAAAATATTTTCAAGAAGATGCCAAACAATACCATATCGTTGCCGCAGGTTCATTATTGGGCATAAAAATAGGGAGATCGGCTTCGTTTCCTGTAGGCAAAGTAAATTTAATGAACCTTTATCCGCTTTCTTTCGGAGAGTATTTGGAAGCCATTGATAAAATTAAGCATCGTAACTTGCTCGTAAACATTAAAAGTCTGATTCCCATAGAAATCAATTTTCACCAGGAATTAATTGAAGATTTAAAAATGTTTTATTTCATCGGAGGAATGCCCGAAGCAATACTGCATTATACGCAAACAAAAAACTTAAATGAAGTCCGAAATATTCAGACTGAAATATTGACGGCTTATATGATGGATATCTCAAAACATGCAACTAAACCTGAATCAATGAAAATTAATCGCGCATGGAATTCCATACCCGGTCAATTAGCCAGAGAGAATAAAAAATTCAAATTTTCAGATATATCTAAGAATGCCAGATCTAGAGACTATGCCGAATCTATCCAATGGCTTATTGATGCTGGACTGGTCTATAAATGTCACAACATAAAGACGGCAAAATTGCCTCTAAGCGGATACCGAGAAGAAACCACTTTCAAACTTTACCTTTTGGATATTGGTCTTTTAGGCGCCATGCTTGGACTGTCTCAAAAAACAATCGTTACAGGTAATCGTCTTTTTTCCGAATATAATGGCGCTTTTACGGAAAACTATGCCGCTCAAGAATTAATTCTTAGCAATCATAAAGAACTTTATTATTGGTCTAGCGCTAATATTGCGGAAGTGGATTTTATTATAGCCGCCAATGAACAGATTTTCCCCCTTGAAGTAAAGGCGGGATTAAGCACGAAGAATAAAAGCCTGAAAGTTTTTGGAGAAAAATATAAAATGCGGCTTTTGTCTCGCGCAACAATGAGAAATTTTGTTCATGACGGCAAGATATGCAACTATCCCCTGTATGCCATTTCCCTTTTTCCTGATCTTACCCGCTGACTAGTGAAAAGTTTTTGCATTTTCCCCCTTGCGTAAAAAAAACATCAAGTTCCATGCCCCATATTATTTTACATCCCCGGTAATAATTCTTCATCGCTATTAACTATCGTATAGCCAAGCATCTTATAGGTTTTAAGGCGTTTTTTGTGCATATTGGCTAGTACAGATATGTTGGAATCCATATAGTCATAAATAACAACATTGGTTTTATCCTTGTATTGTCTATGCAAGCGTCCAGTATACTGCACTATTTTACCTTTAAAAGATGCTGGCATTGTTAGAAATAATGTATCTAATCGTGGTTCATCAAAACCTTCGCCGATATATGAACCCGTGGCAAGTATGGCTTTACGACAATTATTCGGAAGATGTTTTAATTCGTCAAAAATTTCTTGTCGTTTTTTTAGCCGCAAACCTCCGTGGAGAATAACCAAAAAATCTGTTTTGTCTTTCAGGTAAGCTTCAAAAATAGCCAAATGTTCTCTACGTTCTGTTAAATTCGGGAAGTAGATTTGAGAAAAATGGTTTTGATATGTCATCGGAAAACGATTTTTTTTGTATCGGAAGGCGTAGAGATAACGCATGTCCTCCCTTATTTATCCATGTATCGACATACTTAAAAACAAAATTTCTTTTATCATCCAAAGATAACCGCCCCACTAATTGAGTGCCCCAATAGATATTCAAAGGTTTAGGAAGCATTGTTCATTCCTTTTTTCTCGAGTATAACCAAAAGTCCGAAATTTTTCAAAACCCGAAAAACTTTTCCCAAATGAAGACTGGTTTTTCCGTTCTCAAGATCGGACAGAAACCGAACTCCAACCTTGCACATGCCAGCGGCCTCAATTTGTGTCAATCCTAAAGTTTTTCGAAGATGTCTAACAATTTTTCCTATTTCCAAAGATTCTTTTACTTCTGCTCGACCTGATGATATTTTTTTTATAATGGAATTCATTTTGTCCTCAAACAACCCTTATGTGTGAGATGTTTTGCTATTACTCAAAACGCATATAATATTCCCGAACGGTAATATTATAGCAGAATCCTAATAAAAGTCAATAGATATTCCCGAACGGGAATAATTTGGCAGCTTTAAAATGAAATTAGAAGAATTATACCTATGAAAATTTATCAAGATGGAAAAAATCGAATTATTTATTAAAGAAACGACGCTGGAGTTTGAGAAAATATCTGAAGCCGCTAATTTCGCAATATGTTTTTTCTTATGTTCCTTCAAAGCGGATATTTGCAAGTCTATCTCAGCTATTTCTTTTTCAATATATTCTCGTTTATGTGAGTCTGTCATATCGTTTAAAGTTAATGTTACAGCTTCTCCCTTCTTTTTAAGAACTTTACATTTGACCTTACCCCATTTACTGGACCAATGTTAAGTTGTTAAATTGTACGGTTTTTTCTTCTTTTCTCGCAAACATCAGTGATGAAAGCCCGGTTACCCTTTACAGAAAACTTCCTCGCAACCAAAAAAGCCCGATTAAAAAATCGGGCTTTTTTGGTTGCGAGGACAGGATTCGCCTACTACATTCACAGAGCTCACTGCGCAAACATAGTTATATTTTGCGTTCCAAAATTAACCGGTGTCCATAGCAGTCCTATCGGTAGCCCAGTCCACTCCTCCCCGTTTCACTTCCGAGCATAGCCCTATTCCTCGCTATTCACTCGGCGTTCACTCGCTTTGAATCGCAAGAAAGCAAAAAAGCCCGATTAAAAAATCGGGCTTTTTTGGTTGCGGGGGCAGGATTCGAACCTGCGACCTCAAGGTTATGGGCCTTGCGAGCTACCAGGCTGCTCTACCCCGCAGAAACAGTATAGCATAAAAAAAACCGCGCGGGCAAATTGCCTGCGCGGTTTTTCTAAAAGTTTTAATTATCCACCTTCGCTAAAATTTTGGAGGAATTCGCCCCTCATTCTAAAAAACGATATTCATTTTTTTATTTCAAAAGTGTCTATCTCATCCCCGCTTTTATCATAAACAATCATATTGAGCTTATTGTCTTTTATTTTGATATAAGCAAAATGATAGGTGGGAATAAATTGTGCTGACCACTCATAATTCGTTCTTTTGAAATATAAGGGAGCTCCTCCTCCAGCAAGAGTTACATATATAATACCTTCATTTTCGTCCACTTCTCCGGCTTTAACGGGATAAGTTCTTTCATAATTATGGTCATGACCTTGAAAAACCAAGTCAACCTTATATTTTAAAAACAAGGGTTCTAAAACCGCGCGCAAATCCTCACTTGACCCATGATAACCGTTTGAATACATAGGTTCATGAAAAAAAACAATATTCCATTCATGTTTTGAATGCGCGAGAATCCATTCAAGCCATTTATATTGCTTTGTATCTTTAGCAATGGACGGCGCGGAGATTATGCCATAAAAAGAATTCACATCTAAGGATATAAAACGGGCATTACCATTGTCAAAATAATAATAATGCGGAGTTTTTCCCTTAATAGGCATGCTGTGAAACGGAGAGAAATTCTTCTTTAAAAATTTTATAGCATCAGCGTCCTTATAGAATTTGCCATATTCATGATTGCCTAAAGAAATAAACATAGGATGCTTGGCTATAATATTTTTATAAGGCAAAAAATACTGCGCATCTGCATCTGAATCTAAACCATTCCACACCACATCTCCCGTATGAATTAAAAAATCAGGTTCAAAATTTTCCATTTGTTCGGCAATCGGATATTGATCGTCGGAAGTTGAACCGGAATCGCCAAAAGCTATAAATTCCGTATAAGGTTTATTTTGTCCTTTAAAAGTTCTAAAGGTATTCTCGGCCGCCTTATAAACTCCGGTATTATCTTCATTTGGCACGAATATTCTATAACAATGCTTGGTATCGGAAAGAAGCCCGTATAAAACAAATTTCTGTTCAACCGCGAGAGCAGCTATTGTCATAAACCTATTGCAATTAGGATACGCGCCGTAAGTAAGCCAGGCATTAGTGGATTTATCCAATCTAAAACGTAAAACGCCACTATCAATACCTAAGTTTTCAATATAAGGTCCCCTGATAATCTCAGCTGAAAATATATTCTGCGCAGAAATAAACACACCTGCCACAGAAACAAAAATTATAAAAACTATTTTTTTCATTAAAATCCTTTGTATTTATCTTTTTTTAACCCCGTGGATTTCCGCCTAAACCAAGATTGTTCCCAACCCGCGTGGTATAAAACAGGCAAAGCAAGCTTTGCAACTACTTAATGAACAGAGGAACCACCTTGAATTTAAAAGCGTCTATAATTCCTCTATCGGTTATTCTTATTTCAGGTATCGGCGGAAGACTTAAAAATGACATCGTCATATAAGGGTCTTCAAGCTCGGAGCCTAAAGCCTTAGCCGCGGCATTTAATCTCAAAAGTTTCTCCTGAACAAATTCGGCGCTTCTGTCCGACATAAGTCCCGCAACAGGCAAAGCCAATTCTTCCATAACCTGACCGTTTAAAGCGGCCACTATTCCGCCCTGCATTTTTACAACCTGAACGGCGGCGGTATACATATCTCCGTCATGCGTTCCAATAACCACTATATTGTGAGAATCGTGAGAAACGGAAGAAGCAATAGCTCCTTTCTTTAAACCAAAACCTCTCACAAGCCCTTTTGCCATTCTGCCGGAAGCCATATGCCTTTCGATTACGGCAATTTTAAGAATATCTCTGTTTATATCGGAAGAGACATAACCGCTGTCACTCTTAACGGGTTCAATGGTGAGTTTTGTTATCAATTCATTGGGAATAACATTTATAATTCTGGCTTTTTTAGTTTCCGCCTTAAGAGCAAAATCTTCATGCTCAATCCATTTAACATTTAAAGTGCCTCTGGTTTTACCCTTGAATTTTGGAATAACGCCATCTTCCATTTTTCCATTTTGAGCCACTAATTTTCCCTTCTTAAAAACCTTGGATATATTGAGTTTTTTAAGGTCTTTAAAAACAATAAAATCAGCATTATAACCGGGAGCAATGGCCCCGAAATCTTTTAAGCCAAAATATTCAGCCGTATTAATAGTAGCCATTTGAATAGCTCGAATCGGCGCCACACCAAGTTTTATAGCCGTTCTAACGGAATAATCTATATGCCCTTCAGCAAATATATCCTGAAGGTGTCTATCATCGGTTACAAGAAGAAATTTTCTGGAATTTTCGGAATTAACCAAAGGCAGAAGATTTTTAAGATTTTTGGCCGCGGTGCCTTCTCTTATCATTATGTACATGCCGGACCTGAGTTTTTCCTTCGCTTCTTCAACATTCGTACATTCATGATCGGATTTTATTCCGGCTGACACATAAGCATAAAGTTGTTTACCTTTAAGCATCGGAGCATGGCCGTCTATAACTTTATCTTTGGCTATGGCTATTTTCTTAAGCACTTCCTCATCACGATTTATAATACCCGGATAATTCATCATCTCGCCAATACCTAAAACCCGGTCATCATTAAGCAGAAGAGATAAATCATGAGCTGAAAGCTCAGCGCCCGCAGTTTCAAGATTTGTTGCCGGCACGCAAGAGGGAAGCATAACAAAAACGCTTAAAACGGAATTTATACTTGAAGACAACATATATTTTATACCGTCAAGACCCAGAACATTAGCTATTTCATGAGGATCTATAACCGCGGTGGTAGTTCCGCAAGGAAGAACAGCTTTTGCAAATTCAGGAACTTTAACCATGGAACTTTCGATATGCACATGCCCGTCAATAAAACCGGGTGCCAAATAAGCATTTTTAATATCAATAATTTTTTTGGCCGAGTAGTCGCCAAAACCCACAACCTTGCCTTTATGCACGGCGACATGACTTTTATATATATCGCCTGAAAAAGTATTTACAACTCTGGCATTTTTAATCAATAAATCAACTTTTTTAGCGCCGCCCGAAATCTCGATGGTGCTCTTAAGCTCTGATAATCTTTTTTCTATGTCCATAATAATTTTCCTTTTTAAGACAAGTATTTTGTTGTGGTTTTAATATAATTTTACTTTTTTAACAACCATATCACAAATATAAAAATATCAAGACCGAATATATAAAAACCTTGTGCAAACTTATATAATTATTCTCATGCCTACAAACTTCACAATAGAGAGTCTTCTTATTTTAAGCTTATTTGTATTTTTAGCTGGAATCGTAGATTCCATCGCAGGCGGAGGCGGCCTTATCACCCTGCCCGCCTATATTCATTCAGGCCTTAAAATGGAATTCCTTTTGGGAACCAATAAATTATCATCTACCTTAGGAACATTGGTCGCGGCTATAAAATATTTAAAAGAACTTCATTTCAATAAAAGTTATCTTATCATACTGATAATAACAGCAGCACTAGGCTCCTACTTAGGAGCTAAATTTATTTGTTCAATTCCGGTCTCAGCAATAAAATACATACTCATATTGTCACTTCCCCCAATAGCCTATACTCTTTCCAGAAAAAGAAAATTCGGCTTAAGTGATTTTTCTTATAAAAGCTCAACAAAGAATCTTTTATTAAAATCAATCATAATCGCTTTTTTTATAAGCTTTTATGACGGTTTATTGGGCCCGGGAACCGGAGCTTTTTTTGCCCTGGCTTTTACTTCAATTTGCGGTTATGACTTATTAAAATCCACCGCCTTAAGCAAACTCCTGAATTTTACTTCAAATATCTCAGCCTTAATTACTTTCCTTATATTGGGAAGAGTTAATATTAAACTTGGCGCCCTAATGATTATCGCGGGTATAGCGGGTAATTATCTGGGAGCCTCTTTAGCGCTTAAAAAAGGGGTATGGATAATAAGACCCATGCTTTTTATAGTTTCAAATGCCCTGCTTATCAAAATCATTTATGATATGATGAACTAAACAGCTAGACAGCAAACAGCCAGACTGCTAGACAGCAAAACAAAAATCGAAAGCAGGACTATTGCTGAATCATGACCATTAAATACCGCTTTATAAAAAAAGCTGATAAAAAAAACTTATTACAAATCATCTCCCTTTATTCAAGCCAGGGTTGGTGGGATAAAACAGATACTACAAAAATACTTAAAACGATCCTCGCCAATTCACATTGCTTTATAATTGCCGAAGAAAAAGAATATATCGTAGGTATAGGCAGAGCTATCAGCGATAAAATCAGCGATGCTTATATTCAAGATATAACAGTAGATAAAAAATATAGAAAAAGACATGTCGGCTCTAAAATTATAAAAAGAATAATAAATCGCCTTAAAAAAGACAAGATAAAATGGATAGGCCTCATTGCTCAAAATAATTCAAGCGTTTTTTATGAAAAACTGGGTTTTAAAAAGATGAAGAATTCTTTACCTATGCTCAAAAATTAAAAAATGAATTCCCTAAAAAAACTAAAAACTTCCGATTTTACCGAACTGGAAAAATTTTTTAAAACCCATAAATACAACCTTTGTGAATACTCGCTTTCTTCCATAATTTTTTGGGACAATTGCATTAACGACATCTTTTACCATATATCGGGTGAAAAACTTTTCATAGCCGAAGTTTCAATGGAAAATCCCTTAAAAAGAAAACTTCTACTTCCCCTTTCCCTGCCCTTTAAATTCTTAACACCGAAATTGTTGGCCTCGTATGCAAAAAAATTATCTTTTCAATATTTTTACTATGTGCCACAAAATTATTTGGATAGCGCTAAAATTGAAGAAATAGAAAAATATTTTAATATTTATGAACAAGCCGCTTATGCCAATTATATTTATAAAACTGCCGACCTTGCTCTTTTAAAAGGGAGCAAATACTCAAAAAAAAGAAATCTCCTAAGCCAATTTAAAAAAAACAATCCACAAACCGTTAAAATAAGCTCTATGACAAATTCTTCCCTTCAAGATATTATGACTATGTTTGACAGCTGGAAAAAGCAGCAAGATATAAAAATCACGGAAAAACTTCTCGAATGCGAAAAAAAGGCAATAAAAAATTCCCTGGAAAATTTCAAAGCACTTAAAATGAGCGGTATTCAAATATTTATCAATGGAATATTAAGCGCTTTCGCGATGGGCTCAGAGCTTAATGAAAACACCTTTTGTTTAAATTTTCAGAAAGCGCTTCCCGATATCAAGGGGCTATATCAATTTTTAAATAATGAATTCATGAAAACAATTCCACCAAAATATATTTATCTAAATAAAGAAAACGATTTGGGTAAAGAAGGGCTAAAAAAATCCAAACTCTCCTATTATCCCATAGAAATAATAAAATCCTATATTTTTGAAATTAAATAAAAAAAGCGGCCCCTATATAATCAAGGCCGCTTTTTTAAAATGAAATATTTATTATTTTATACTTTTATAAGGGTCGGCTGTCATACTTAATAAATAATTAGCCGCTGCTATATTATCCTTAACCGTCTTCTCTAAAATAGATACGCCGGGATAAAAACCACCGCCCCAACTATTGGAAGGAGTAAGCTCTATGGTAAAACTTAAAACACCTCTCTCGCCATAAGTCCAATCCGTAGCATCTCCGGTCGCGGCATATAAATCACTTGATTGTTTAGGCGTATAACCGGTAAGTGAAGCCATTTCATCTGCCATAGCTATAAAAGCTTTTCTATCATTTTCATTTTCCACAGGCTCATAAATCCCACCCCAAGGATAGAGAATAAGCTCAGAATAACTATGATAGGATATGTAGGTTTTTAAATTATCATGATCTTCAAAAAATTTCTTTGCGATCTGAGTTTCGGGCTCTGAAAAAGCAGAAGGTCCGCAATAAGTATCACTATAAGTGGCATGCGAGGCTCCGGCGCCCCCCCATCTAAAATCATAATTCCTATTTAAATCCACTCCGATATTTCCATCAGGATTCACTCGCATATTTTTTCTATGCCATCTATATTTGCCATCTAAAATATCATATTCCGCGCCATCGGGATTTAACATGGGAATTATATAGATATCCAAAGTCTCTATATAATTTTTAACCTCGGGCTTATCTCTGTTCTCCAATAGCCATGCGGCATATAATAAGGGCACTTCCACGCTTATATGTTCTCTGGCATGATGATCACCTATAAAAACAGCTCCGGGTTTAGCACTTTTAGTATCACCTTTAGCATTGCTGTTAATTCTTAAAGTCCAAATTTCTCTTCCTTCTAAACTTTTGCCGATTGAATAAAGAGAGGCAATATCACTATTGGCAACAGTCATAGCTTGCAAGGCCTGGAACATCTCATCATAATTATGATAAGCGGCATCAGCAGATGGAAAGTCTTTCAAAAAATCTTGCGCATAAGCCGCTAAGGTTATTTTATTTTCAATAACATAACCTTTTTGTGAAAGCAATGCCACCGTTTTTGAATGAGCTATCCCCGAAACTTTAGTTTCATATATCTCTTGAATATCAAGTCCCAATTCCATAAGTCTGGTTCTTTCTTCCCTTGTTGAAGCCATAACGGTTATAAAATATCGTTCATCACCCCTAAGAACAAAGTTCTCCTCAGATTTCACTTTGGGAAAAGTAAAATCCAAATCCTTTATATCAGGTTCAGTAATACTTTTAAGTAACTGTTTGAAGGAGAAACTTTTTTCTGCCGCTTTTTCAAAACTATGCTGGGTACCTATACCCCTCGAACAGCCGAGGTCAACAGCATACACCGAAGAAAATGAAGTAAATAAAAAAACTGCGGTCAAAATAAATTTCATTTAAAACTCCTTATTCATAATTAAAGTCAAACCATATATATACTTTACTTTACCATATGTGGCAAGGACAAGTGCTAAAGACCTATATCGACATAGGCCTAAGGACCTATTTTTATATATTTACAGCGCGATTACATTTTTTGCACTAACCGGCAGACTTATTGCCTATATTCTTCCTACTAAGCGATACAGATTCGCCACAACCGGGGCATTTTACTTCCATACCCAATAAATCAATTTTTGGATAATCCTTTTCAAAAATATCTTTACTATCGTAACGGCACGGCAACCATTTTCCATCTCTCATAATATCTTCTTAAAAAAATGCGCTTAGCGCTCTTAGGAATCTGTAGGATTCCAAGGCTATGCTGGGTGTCATATCAGAAGCTATGCTCTCAGACGACCAAGAATGTTGGTCCCGTGAACACTGTTACACGGGGCATTTTTTAGTCACAAGTCTCACGTCACAAGTCTCAAGCAATAGCAAGTCTTATAACTCAAAGTTAGCAAAGAACTGAAACATAAAATTCTGCGACTTCAATAATAGTTTTACCTCTGGCTTCTTATTTCTTGCTTCTGCCTTATCTCATCCATCCTATCAAATCATTTATAGCAGCGGGGACAAAAAAGGAACCTAAAACCCCCGAAAAAAGAAGGAAAGAAAAAACAGCCATTAATCGCACATTCAGCAATTGACCCAAACCTTTTTGAGGCTCGGAAACTTTAAGACCAAACACTGTATATTCAATCGCCTTAACCTCACATAAATCAACACATAACCCGCATAAATTACAGTAATCCAAAATCTTCGGTTTTTTCTCTGAACCCTTTTTACTTATCGCAAAAATTGGGCACTTTTCAAAACATAATCCGCAATTTATACATTTATCCTCAGAAATTGAAATTCGAAAGGGATTAAATCTGCCAAAAAAAGTCTGCCAGGCTCCAAAGGGACAGAGGAAAGAACAGAAAGTTCTTTTTTTTGTCAATAAGGGCAAGAGAATTAGAAAAGCCAAGGCAATAGACATCAGCCCAATTTGAACACTCCTAATCAGGAAATTATTATCCATAAAAGAAAATGAGAATTTAAAAGGACAAAGCCAAACGCAAAAGATGGGCAGCATAGTGGAAAAAGAAACTATCAAAAAAATCGCAAGCAATATCATAGGAAGATTTCTAAATTTTAGAGCCACTTTATTTATGCTTAATATTTTTTTCGGCAGCAAAATTGAAAATAAATCATCTATACCGCCATAAAAACATGTCCAGGAACACCAGGCTCTGCCAATAATAATCGTTACAAAAAGCCAAAGAAAAGCGAGAGACAAAACACCCCACATTTGCCAATTGCCACTCATAAAAGCGAGATACTGCTGATAAAGATAATTAAAAAAAGAGGAAGCCAGGGCAATATGACAATAAGGCGTTGTTTCAAAAGTGGAAGTTTTAAAAAAATTGGAAATTAATGAAAATTTAAAATGAATAATAAAACCTGCAGTCAAGGTTATGAAAAATATTCTTCTGCCTAAAGTTATTTTCCCCGTATAAACTATAAGAAAACCGATTAGAGCCACATAGGCCGGCCAAAGAAAAGAATAAATAGAATTTAACTTTGGGAACAAAATAGCGCGCGTAAATAAAAAAATTGATAAAAACAAAAGACAAGAAAAAATAATAGCCGGAATAAAATTTGTAAGTCGCTTTTTCATTTATACTATAATATATAAAATTATGCGCTTATTTTTCTTTATATTTGGCTTCTTTTCTTTGCTGTTTCAGATTTTTTCCCTACGAGAAATATCTTATCTGTTTTCAGCCCACGAAATATCTTTGGCAAGTGCGCTTGCCGCATGGATTTTTTGGACGGCTATTGGCGCCATTAAATTTAGTAAAACCGAATTTTTTACGCATTTCTACAAGAAAAAAGATTCCGCGGAAATATTTTTTCTCACATTTCTTCTTATCGCTCCCCTTTGGCTGAAAATTATTGACTATTCAAAAAACTTCCTTCAGTATGGAACTGTCCCCGATTTCTTCACCATGCTCCTTATGAGCGCGGCTCTCTCATCTTTGCCGGGAATTTTAAACGGTATCTGCATCTATATAGCCATAAGTGAAAAAGGCGTTAACTTTTATATTTATGAAACCTTAGGCGCCATAGCCTCAGGTATATTTTCCATTATTTATCTAATGTTCTTCCCTGAATTAAGTGTCTTTAAACTTACCTTTCTATTAAGCGCGCCCAATGCTATTTTATTTCTTTTTTTGCTAAAAAAAAATCGTCCCAAACAATTAATCATAGCTGCCGTAGCTATACTAATTCTTGCGGTTTTTGTTTTTCATGAACGTGACAAGCCTTTTTTAACCCTTAAAACTCAAACAACTTATGCAAAACTTAAGGCGAAAAAATTACAAAATCAAACTTTGATTTTTGAGAATGGAAATATAAGCGCGCAATATCCGGATAATCAATTTGCGGAAGGCGTAACAGCTATCCCTCTTTTAGCGCATAAAAATCCAAAAAAAATTCTATTTACAAGCAGCGAAGGAATCTATTTTAAAGAACAAGTAAAAAAACACAAACCTTCCGATATAGATATCGTTGATAATGACAAGAGGAAATTCACTTGGCTTTCAAAGATTTTGGAAATTCCCATTTCAGATATAAAATTTATAAAAAAAGACGCTCGACAATATCTTAAAACCACTGACAAGAACTATGACATAATTT
>CAZHQC010000003.1:0-49503 GCA_964534135.1 uncultured Elusimicrobiaceae bacterium | reverse complement strand
CACTTAAGAAAGATTTTAGCAAATTATGCCACTATTTAAGCGGTCAAAACACTAGGTAATGAACGTGCGCTAATTTCGTTTTCTATTGTTTGTAAAACTTCGCAGGTATCCCTAAGGCCGTCCGTCATATTTATTAAGTTGCTGTTTCCTTGAATAATTTGGTCTATTTGATCTAGTCCTGAAGAGGGTCTTTGGGAGATGGAATTACATCTTTTTTTAGCTTTAATTAGAGAGTTTTGAGCTGATGATACAGGTATGATTGATAAATAACCCAGCAATATGAATATGAAGGATATTATGGTAATGTTTTTCATAGATTCTCCTTTTCGCTAATTATACTAAATGCGTTATAAGGTAGAAAGTAGCATAAGTAATATTTATGTCACCGTAAAGAATGATTAGGATGAAAATATTTGAATATTAATCATATGTTTGAATTTAAAAAAGCCGCCGAAGTTCGGCGGCTTTTTTAGTTGTCTGCTGGCGGGGTCGACGGGACTCGAACCCGCGATCTTCGCCTTGACAGGGCGACGTGTTAACCAACTACACCACGACCCCAATGGCCAGCTACATCTATAATACAAAAAACGAAGCTATGCTTCAACAAGTGTCGGTGACTATGTGAACGACCTAAATTAATAAAAAAAATAAAACTTGCGCGGTGAAGGGTTCGAACCTACGGCCCTCTCCGTGTAAAGGAGATGCTCTACCGCTGAGCTAACCGCGCGAAAACGATAATACTCTTATATGATACTAATTAGCTGTTTATTAATTCAAATGGAACAAGGGCAACAGGCTGTAGGCCACAGTTTATTATATTTTTTTGTTTGTAGCTGCCGCATTCCTATGCGGCCTGTTTAGACAAATAATAATTCGCTAGCTACATGGCGGGATGGTTGTTCGTACAAGACTATGTCAGTGCCGTATCAGAGGCTATGCCTATTAGACGGCGAAACTCTCGAACAAGGCAATGCCAGTGCCGTTTCAGGCGCTATGCGTGTCAGACGGCCATCTGATGGTCCTTCACATAGTTCATGACATCTGATGAAGCAAAGCTTCGTTGTTCCAAATCGAAAGGTTCGCTGTTCCAGCAATCCCGCGGCTACATTGCTATTTTTTCTATTCACTATTTACTACTGTTTTGTTGCCTAGATAGCTATTAAAGCGAGTAAACCAAGGAATATAAATTGAAAGTCTATAATGGTTTCTGATGAAATTCTTTCAGGGATTTTTTTAAAGAAGAATAAGGCTGTGATTACCATATAATAAAACAAACCAAAGAACATGGTTCTAACTAAAATTTCTTTCCACCCCATATTGAATAGAGTAAGAAGCACTATTTCAAGGAAAATAAAAATAAGCGTTACGCTTAAATAAGTTAATTTCGGACCTACCGCTTTATAGAAGTTTTCATTTCCAACTATCATATCATTGTGAACATTGCTTATGCCAAGCAACACCGAACGCATAAAAACAAGCAATAATGCGAATAATAAAGCCAGTTGTGAGGATTTATAAATTAGAGTTCCACCCTCTATGGCGGGCAAGCCCGCGCAAACAAAAGTCCAACCGAGAGAAGTTACAATATCTTTTGAAGCGGGGAAATTAGAAAATTTATTTAAATTGGAAAAGGTTTTGTAGGGATAAAATATTCCTGTAAGCCAAAGTAAAGTTGTCAATATAAAAATCTTTATGCCAAAGAAAGCTGATATTATAATGGAGGCCAACCCAAATAAAATACCGATTAGTTTAACCGATTTTTTAAATCTTATAAATAAAAATTTTTGCGCTCTATCCGGCGCAACTGAGCCTTTTTCCGCCATGCGGTGAAGTATGTGAAGGCTGGCGACAAATAAACCGGATAAAATTATAAGGGGTATGTTTATCGCAACACTTTCAAGTTTCATACAAATATAAGTGAGAGACATGGCGCTTATGGCGGTATATAAGCTGCCGGTAACAAAAAGTTTTCCAAGAAAAGTTAATTTATTCGCCAGAAAGCTTTTTTCTTTTTTGCTTAAATCCCGTACTTTTTCCAATACTTTTTCTATCATCCAATTAGGGGTGGAGGCGCCTGCGGTTATAAAAATATTTTTTCTATTATTAAGCGCATCGTTTTGCAATTCATCATCTTTTTCTATGTGAATGGACTCTTTTGTAAGTTTTGAGCAGATTTTAAAAAGTCTTTGGGTATTTGCGCTGTTTCTTCCTCCGACCACAATAACCAAATCGGAATCTTTGGCATATGCTATTGTTTCTCTTTGTCGTTCTTTAGTCGGCGCGCAGATGGTATTTGAAATTATCAACTCATCTGTTTTTTCTTTTAGAACCTTAACACAGTCATTAAAGGTTTTTTCTTCTTGAGTGGTTTGGGCTACAATATTTGCTTTTTTAATATTAGGCAATTTTATTGCTTCATCAGGGCCTGAAATAACATGGCAATTATCTTGCGCATAACCCATAAGGCCGATAACTTCTGCGTGGTCGGCGTCTCCGACTATTATTGTCGCATAGCCTTTTTGCGTATAAAATTCAATATTTGAATGAACTTTTTTAACAAGGGGACATGTGGCGTCTATTATCTCCATTTTTGTAGCGCGCAATTTTTCTTCTTCTTTTTTCGGCAAACCATGCGCTCTTATGACTAAAATAGAATTTGAGTCTTTTATTTTAGATATATCATTTATGGCTTTAATATCTTTTTCTTCCAAGGTTTCAATGACTTGGCGATTATGGATTAATGGTCCGAATGTATAAATGGGTTGCTTGCGGTTTCGAGCAAGTTCAAGAGCCATATCTATGGCTTTTTTAACTCCGGGACAAAAGCCGGCATGTTTTGCCACTATAATTTTTATTTTTTCAGCCATCAAGATAATTATAATATCAGAAGCAAGAGGCAAGAAGCAAGAAGTAAGAGAGTAGAAAGCAGAAAGCAGAAAGCAGAAAAAGATAAACAGATAGGGATTAACAATTTTGGCACTCTAAACTTGCTAAAATTTAATTATGGAACCTAAGTTTGAATTAAACGCTCCTTTTAAACCTAATGGAGATCAGCCTAAGGCTATAAAAAAGCTTTTAAGTTCTTTAAAAGCCAAATCTCGAGATAATATACTTATGGGCGTTACAGGTTCGGGTAAAACATTTACTATGGCTTCTGTCATTGCCAAGCTAAATAAGCCCACCCTTATTCTTTCTCCCAATAAAGTTTTAGCGGCGCAATTATACGCCGAGTTTAAATCTTTTTTTCCAAAAAATGCCGTTGAATATTTTATTTCTTATTATGATTATTATCAGCCGGAAGCTTATATTCCTCAAACCGACACCTATATAGAAAAAGACGCTTCGATTAATAAGCAGATAGAAAAATTGCGGCTTAAGGCGACCACCTCAATATTAACAAGGCCCGATACTATTGTAATTGCTTCCGTGTCGTGCATATATAATATAGGTTCTCCTGAGAATTTTTCCAAACTGGGCATTAAAATTGAAAAAGGTCAAAAGATTGAAAGACGGAGTTTCACCAAGGCTTTGATAAATATAAATTATCAGAGAAATGATATGGAGTTTCAAAGGGGAACATTTAGAATCAGAGGCAATATGATAGATGTTTTTCCCGCTGATTTGGATACCGCTTTTAGAATGGAATTTTCCGATGCTGTTCCGTTTCTGCATGAAATTAATCCTTTAACGGGAGATGAACTTTGCTGTTTAAATGAAATTTGGATTTATCCCGCTACGCATTTTGTTTCAACCGCGGGTGAAATTGAAAAAGCTTTGGTAAGCATAGAAATAGAGCTTACGCAGAGGCTTAAGGAATTGAAATCTCAAAAAAAATTACTGGAATATCAAAGGCTTGAGCAAAGAGTGAATTATGATATGGAAATGCTCAGGCGGGCGGGTTATTGCCATGGCATAGAAAATTATTCCCGGCATTTTTCAAATCGCCCTCCCGGCTCAAGACCTGATTGTCTTTTGGATTATTTTCCCAAGGATTTTTTACTTTTTATGGATGAGTCTCATGTGGGTGTTCCGCAATTAGGCGCTATGTATGAAGGGGATAGGTCCAGAAAAAACACTTTGGTAAATTTCGGTTTCCGCTTGCCGTCCGCGCTTGATAATAGACCGTTGAAATTTGCTGAATTTGAAAAACTGCGCCCTAATTCCACTTTTGTCAGCGCTACTCCGGGAAAATATGAAAAGGCATTAACTTTAAAAAAAAATATAGCTGAACAGATAATAAGGCCTACGGGTTTGCTGGATCCTGAAATAAAAATTATTCCGCTTAAAGGGCAAATAAAAAGTCTTATGGTTGAAATTGAAAAAGTCACGGCTAAAGGCGAGAAAACTCTGGTTTTAACTTTAACCAAAAAGAATGCCGAAGATTTAAGTGGGTTTTTTGCCGATAAAAAGATTAAAGCCAAATATATACATTCTTCCATGGACACATTAACAAGGCTTGATATACTTGGAGAATTCAGAGAGGGAAAATTTGATGTTTTGGTAGGCATCAATCTTTTAAGAGAAGGTTTGGATATGCCTGAAGTCTCTCTTGTCGCCATATTAAATGCCGATAATGAAGGTTTTCTGAGAAGTGAAACCACTCTTATGCAGATTTCAGGGCGCGCCGCAAGAAACCGTTGCGGCACGGTTATTTTCTTTGCCGATAGAATAACGAATTCCATGGAAAGAGCCATGAGTGAAATGAGTAGGCGAAGAAAAAAACAAGCAGCTCATAATAAGGCGCATCATATTACTCCACAAACCATAAAAAAACGGGTTCTGGAAATAAAAGAATTGGCCGGCCGGCTTAAAAAAGAAAGTGCTAAGTTTGTAGGCGATTTTTCAACTTTAGATATTAATCCTAAAAATTTAAAACGCACTATCAAAGAGTTGGATAAACTAATGAAAACAGCAGCAGATAATCTTAATTTTGAACTTGCAGCTGAATATCGAGACAGATTATTTGAATTAAAGGAAATGAGCGGAAAAAAATAATTAGGCAACATGAGAATCCTTTAAATTGGTAAAATAACCCTACCACCTACTTATGGCGCTATAAGCGCCATCATAAAATATGCTTCGCAAGCAGGTGGTAGGGTAAGTTTATGATTAAAAAATTTGAAAAAACAATAAGACTCGCGCTTAAAGAAGATATTTCAAGTGGTGACCCGACCACCCGTTTATCGCCTAAAGGGCGATTAAAAAAGCCAAGTAGCGCTTATGGCACTACAAACGGGTGGTCGGGTGATATAACTACCAATGTTTTTGTTCCTTCAAAATATAGATTTAGAGGCATTATCACGGCCAAAGAAACCGGAACGCTTTGCGGGATAGATATTGCCAAGAAAACATTTCAAATAATGGATCCCTCGGCTAAATTTAAAGTTTATGTCAAGGATGGCGCTGCTGTTTCCAAAGGACAAGATCTAATGAGTGTTGAAGGTTCGCGTAAAATATTAACCGCGGAAAGAACCGCTCTTAATTTTCTTCAAAGATTGTCCGGTATAGCAACTTTAACTTCCTCCTTTGCGAAAGAATTGAAAAAAGGCAAAACCTATATTTACGATACCAGAAAGACAACTCCCGGCCTTAGAGTTTTTGAGAAATATGCCGTAAAATGCGGTGGTGGAAAGAATCATAGAATGGGGCTTTATGACGCTTTTCTGATAAAAGATAATCATATAGCGGCTTTAGGCGCCAGTCCTTATGCTGCTTTGGAGAAAAAGATAGATTTAATTAGAAAAAAATATAAGGGCTATAAGATTGAAATAGAAGCCAAGACACTTAGCCAAGTTGAAAAATTCATATTACTTAATGTAGATATAATTATGCTCGATAATATGACTTTTGGGCAAATGAAAAAAGCGATTAAAATTATAAGAAGCTTGCGTAGCGGGCGATTTGCTAATCGCCGAATTCCCGAAATAGAAATATCGGGAAATGTGAAGCTTTCAATATTGAAGAAACTTTCTGCATTAGCGCCTGAAAGGATATCGTCAGGAAGTTTGACTCATTCCGCTTCGTCTTTAGACATATCCTTTAATATTACGCATTATAAAGAAATTTGATAGAGAGGTTTAATATGATGACTGTTAATAAAGAAGTTGATGAAATTAATGTGGATACCCTGCCGGGTATCAGAAAAATAATTTTTGTGGATGAGGCTGTAAATACTCAAGAGATGGCCCGTGATATTTCAGCTGAGTCTGATATGGAAAACTCTCTTATTATTGCTGAGCAGCAAACGGAGGGAAAGGGGCAACTTGAAAAAACTTGGTCTTCTGAAAAGGGCGGCATATATATGACGCTTGTTTTAAAGCCGGATATAGAATGCAGGTTTTTGGAAGAGTTAAGTTTGTTTTCAGGTGAAATTATAGCTTCCGCTTTAGCTTCTTTTTATGGCATTAAGACCAGAGTTAAAAAACCCAATGATGTTTATGCCTATTATCCAAAAAAGAAAAAATATATGAAAATAGCGGGCGTGCTTACAAATTCATCTTCAACAGATAAAAGAGCGGATTGGATATTGCTGGGCATGGGCATTAATATAAATAATCCAATTCCCAGAAATTTATCTTCAAGCGCTGTCAGCATTAAACAAATAAACGGTTCTGCTCAAGACAGAGGAAAATTTCTTAAACATTTCTTCGAGATATTTTGGAAGGAATATGTCGAGTGGCAGGTTGAATTTGAAAATAAAAGTAGTTAAATGACGACGGATATTGAAAAGAAAATAAAAGCTGTCGCATTTAAGAATGGCGCAACTTTGGCCGGCATAACCAATATTTTATCATCAGATAATTCAGTTGAGCTCCAAGTCCTGCTACAAAATACTCCGGAAGATTTAAATTATTTAAAATCAAATATTGAGAAAAGGCTTGATATCAAAAAATGGTATCCGCCCGCTGAGTCTGTTTTATTGTGCTCTTGGCAATATTGGAATTCCTCCATGGATTATCCTGCCGCTCTTTTAAAGATTGATGATTACCCTCTTTTCTTTAAACAGAATTTAAGAAAATTTCCTTCAGCTAATGCCTTGAATTTTTGTAAGGCTAACAATATGCCGGTGAAAATTTCAAGATATGCTTTAAGTCGGGATTATCATAAAACTATAAAGAAAAAACTCAAAATAATGCTTAAAGAATTAAAAGCTCTTGACGCTAAAATAGACGGAAGAGTTTTTGTAGATACTTCTCCTGTATTTGAAAAAAAATTATCCGAGCGCGCGGGCCTGGGCTGGCAGGGAAAAAACAGCCTGATTATAAATTCCAAGTACGGCAGTTATTTTTTTATAGGCGGTATTGCTTTATCAATTAAGCTTAAAAACGATAAGCCACAAAAGAGTCTTTGCGCTGATTGCGATTTATGTATCAGGGCTTGTCCGACAGGAGCTTTAAGTGAATCCGGCAAGCTTGATGCCAATAAATGTATTTCATATTGGACCACGCAAAGTAAGACTGATTTTCCTTTATCAATTAAAGAAAAACTGGGCGGTAATATATATGGCTGTGACATCTGCCAGGAAGTTTGCCCATACAATACAGATATTACAACAAAGATAGATAATGATTTTTTAGCTTGAGAAGGGCTTAAACGGGATTGTCCAATGCCGTTTTTACAGCTTCAAGTAAATCATCCGTATTGAACGGTTTTGAGAGAAAAGCGCTTACTTGCGTAAATTTTTGAAACATGGTTCTTGAAGGCTCTAAAGCGGATAATACTATTATGGGCATATCGAGCAATTGTTCGTCTTCCGTTATTTCATTGGCAAGGGAAAAGCCGTCAATACCGGGAAGCATAACGTCCAAGACAAGTAAGTCTGGTTTAAATTCATGGAGTGTGTCCACAACATCTCTTCCATTTTCACAAATCTTAGTTTCATGTCCCACGCTTTCTAAAGCATATTGTACGAGAGATGATATTTCCGGATCGTCGTCTACTATAAGTATTTTATTTCCCATAGGCATTAATTTATCACATATTGCGGTTTTTGGTCAAGCGTATAAATCAAGTAAGGAATTAATAGAGTAAATATTTTTTTAGATTATTTTTATAATCTAAATTGTTTTTTTCAAAATCAGCTATGATTTTTTTAGGTTTTGTTTTCTTATCGAGAAGTTTTAAAAATTTATTATAACCTATCATTCTGGCTAGGCCTTTTTCGCGCACTTCAAAGTTCTTTGAATTATATTTCCTTAAATAATAAGCGGTATAAACAAAGATATCTAAAGCTCTCACTTTATTTCTATCGGTTATCTCTATGGCTATACCTTTGCAATTTTCAGCTTTATACATATTATATTCGGGAGTTTTTTCTTTATATTTAAAGGTTAGACCCGGTAAATTGGCCTTAGAAAGTTTTTTAGCTATTTTTTTGGCCTTCATCCAAGGCGCGCCAAACCATAAAAAAGGATTTTTTGTGCCTCTTCCAACTGAGACATTCGTAGCTTCAAAACAGCCAATCCCTGGATATAATATTTCAGCGTTTAATTCGCGAAGATTGGGAGATGGATTAAGCCAAACGAGTCCTGTTTCATCAAACCAAGTTGTTCTTTTCCAGCCTTTCATTTTTATTACGCTTAATTTTAAACGCAGGTTTATATGGTCTTTATGCAATAAGGCCATCTCACCGGCGGTTAAGCCATGTCTTGTGGGAACGGGAAAATAAGCGGTAAAAGCGCTAATGCTTTTTTGTAAGACGGGGCCTTCCACAATATGGCCGCCTATGGGATTTGGTCTATCCAAGACTACAAATTCAATGCCGAGTTTGGAAGCTTCCTCCATGGCATAACCCATAGTGGTTAAATAGGTATAAAATCTTACGCCCACATCTTGAATATCAAAAACCAAAATATCAATTCCTTCAAGCATTTTGGCTGTCGGTCTTTTGGTTTTGCCGTATAAACTGAATATAGGCAAACCTGTTACCGAATCTTTTGAATTTTTAATTAAAAGTCCTCCTTCTTCTTTCCCTCTTAAACCGTGTTCGGGGGAGAAAATGGCCACAAGATTTACTTTTGAACTTTTATGCAGGACATCAACCGCATTTATTCCTTTTGAGTTTATCGCGGAATGATTTGTTATTACGGCAACTTTTTTTCCTTCAAGGATTTTAAAATTCTCTTTTTCAAGAATATCCAAACCGGTTAAAACTTTGGTCATCTGATGGTCGTTCGTATAACTTGATCGCTGAGGGGTGTCCGTAGCAGTCCTTTGAAAGCCCAGTCCACTCTCGACATCTGATGAACCAAAAGGTTTGTTGTTCCAACCATAGCTCCCTGATACGACATCCGGCATAGCCTTGGTCGTTTTGATGGACATAGTCCGTGACACGACACCCGGCATAGCCTTGGAATTTGCGGTTAATGAAATTAAAGGCAATAGCATTAAGGTAAGGAGTATTTTTTTCATATTTTTCCACTCTTGTTTTCTTTGAGCACAAATAAATGAAGTGTTCCTTTTTCCCAGAGTTTATTGGCAAAGACATGGGCTTTATAGCCGGTGCCGGCAAAAAAATCCACTCTGCCCGGGCCCTTTATGGCGCCGCCGGTATCTTGGCAGAAGACAAATCTTGAATCGGGTTCTAAGCCTATAAATTTATTGGTTTCATCCACTTTAGGCATATTAAGGGAAATATAAGCCAAAGCGCCTAAAGGTAATATTGAAGCATCAGTCGCAATTGAACGCATGCCTACAAGAGGATAACCGAAAGTTCCTTCGGGGCCTTCCAAAGGGTCTATTACTTCCTTAAGTTTGAAGAAGGTATATCTTTTATTAATTGAAAGAGTCTCTTCTTCAATTTCAGGATGATCAAGAATATATTGTTTGGCTTTTTTATAATTTAAATCTTTTCTTTGCAAACCCCCTATTTTTAAAAGGTGAGTTATCCACCCTTTAAAATGCAAACTGTTTGTGGCTGCAAATTTAGCTTTAACTTTCTTGCCATCGGGTAAGGCAAGTTTTCCCGAACCTTGTATATGTAAATTCATGATATCTATTCTATTTGTGAACCAGGCTATTTCCAGTCCTTTGTTAGCAAATAAGTTCTGAAAATCTATTTCATTGCGATTATAATAAGGGATGAGATTGCCCTCTTCTATTCTGCCGGATATTTTTTCGCCTTTGAATTTGGGATTAAAAACTTCAAGGTCGGCATAAATCATATCGGGCGGTTTGGAGTAAATGGGGTACTTATATTTTTCTGTCTTAGTTAAGCTGGCCTCTATCACGGGCTCATAATAAGAGCTAAAGGTTACGGTCCCTTTCCCATCTGAACCTGCCATTTGGTAAATGTCAAAGTTTTCCAGTATTTGTAAATTTAAATCTTTATCATTTGTTGAATCTTTTATTATTTTAATGAATTTATTGGCGGAGGCTATCAAAAGTTTCGCGTTTACTTTTCTTTTTCCAAACATATAGAATCTTTCATTATCTTTAATGCTCTCAAGATAAATTGAGTTTTTCTCAGCCGCTTTAAAAAAGCTCTCTTTATTATCGGTATCAATAAAAAGGGGAATATCTTTATCTGCAAGAAGTTTAAATGGCGCGCCAATTTTTACGCTGACGGGCTCTTTAACAGGTTTTTTTAATTCGGGTTTCGGTTTGGGGGGCATGGTGGCGCAGCCGGTTAGAAAGATGAATACCAAAGTGAGTATATATTGTTTTTTCACTTGATTATTGATGGGTGTCCCCAGTATTCCTTTATTAGCGCAGTCCATTCCACCATCTCTTTTAACATACCACTCTTTAAATCGTGGTGAATTAGTGGGACAAATTTTTTCGGCATTTATGCCGAAGTGTGATAAAAGAGGTGCTGGGGGCATAAAGTTCTCCACTAATTATAATACTGTAACGGATTAAGCGGCGATGCTTGAGGAATAGTTTCCACCAGTTGCCGTTATCAAGAAATATATCTTGAGATTTTATATTGTTAATGACCTATGTCATAGTATTGTTAAATATACAAAATTAAGAGTTGTTTTTGTAAGCAAAAAGGTCCGACAGAAAGGCGATTAATTTGATGTATAGGAATTTCAAAGTTTGATATTTAGAGTTTGTAACTTGTCCGTCTGATGAGAATAGTTCTCTGAAACTCAGAAAGCGGATGAGCCCAAAAGCTCATGTAATTTTTCGCGCTTGACGAAGTTTTTAAAACGATATTCACCAGAATAATGAAAAATGCTCTGAAGATGTAAGCTTCTTCCATTAGTTTTTGGGGATGAGAAAAAATGAGCGTTTGGTGCCCAGTATATTGTAAAATTGGTGTTGCTAACTATGAAGATATTTTGCCTACATATTTTGATGATTATGGGGCACTTAAAGAAAATTAGGAGATAATGGTTGAAATCGAAATATGAGGAACGGCACCGATTACTTTGAAAAATATGCAGTAGTTGGTTTTTGTGTGGGTATAACACTTTTCTTTTCGGGTTTTAAGCGCCTGCGTAGAAAAAGATTAATAGAAAACATTCCTACTTCTACTGTCCGTGGTCTGGCCATGGGTTTGCTTGAACTTAGTGGTAAAGTTGAAAAGACAATTCTCTTTAAAAGTCCTTTTACAAAGACAGAGTGCGTATTGTACAAATATTTAATATATGAATATAAACGGATTGGTCTGAGGAGGGGAGAACGAGTAACGGTTGCTTCTGGTAATAGTTTTCATTGTCCTTTCTGGCTGAATGATGAAACAGGAAAAATTATGGTATATTCTCAGGGGGTGGAATTGTTTCTATCTGTAAATTATGAATTCAATCAAGGTATCTTAAATGGGATTCCTGACAATTTAATAGAATTCATGAAAGAGAATGGAATACGCTATGAAGGATTGTTATGTAACCGTAACCTGTATTTTCAAGAGTGGGTTATTAAGCCAGGAGAGAATGTTTATGTAATGGGTTCAGCAAAGAAACTGGATACCAATGCGGACCATAAGAATGGGTTGATGCAGCGTATAAAAGAATTGAAGGAAAATTCGCAGAAGCTGAAGGAGGTGGATCTGAATAAAGATGGAGAAATAAGTATGGAAGAATGGGATTTGGCTGTGACTAAGTTGGAGCAAAAAGTTCTTGAGGAGACACTAAAAAATGCCCAAGTGGAAAATCCGACAGATGTAATAATCGGTAAGGGAAATGCGGAAACAATGTTTATGATTTCTGACCAAAGCGAAAAGAAATTAATCGAGACATTGTCAGATAATTCTGTTCTGAGTATTTATGGCGGCGCAACACTGAGTCTTGTAACTTTGATTTACCTTTTGGTTAAGTTCGGATTTTAACTTTAAATAAGAGCTTGAGGAGATATAAATGATAGTGACTATAATAATTATTGCTGTTCTGGTTTTTTCTATCGTGGGAATAGTATTGTATTTTGTGACAGTTTACAATGGTTTGATTACACTTTCGCGCAATATTAACAAAGCTTGGGCGAATATAGGTGTCCTTTTGAAGCAGCGTCATGATGAAATACCTAAATTGATAAATATCTGCGAAGGTTACATGAAATATGAGAGGGAGACATTTGAGAAGATTACTACAGTTAGAACTGCCTGTATGCAGTCCAAGGGAGCAGCTGATTCTGCAAAGAAAGAGGGAGAACTTAGTGGTTTATTAAGACACGTTTTTGCGGTTGCAGAAAATTATCCAGACTTAAAAGCAAACCAGAATTTTTTACAGTTGCAACATCGCACCAGTTACATTGAAAGTCAGATTGCTGATCGTCGAGAGTTCTATAATGACTCAGTGAATAGTTACAATATAAGAATTTGTCAGATTCCGGATATGTGGGTTGCAGGTATGTTGAATATGCAAGATAAAGAGTTGTTCAATGTTAGCGAAGAGGATAAAAAAGATTTAAAGATAAAGTTCAATTTTCCAAAAACGGTATAGAAACGACATAGAGGACATTGTTGAATTATTGGTTTTTAGTTTAAATAAATCTTTTCCCTTGTCAACAAGTCTTGAAACCCCAAAAAGCTCACATAAGAAGCGTACATCTTCAGAGCATTTTTCATCATTCTGGTGAATATAGTTTTAAAAACTCCGTTGAGCGTGGAAAATTACGTGAGCTTTTGGGGAAACCGCTCCACATATTAGCCCGAAATGTATAGGCATAAAGGGCACATAATAAACTATGCGCAATTCTGTAACAAAATTAATTGACCATTTGGCTGGCTAATTTTTGGCCGTCTACCTACCCACCGATGCAATAGTGGCGGGATGGGCATTCTTGAACTCAACAAAATTTTTTACAGTTTTAGATATTTTATTTCTTGTCTTCTATCTTGTAATATTCAAATATGATGTCGCTATTGCGCTTGCGCGCTATTTCCTTGATATATTACCATTATTTTAGTTTTGTATTTGTCCTTTGATTTCAATCAAAGTGTAACCTTTATATCGTTGACACGGGCTCTATGGAGTGATAAACTTTACATTATGACTAAAAAACTATTGATTTTTACTTTTTTCCTTATATGTCCCTCAATGCTTTTTGCGGGTGCTAAAATTTTGACTTTTACCGGAAAGGTAGAGGTGCGTTTATCGGTTGATGATGAAGATTGGATCCCGGTTAAAAGAGATATGATAATAAAAGAAGGCGGGACTATTAGGTCAGGCTCTAGGGGCGCAGCCGTTATTCGTATGCCTAATAAAACCAAAATTTGGCTTAGAGCCAATTCCAATCTTGAAATTGAAGAGAATAAAAGTTTTTCAAGCCGAATATCTCTTTTATTCGGCAGTATAAAAATCAGGGTTCCTCATTTATTAAGAAGAGAAAAATTCAGAGTGAAAACTCCGACCGCTATTTGCGCCGTAAGAGGCACAGAATTTACGCTTTCAACCTCACCTGAAGGAAAAATGAGAATTGCTGTTCTTTATGGAGAGGTTAAACTTTCTTATACTGTGCCGCCCAATAAAGGTCCAAGAGTTCTTTATGTGCCACAAGGCAATGTTTTATCAGTTGAGGAAAAAGGAAAACAGGGCGCGCGCACTCTTTTGACAAAGGCCCAGGAAAGTAAAGCTCTTGAGAATTGGGATCCGGGTTTAAGTAAGAAAGACAGACAAAAAATGCTTAAGCAAAAGAAAAATGACAGAGGTCAGATGAAGGAATTTGCCAGAGTCGCCAATACCACAGATAAGAAAATTAGCGGTTTTACCACTACTGTTAAAGAATCGGATATTGAAGCGGGAAGAACACTTAAAGATGTTCACGGTAATTTGGTAAGAGTGGACCAAAGATTAATGAGACCAGACGGTCAGACTTTGCAGTTTTTCAATTTGGTTAAAAGACCGGTTTACAATCATGTTAATCATGGTGGTTTCGCATATTATGGAAATCCGGGGGGGATAACAAACAGATTGGATTTATTGCAGATGAATATGGTTTTTAATAAAACCTTACCCGATAGAATGGAAGAGTGGCCCGGATTTTTTGACGGTAATTCTGTTCATGCTGAAAAGGCAGCTTTTATATCAGCTAATAAAACAGATTCAAGTGAGATATTTTTCATGGCTGAATATTATCTCAGAGATAAAGTTGGAGATGAATTGGTTAATAATGCCAGAGTCATCATGCCGAGTATGACGACTGCGGTTGCCAATGCTTCGGAACATGCGGATCGAGATGTTCTTATAACAGGAATAGCCGATGCTGATGAGTATGCTTTGATTGCCAATGTGACGGGGGCAAATTCAGGTTTTAATGTCGTGGATAGCGGAGAATATGACGGCACTCTTAAGGCTGGAATCACTGATTTAAGTGATAATATTGTATGGGCTATTAAGAAGTCACCCGGTGTGTATTGGGAAAGTCCCGATAATGATGTTGATTTTAAAAATTTCGAGGCGAATAAATATCAGGTTGGAGGAGTAGATATTGATGGCAGCGCTTTGCCCGTAAGCGGAACAAATCCTGAATTTTGGTATGCCAGAGAAAATTATGTAATCAATAATGGCGGCGGCATAGCCAAAACCGGTAATATTACCGATTCAGGCACAGACCCTTTTTCAGTTCTTAAGAAACATGCTTTTGAAACTGTTTCTTATATAAAGAAACAGGTTAATTTTGGAGAATTACCTGTTCCTACTGATTTGAGATTGCATATTTCCAATGATGATTATTTTAATGTTCTTAACACTAATTATGGAAATATAGACATTGTTATTATTCCTGATTTAGCTGTGGCAGCTATTCAGAGAATGTTACCCATTTTAGATGCATTAAGCGATTAATGTTAAGAAGCGTTTATGGAGTTAGTATCGTTTGTAGTTGCTTGTGACTGGTGACTTGAAACTTGTGACTCTTGGCGGAGCCAAGAATTTTGAGAGGTTTTTAATAAATGAAAAAATTATTATTATCTGCAGTTTTAGTATGCGGAGCAGTAAGTAATTCTTTTGCGGGAATAGACTTTGAATCCAAGGCTATGCAATTAGCCGGCGAGATAGTGGCAAATCCCGCCGCCTTTTTTTATGACTTTCAGCAGGATTTGGAAGGCACAACGCCGCTTCCTCCCGGAAAATCTTATGGTTTTCAAACAGGGCTTTTCCCAACCACCATTCCCATGGGTTATACCAATTTATCGGGAAAATACCGCGTTCATGCCGAAGGCAGAATTGCTCCGGGTGTGCCGCAATTGGATTTAATTGGCGGTTATTGGAATATGATTTGGGCCAAGATGGCGGCCAATCAATCCGATGATATAAATAGCGCTAAATTTAATGGTTATTATTTGGGTTTTATTTTAAGCACTTCAGTTTCTCCTCGTATGAGAACCTTTTGGGGCTATAAGCGTTCACAATTGACAGCTGATTTAAAACTTGATAAGGCTGTTGATTTTATGGGTACGGATGTAACCAGTTTTAATTCAGGCTTTAAAGATGATTTTTTTATCGTAGGCATAGAGCATCCCAAGGCTGTGGGAAAGTTATGGAGCATGCAGCTCAATTATGGCGTTAGAGAGAAAGTTATAAGCACTAAGGTAAGCTGGTATGGAAAATATTTTGAGATGGGTTTTAATATATTTCCCGAAGGTGTGCTTGTCATACATCCTGTTTGGAATTTTCACCTAAATTTTTAAAAACCATATTCCACCTCGGAGGTGGAAGATGGTAAAACGTTTTTGAGTAATTTTTTGGAGGATTTAATAAATGAGAAGAATAATAATGTCAGCAATAATAATTTCAAGTTTTAATTTAAGTTCTTTTGCGGCTACGGCCGAACAATCTAAAATATTTACGCCTTACTTTAATATGACTTTATCTGAAGGTGTCTATGTTCCGTCGGAGGGGGACTTTTTTAGCGGCGGCAATATAAACACTCAAGTCGGCTTGCTCTCAAAGATAGATGAGAAAAACTCAATTTTCGGCTTATATAATTTTAATTATACCGGCCCCGGTTTTCAACCACAGGATGCGGGACAATTCAGTGAAAGGGCAATGGGCCATAGTTTCAATATTGAATATAGAAGACAATTAAATGAGCGATTTCGAGTGAGGCCCGGTATTTCATATGGCGTTGAATATAAAAGAGCGGGAGCAAATGAAGCCTGGGAAAACGGACTTTATAATACAGGTTCTTTAGGTTTTAAATTGGCAACGGATTATGGTTTTGATTTTGACAGAAATGGAGTTGTTACATTTGAGTATTTACAGAGAAATATTGAATTTCCCAATTATACCGATTTATTGAATGAATTTATGGGCGCGGGTGTTTCAGCTGAGATTTCCGGCGGTCTTCAGGATCAGAAATTGAAGCAGGTTTCTTTAAGGTCAAGCTGGAATAAATTTTTTGGCGGTCTTACCTATACTCTGCAGGATTTTGAAAATCAGAGAGTGATTGAAAATAGTGGCATATATGGTAGCACCTTGCAGGAAGATAAAACAACCATGCTTGATTTTGGTTATCATCATACGCTTTGGATTTTTGAAATGGCGCCGGTAGTTTCTTATTCCTTTCATAGATCAAATCAGAATTTTATGAGATATGAGTCTGTGAATGATAAAACACCTGTTTTTATCGCCAAAAATTATGATTATAATGAAATCAATCTTACCGTGCCTTTAGATCTTCTTATAACCGGAAAATGGTCCGTATCGGGAGCCTTGAGTATGATTAGAAGAAATTATACCGACAGGCCCGCAAGAGACGCTAATAATGTTTATACATCTTTCACGCAAAATAATACTCTTACCACTTTAACCGGCGGTATTAGAAAAAAGATGAATGATATTGCCACGATGAGAATAAGTTATTCCTTGATTATTGCTTCATCCAATAATGAATTTGAAAGATATTTGCCCTATAATTACACAGGTAATTCATTGGGCATAGCTTATCAACTTTCCTATTAAAAGCCTGAGTTTCGAGTTGAAAATTTAGGAAATGTAAATTAAACTATGTAAATGGTTTTTAAATTTTATATGGAGAATTGTTGGTAAAGTTTCAAGGTTATGTCAGTGATATTTTCAGTCAGGGCCGGGGTCTTCTAGCGGTCGCCCCTTTGTCTCTCACCCTCCTGAATGTGCAAGTCGGGTTCCGAACAGCCCTACTTTGGTCGTCTGATGAGCATAGCTCCCTGATACGACACCCAGCATAGCTTTGAAAACATTACTGCCATTCCTGTTGATTGATTGTTTGTTTTGTTTTTTATAAGTGTCCACGCCCTTATCATAGCGAATGTTTTACCCGCCCGTATAAAGGAGACCCTTATAAAGCCATTTACACAGAAATTTTTATACACGGGGATTTATGTTTCAATAAGCACCCAATTTCGTAATCTGTCTTGTTAAAAAATAAATATGATATCCGATGAACAATTATTGAATTTTTGCCGCGCGCTTGTAGATACCTTGCGCAGCGGTCTTTCTATTAATGAAGCTTTTAAAATTCTATCCAAATCGCAAAAGTATGGAAAGTTTATTGTCACTGCGGCAAATATGGTAGCTGATGGTAAGGCTTTACATGAAGCTTTAAAATATCAAAAGATTTTTCCACCGGTTTTCATTGCTCTTGTTCGAGCCGGTGAAACGAGCGGTAAAGTGGATGAGTTTCTTTCTTTATTTGCCGATTCTCTTGAAGTTCGTATTAAATTTAAACGAAGAATTATGCGCGCCCTGGTTTATCCTGTTTTCACTATTATTTTGATTATAGGTTTATTTCTGCTTATCGCATTTAAGGTTTTTCCGCTTATATTTGAACCGCTTTTTAAGTATGGCATTACTGTTCCCGATCAAATAATTTGGATGAATAAAATGACGGGATATTTATCTGTTTATTGGTTGCCGATTATTGTATCTATTTTAATTTTACCTCTGATTTTCAGAGTTTTTATATCTTCAGGGCTTGGACGTAAAATATTGGCTCTTAGCGGGCATTGTTTTCCGGGATTTAGATTTGCGACTAAGGAAGCCCGGCTTTATAATATTTACACTACAATGGGACTTTTAGTTAAGGCCGGAATTCCTCTTAGCGCGATGATGGACATTTTACTGCAGTTTTCTCAGGATGATATTATTCTCCGGCGTTATTTTTCCCGTATGTCGGACATGGTCTTAAACGGTAAAAGTTTTACTGAAAGTTTTGCCGGATTTATTTCTCAGGAAGATTTATCTAATCTGGAAATTGCTGAAAAATCAGGTCGGCTTGATGAAGCGCTATTACGCTTAAGTAAGACTCATTATGATCGGCATTTACATAGATTAAAATTACTTGTGACCGGTTTTAAGCTAGCCTCAATTATTGTGATAGCCATACTGTCTTTTGCTTTGTTAAAAGCTCTTATTCAGCCTTCTTTATCGCTTTTTAAAGATGTTCAAAATTTTCCGCTAAAAACTGATTTTGTAATGCCTTCCATGCAAGAGCCTTACCGGGGGAAAGTTTCAGAAGAAAGGCAATCGCCGGGGAAAGCGGAGATGTATGAAAAGACAGCGATTTTCAATAAAATTGAAGGCGGGAAAATTTCGGACCTCTTAAAAAAGTCTTCAGGTGATTCTCAAGAAGAAGCTCAAGATAAGAAAAAAAAATTAAGCGCTATTGCCCCCATAAAAACCATGCAATTCAAGAAGATAGAGCCCACTTCCATTAATTCCGCGGATATTAACTGATAATGACGACTTGTTTTTTGCTGTTCTTAAACCTTAAATTTAGCCTAAATCTGTTGTTGGCCATATATTTGATATAATAATGACTTAATATATATCTGTGAGGATAAAATGTATTTGAAAGCTATTGAATTACAAGGATTTAAATCATTTTCCAATAAAATGAAGTTTCCACTTGAGCCGGGAATAACCTGTGTTATCGGTCCGAACGGTTGTGGTAAATCAAATGTTGTGGATTCCATAAGATGGTGCATCGGTGAAATGTCCTGGAAATCTTTGAGATTACCTTCAATGATGGATGTTATATTCTCAGGAACGGTTAAAAAGCCGGCTCAGAGTATGGCTGAAGTCAATATGACTTTTGATAATGAAGATAGAAAATTAGCTCTCGATTTTAAAGAAATTACCATTACCAGAAAAATATATCGTTCAGATGAATCGGAGTATTTTATTAATAGAGTGCAGTGCAGACTTAAAGATATAAGAGAAATGTTTTTGGATACCGGTATAGGCAGTGAAGGCTATGCGATAATAGACCAAGGAGAAGTTGAAACTGTTCTTTCCGCTACTCCTGAACAAAGACGCGAGATGTTTGAAGAGGCTTCAGGCGTTTCCAAGTATAAGGCTAAACGAGAAGAGGCTATAAGAAAGTTGGATAGAGTGGACCTTGATTTAGGGCGTTTGGCGGATTCCATGACGCTTATAGATGATCAATTGAAAAAGCTTTCTAATGATGCTAAAAGAGCGAAACTTCAGCAAAAATATAAGGAAGAACTTAAGTCTGTCGAAATAGCGATGTTCTCAAGCTCTATCAAAAAGTATAAAGAGAATATTGCCACAGCAAATGAAAAATTAAAACCCATTAATCAGGAAATTAGCGAGATATCAGCGAATATTACCGCCCTTGAAGGGGAATCCTCCGCTTTAAATATTAAAATTACGGAAAAGTCTGAAGATGAACGGGCTTTAAGAGAAGATATAGCTGCTGTGAGGAATAATAAAGTCTCTATTGAAGGGACAATTGTCGGCAGTGAGAATATGATAGAGCGAATAGATAAGCAATTAAGCGATTTGGCGATTTCTCAAGAGATAAATAAAAAAAATCTTGAAGGCATAAATCCTCAATTGGAATCATTGAATGAAAGGCTTAATCAAGCCCGGGAAAATTTCACCAGGCTTAAGAGTGAATTTGAAATTATCGTAAACAAAGAAAAAGATTTGGGTGTTGAAATAAGTAATGTTTCAGATGAAATTTCAAAAAAAGACACGGCTCTGGTCGAATTATATGAGAAAAGCAGAAATGCTTCCACTGAAATGGCAAAAATAGAGTCCAATATATCGCATTCCAAGGAAGATATTCTTACAGGTAATGCGGATTTGGAAAAACTTAAATTCAGAAAAAATGAATTGGAAAGAAATGCGGCTGAATTTAAGGAAAAGTTTTCAAGTTCAAACGATGTTTATAATGAAAAAGAAGCCGCTTTGCGCGAGCTGGAAACCGATGAGAAAAATCTTCAAGAAAAAATAAAACAAACTGAAGCCGCTTTGGTTCAGGCTAAAACAAATAAAACCATAAGTGAAAGCCGGCTTGAAACTATCTTAAAACAAGGTGAAAAAGACAGTTATTGGGTTGGCATAAACCATGTTTTAAATGCAGATTTGCAGGGAATAAAAGGAACTTTAAGGCATCTTATCTCTGTAAGAAAAGAAGACGCGCTTGCGGTAGAAGAGGCCTTTGGCAGATTTATGGATTCCGTAGTTTGTGATACTCTGGAAAATGCGCAAGAAGCCATAAAATATCTTAAACATTTAGGCAAAGGCAGATGTAGATTTATTGTGCTGGACAGACTTTCCGTCCCGGAGACTTCCGATTGGGATGTTCCCAGCGCCGTAAAAATAATGGATAAGATAACTTTCTCGGATGAATATCAGCCGATGATTTCACATCTCCTAAAAAATATTTATATTCTGGATGGTTCGGTTTTAAGTTCGTTTTGGATTTCGGGCGGTGTCGGTGAAATAGATTCAAATGAACCTTATTGGGAAGAAGAGGGCTTGCTTAAAGAGAGTATAAAATCTTTCGCGGCTGAAGAAATTACGCTTACCGGCGAGCGAGAAGAATTCGAGAAAAATATTATTGTGCTTAATGAGACAATTGATATCGCTAAAAAAGATATTAATTCAAGGCAACTGGAACTTGAAAAAATGAAAAGCGAGGCGGGGCAAGCGGAGAAAGATTCTTTGCTGAATGCTGAAGAAATAACTTTCCTGGAAACTGAAATAAATGGCTTTCAAGAAAAGATAAAATATCAGGAAAAAAGTTTTTTAACTTTTAAAGTTCAAGCGGAAGATTTGATTAAATCTCAAGAAGTTCTTAAGAATGAACTTTCCGAGCAATCGCAAACAAAGGAATCTTTGCAGGGGAATTTTTTAAGACTAAAAGAAGAGATAGGTTCAAAGCGCAGTACGGTTAATAATTACGAGGATAATGTTAAAAATTTTAATAATGAAATAGAGAGAACCGAAGTTTATAGAAAACAGCTTGTAGGCGAGCAGGAAAGTTTTGCGGTAAAAAAAGAGGAATTACTCCGCGATATAGAAAACTTAAAAAATGAAATTGAATCTTCTAAGAAAAAACTTCTTGAAGTAATGAGTGAATTTGCCAAAAAAGAAGTCTTGGAGAGCCAAATTTCAACGGAGATTACTGATTTAAGAAGCAAATATGACAGTATAAACAGCCAGGTCAGAAATGCCAAAGAAGTTTTTTCGGATCTTGAAAAAAAGAATCATGAGATTGAATTATCCGTAAATAGCGATAGAACCAGAATGGATGATCTTGGCCGCAGACTTATTGATGATTGGAATATTAATGAAGAAGAGGCGGCTGAAAAATACGGTGATATTGAGATTGATGAGGGAAGAGCGCAATTCCTTAAAAAGAGAATAGAAAATATGGGGCCGGTAAATATGACGGCGCCGCAAGAGCACGAAGCTTTGATAACCCGGTATAATTTCATGAATTCACAGGTGGAAGATCTTAATACCGCCAAAAATGATTTAAAATCAGCCATTTCAAGAATTAATGAAACAACTCGCGAGAATTTTAAAAATACCTTTGATAAGGTTAAGGTGCATTTTAGTCAAATTTACGGCATGCTTTTTAGCGGCGGTGAGGCTAATTTAATGTTGACCATGCCGGATAATCTTCTTGAAACCGGTGTGGAAATAATGGCTAATCCTCCCGGGAAAAAACCCATAAGTATTTCTCAGCTTTCCGGTGGAGAAAAAGCGCTTACGGCTTTGGCTTTGCTTTTTAGCTTTTTTTGCGTTAATCCCGCTCCATTTTGCGTTATGGATGAGGCAGATGCGGCGCTTGATGACGCCAATGTTGAAAGATTTGTGCGTCTTATAAAAGAATTTTCCAAGACTACACAATTTATTGTTATTACACATAATAAAAAAACCATGGAAGCCGGTAATGTGCTTTATGGCGTTACAATGGAAGAGCCGGGGATATCAAAATTTATTTCGGTTGACCTTAAAAAATCCTCAGCTTTTATTGATTCTTCCACCGAAATTGCGCCTGTGGGAGTTAATTAAGCCTTTCTTCGCTAAAGGCTATGCAAGGGTAAGCAAAAAGTTAGAGATTTAGAAAAAGGTAGAAAATTATGCTTTATGGGGTTTTTTCCGACGTTCATTCCAATTTTCAAGCATTTGAAAAAGTGCTGGAACTTTTTAAAAAAAATAATGTTGAAAATTTCATATGCTGTGGAGATATTGTCGGTTACGGTCCTCAGCCTGCGGAATGTTTAAGCGCCTTGATGGCCCTTAAAAATCTAAGTATTGTTTTAGGTAATCATGATGCTGTTGTTTGTGGAAAGATGGATATCAAATGGTTTAATTCATCGGCTATTAAAGCTATTAAAATAGTGAATGAAGAGTTAAGTGGAGCTATGTTGGGTGTTTTGGCAAGCACGCCCGAGTTTGTGGAAAATAAAGAATTTACGCTTGTTCACGGCTCCCCTAAAAAACATCTTACGGAATATCTTATAAATGAAGAACAATTTATTGTTAATCTGGAGTTCTGGAAAACTCCCATATGTTTTAATGGCCATAGCCATTTACCGGCATATTTTAAATATTTGGAAGGAGGAATTTTAAAAGATTCCTTGGCTCCGGGGCAGAAAATTATAATGGATAAAACAGCCAGATATATGTTTAATCCCGGTTCGGTTGGCCAGCCGCGCGATGGCAATCCTATGGCCTCTTGCGGAATTTATAATTCAGAGAATAAGTCTTTTCAGTTATTAAGAGTTGATTATGATAGAGAAAAAACTCAAAAATTAATGAAAGATAAAAATATGCCTCAGATTTTAATTGATAGATTAAGATTTGGTTTGTAAAAATTTAGAAAAATAAAAATTAGTAAGGAGAATGATGATTAAGATTTTGATAGTGGATGACGATAAGAATTTTATAGATACGCTTGACGATAGTTTCAAGATGAAAGATACGAATGCCGAGGTTATGGTCGCTAAATCCGCGAAAGAAGGTTTAGATGCGCTTGCAAAAAGTATTCCTTCCATAATAATATTGGATGTTCAGCTTCCGGATATGCACGGCATAGAGTTCCTTAAAATTATTAAAGAATCAAAAAAATTCAAAGATGTGCCGGTGGTATTTATTTCCGCTAAATATACCGAACCGTCGGATAGAGCCGACGCTATGCTGAATGGCGCATCATCATTTTTTTCCAAACCGGTGGATATAGATATTTTGTGGACGGAAATAAAATATTTGCTTGACAAATAAAGAGCAAGTCTTATAAACTCAAAGTAAGAGTTTGGGGTTAAAAGTTTGCAGCTTAAACTTAGCACTAATCTCACACTGCAATATATTAAGGAGAATTGGAATGTCTAATGAAATAGAATTAACAGATGCCAAATTTGAAGAAGAAGTTCTTAAAAGCCAAATTCCCGTTTTAGTGGATTTTTGGGCGCCTTGGTGCGGTCCTTGCAAAATGTTAGGTCCTGTAATTGAAGAATTGGCCACTGAATATGAGGGAAAAATTAAAGTATGTAAATTGAATACTGATGATAATCCCGATTCAGCCGGTCAATTTAAAATTTCCGCCATCCCGTGCATATTGTTTTTTAAAGATGGCAAGCAAGTTAATGAACTCGTTGGCATGCAGCCCAAAGAGGAATTTAAAAAAGTTATAGACGAATTGATTTAATAAGAGGTTTTACCGGTGGCTGGCTGGACGGACACCGTTTGTTTCCATTTTTTATCGCCCTCCTGATTTTTTTTGATATCCATAATGCATAAAATTAAATAGATGCCACAAAGACTTAAAACAGTTTTTATTGTTGATGCTCATGCTTATTTGCATAGGAGTTATCATGCCATTAGGAATCTTTCCAATTCAAAAGGGGAAGATGTTGGCGCTTTATATGGTTTTAATAAGATGTTATCCGCTTTAATGAAGCAAAAAAAACCCGATTATGTGGCGGTCTGTTTTGATTCTCCCGGAAAAACTTTCAGAAATGATATGTTTTCAGATTATAAGGCCAATAGAAAAGAAACCGACCCCGCTCTTAAGACTCAATTAAATATTGCCAGAGATTTAACCAGGGCTTTAGGCCTTAAGCCAATTTATCTTCAGGGGTTTGAAGCCGATGATATAATTTCAACTGTGGCTAGGGAATTTTCCGCCAAAGACATTAAAATTGTAATTATTTCCGGCGATAAAGATCTAACTCAGCTTATTAATGAAAATATAAAACTTTGGGACGGACAAAAACCTTCTTATACTGATAGTGAAGGTGTATTTGAAAAGTTTGGCGTAAAGCCGGATGGAATTTTAGATTATTTGTCTCTTATCGGGGATTCTTCGGATAATGTTCCCGGCGCTAAAGGAATAGGGCCAAAAGGCGCTTTGAAGCTTTTTGAGCGTTTTGGCAGCCTTGATGATATAATAAGCGCGGCAAAAGAAGCTCCAATATCTGATAATAAAACCGCTATGGATAAATTGCTTGATAAAGTCAGGGCGTCTCTTGATAATATTATACTTTCAAAAAAACTTATAACTTTAGATGATAAAGCTCCCATTGAAATAAAAATAGAGGATTTTATTTGCAAGGTTCCTGAAAAAGAAATATTGAATACTATGGCTAAGCGTTTGGAATTTAAGGATTTAAAGATAAAAGCCGCTTCTTTAAATACTGAACCCGGCTTATTTGACAGCCTTAATGAACCCTCACAGGATTCAGTTGACATGCCGGAGTTTACAGGTCTTAAGGAAGTTCTGAATTCTCAAAACAGTTTTTCTGTTTTTGCCGAAGGAGAATATATAGCTATTGGCGCGGCCGGAAAAGCTTTTATCAAAGTTACTCAAGAATTATCAGATGATGAAAAAAAATATTTAATAGATGTTTTGGAGGATGAGAAAATATTTAAAACCTGTTATAATCTCAAAAAAATTATGCATATAAGCGGTTTTCCTTATCCAAGCGCTAAACCCGCTAATTTTTCAGACGCGCTTATTGCCTATCATTTGTTAAAACCTTCAGATAAAAAATCAGATATAGCGGATATCCTGGGCTGCGTCCATGAGAGTGAAGATATTAATAAGTATTTGGGAATGCTTTTAAAACCGCTTGGCGCTTTTGATGAAAAAATAAATATTGAGATTAAGAAAAAGGGCTTGTTTTCTCTTTATACTGAGCTTGAATTGCCGCTTATCGGCATAATCTATTTAATGGAAAGATTGGGTATTAAGATAGATAAGGAGTTTCTTGAAAACTTATCCGTAGATATTGAAGGGAAAATTGAAAAACTTCAATTGAAAATATTTGCTTTATCTAAGGAAGAGATTAATTTAAATTCTCCAAAACAGCTTTCAGAATTAATTTATGAAAAACTTAATATTCAATTGGATGAAAAAAATAAAAATATTTACAAAACTAAAACCGGTTATTCAACCTCGGAAGAGGCGCTTTTATCCATTAAAGGTGAACACCCCATCATAGAGGAAATTTTGCAATACAGAGAATTAACAAAACTTAAATCTTCTTTTGTTGATAATCTTCTGAAATTAATAGCTGAAGACGGGCGTGTGCATACCAATTATGAGCAAGATGGCACCGCTACCGGAAGATTTTCAAGTTCAAGACCAAATTTACAGAATATCCCGATTAGAAGCGAGTATGGTTCAAAGATAAGAAAAGCTTTTCTCGCTAAAGAAGGTTATTCTTTTATAGCCGCTGATTATTCTCAGATTGATTTGAGGGTTTTGGCGCATTTAAGCGAAGATGAGAATTTAATAGCGTCGTTTTTGAATAATGAAGATATTCATAAAAGAACAGCGGCTGAAGTTTTTAAAGTTGAAGAAAGTAAAGTTACCATTGAAATGAGACGCCTTGCCAAAGCCATAAATTTCGGTATTGTTTATGGCCAAACTTCTTTTGGTCTTGCGCGGCAGCTTAATATTAAAGGTGATGAAGCGCAGAAATATATTGACCATTATTTTGAGCTTTATAAGGGAGTTAAAACCTGGATAGATACCACCATTGCTTTTGCTGTGGAAAATGGCTATGTGGCGACTTTGACCGGGCGCAGAAGAAATATTCCGGATATTGAGTCTACAAACGGCAGTCTTAAAAATTTCGCCCAAAGAATAGCTATGAATACGCCTGTTCAAGGTGGTTCGGCCGATATTATAAAGAAGGCTATGATAAATGTTTTTTTAAAAATTGAAAATTTAAAATTGGACGCCAGAATGCTTATGCAGGTGCATGATGAGCTCATTTTTGAAGTAAAAGACGATATTAAAATTGAAGTTTCAAAAATAATTAAAGACGAAATGGAAAATGCCTTTAAATTAAAAGTGCCTATGAAAGTTGAGCTGAAAGCCGGAAAAAATTGGGCTGATATGGAGAAGTTTTGACTGCCCTACCACCTGCTTATTGCCTAAAGGGCAATCAAAAAAACATCCGTGGCGCTATGTGGCGCCACAAGCGGGTGGTAGGGTGAGAAATATCGCGCCCATGCTTTTTGGTTCTTTGCCCAAGGCGACTAAAGCGCTCATTTATATCTGCACCGGAGTTTTTCTTCTTGAGTTTTTTCTTAAAGATTATCTTATTTATTATTTTGGCCTTATTCCGCTTAGGGTCATAGATAGTTTTTGGATTTGGCAAATAGTAACTTATATATTTCTTCATGGCGGGTTTTGGCATTTTTTCTTTAATATTTTAATGCTTTGGATTTTTGGAAGAATAATTGAATCTGCGTTGGGAACAAAAGAATTTTTATTCTATTTTTTTATGTGCGGCATAGGCGCGGGCATAATCAGCATTGTTTTTTCTTTCGGTTCTCCCCGTCCGATTATTGGCGCCTCGGGCGCCATATACGGCTTAATGCTGGCTTTTGCCATGCTTTATCCCAAGCAAATAGTTTATTTGTATTTTGTTCTGCCGGTTAAGGCTTGGCAGATGGTGGCGATTTTAGTTGTTATGGAATTGGCTATGAGTTTTTCCACGGCAAATGCCAATGTAGCCAATGTGGCTCATCTTGGCGGTATGTTTATAGGCTATCTTTATTTCAAGGCTATGCCGGGTGCCGTAACAGGGGACTATGCCCATCAGGTGGCCAAGTTTGGCCGACTATTTAATAAGAAGCAAAAAGTTGATGATGCCTCTGAAATAGATAGGATATTGGAAAAAATTTCAAAGAAGGGTTTATCTTCTTTGAGCGCGAAAGAAAAAGCTATATTGGATAAGTTTTCAGGTAAGAGCTGAGAAAAAGACGTTAGCGTCTTTTTCAGTAGCAGGTTGCAGATGTCAGGTCACAGGAAACAAAAAAACATACAAACAGAAATTGAATTATGAAAAAGACAGAGATTGAAAAACGTTTTAAAGAAATAAAAAAAAAGAAATTGATAATAGGGCTTACTGGACAGATAGGTTGTGGTAAGTCAACGGCTTTGGCATATTTAGCATCCAAAGGAATATTTACTGTTTCTACCGATGGTTTGGCCGGAGAATTATTGACTTTGGAGAAATGTTATAGTAGAATCATTAATAGATTTGGTAAGAGAATCCTTAATAAAGAAGGGACATTAAGCAGATACCTCTTATCGGAAGTAATCTTCACTGACAAGACCAAAAGGAAATGGTTAGAAGGTCTACTACATCCTCTAATAATTGAAAATACGATATTTTTAATAGAAAATTGCAGAGAAAAAATAGCGGTTATTGATGCGCCGCTCCTTTTTGAGACAGGGTTTGATAAGCATTGCGATATTACAGTAGCCATTATCGCGGATAAAAAAACTCAAAAAGAAAGATTGCTTCAAAGAGGATGGTCACAGCGGCATGCATCCGGTAGGATAAAAACACAATTTTCTAATGCGCTTAAAGCGGAATTGAGCGATATAATTATTGTAAATGATTCGTCTTTAAAGCATTTTCATCATAAACTAAACGATTTACAGAAGACACTAAAGCTACTTCACTTGAAACACTAAAGTAGGTAACTACAAAGGAGAAACATGAATAACGACAATACAAATAACAGGAATTCCAGACCGTATCAACCAAGGAGATCATCTTCTTATTCAGATAATCGTGGACGCAGCAGCTCTGATAATCACAGCTCAGGTTCATCAAATTATTCCAGAGGCAGAAGTCAACAAAGTTACCATAGCAACAGCCACCATCCCCGTAATAATACTAATGCAACTCCTCCCATAGATACTGCCGCTTTAGCTAAAATGACTGTTGCCGAGCTTTCCAAAAAAGTGGAAGAGTTGAAAATTGAAAATATTGCCGGCCTTAAAAAGCAGGAAATTATAGATAAAATAGTAGAACATCATGCTAAAAAAAGCGGTATTATTCCCGGTGGCGGCGTTCTTGAAGTTCTTCCCGATGGTTTTGGCTTTCTTAGAAGCCAGGAATATAATTATATTTCAAGCCATGAAGATATTTATGTTTCACCTTCACAAATCAAGAAACTGGATTTAAGAAAAGGTGATGAGGTAAATGGTCTTATCCGGCCTCCAAAAGAAGGGGAAAGATTTTTTGCTCTTCTTCAAATTAAAACTGTAAATGGCCTTGAAATAGATAAATTTCAGAGACGGCCTCATTTTGATACTTTAACACCGCTTCATCCGAATGATAGATTTGTTCTTGAATCTGTTGGGGGTAAAAAAGATTTAACGGCTAGAGTTATAGATCTTGCCGCCCCTATCGGTAAAGGGCAAAGAGCTTTAATTGTAGCTTCTCCCAAGACCGGAAAAACCATGATACTTCAGCAAATAGCTAATTCTTTGACCACTAATCATCCCGAGATAAGTCTTTTTGTTCTTTTGATTGATGAAAGACCGGAAGAAGTAACCGACATGAAAAGATCGGTTAAAGGTGAAGTTATAGCTTCAACATTTGATGAAGCCGCTGATAGGCATGTTCAGGTTTCTGAAATAGTTCTTGAAAAAGCCAAAAGATTGGTTGAGCAGAAAAAAGATGTTGTAATTTTGCTTGATTCGATAACAAGGCTAGCAAGAGCTTATAATACCATCGCGCCTTCAAGCGGCAGAGTTTTATCCGGAGGCCTTGAAGCGACTTCCCTACAAAGACCGAAAAGATTTTTCGGTGCGGCTAGAAATATGGAAGAAGGCGGTTCACTTACTATTGTTGCTACTGCTTTGGTTGAAACCGGTAGTAGAATGGATGATGTTATATTTGAAGAATTTAAGGGAACTGGTAATTCCGAAATTTATTTGGACAGGAAACTTTCAAATAGAAGGACCTTCCCTGCCATAGATATAAACAGAACATCTACCAGAAAAGAAGAGCTTTTATTAAATGAGGATGAGTTGAATAAGGTTTGGATACTTAGAAAGGTTTTGGCGCCTTTATCTTCGGTTGATGCGATGGAATTGCTTTTAAGCAAGGTGAATGCGACTAAATCCAATAAGGATTTCTTGAAATCAATGGAAATTTCAAATATGTAAAAAAGCAGATTAAGCTTGAGATTAAGTTTAAGAAAAAAACAAAATCAAATATGAAGCCGTTTTTTTTTTGTTGCTGAACTTAAATTTTACTCTTAACCTGTAGTTTGAAAATATGCTAAAATGTTACTATTCTAATTAAGGTAAGGTTAATTAATATGAAGGCTAAGATTCATCCAAAATATCAAACATGCGAAGTAACTTGCGCATGTGGAAATACTTTTCAAACCCGTTCAATGGGAAAAACCATAAAACTTGAAATTTGTTCAGCTTGCCACCCTTTTTATACAGGTAAACAAAAATTACTGGATATTGCGGGTAGAGTTGAAAGATTCAAAAAGAGATTTTCAAAGACCGAAGGACAAATGGTCAAGAGAAAACCTAAAAAAATTGTGGCCAGCAAAACCGCTCCTAAGCATATAAAGAAGAAGGTTTTGACTTCATCTCCTAAAAAAGCTGAAAAAACCACAACTAAAACAACTACCAAAAAATAGTTATTTTAAATTAAATTAAGCAGGCATAAATGAATTATTTCATATGCCTGCTTTTTTTATTTTCTTTTTGTAGCAAAAGAAAATAATCTGGAACACGAACCTTTTGGTTTGGAACAACGAAGCTTTGCTTTATCAGATGGCCGTCTGACATGCATAGCGCCTGAAACGGCACTGGCATTGCTTTGTCGTGAACTCTGTGAATGACCTTCCGAAGCTATGGCAGCAAATACGCCGAATAGGCGTGAGTTTTTTTGATGACATGCTTAGCGTAGGAGGATAATAGGAGTTGTAGCAAAAGAAAATAAATCGTCCATAGTGGGATATAAAACGCTGAGGGGTACTTCGTGATAGAAGATAATGTTGATAAAATACGGGAAGAAATAAAACTTGTGGAAGAGAAACTTTCAGCGGGTAATTTAACCCCTGAAGATATTAAAAATCTTTCAAAAAAACACGCCAAATATAAACAAATAATAGATTTGCAAGATAAGATTGAATCTTTATCAAAAGAAATAATCCAGGTAAATAAAGTAACCAAAGATACTGATGAAGAATTGGCGGAAATGGCTGAGCTTGAAAAAATTGAGCTTGAGGCAAAAAAGATTAAACTGGGAAAGGATTTGCGGCTTATTTTGCTACCTCCCGACCCTTATGACTCAAAAAATGTATTTTTGGAAATAAGAGCTGGCGTTGGAGGTGATGAGTCATCTTTATTTGCCGCGAATTTGATGAGAGTGTATTTAAAGTTTATTTCAGATATGGGTTGGAAACATGAAATAAGAGATATAAATAATACGGGCTTAAAAGGCATAAAAACCGCCACAATCTATATTAAGGGAGATAACGCTTATTCATGGTTTAAATGCGAAATTGGCGTGCATAGAGTGCAGAGAGTGCCTCAAACTGAGGCATCAGGCAGAGTTCATACCTCTACAATTACGGTGGCAGTTATGCCTGAATTGGACGATGTGGAAATTAACATTGATCCCAAAGACCTTAAGATGGACACATATAGGGCCGGTGGCGCGGGCGGACAAAATGTTAATAAAGTCGAAACCGCTGTTAGAATAACTCATGAGCCAAGCGGTGTTATTACTCAATGTCAGCAGGAAAGGTCACAGGGACAAAATAGGATGAAGGCTATGCAAATGTTGCGCAGTAAATTGGCTATCATGGCTAAAGAAGAACAGGCAAAATCCCTATCTGATGAGAGGAAAAAACAAGTTGGAAAGGCTGATAGATCACAAAAAATAAGAACATATAATTTTCCTCAAAATAGAATTACCGATCATAGATTACAGACATCATGGCATAATATTGATGAAATAATGGAGGGAGATATAAAAGATATGCTCCTCCAGATAAGGTTGGGGCTTGCCGCTGAAGAGGAACGTCAAAAAACTAATGGTTAAGAGTTTAGAAAAAAATAATATTTCGAAACTTCTGCGTGAAGGAATTCTTTATCTTCAAAAAAAGAAGGTAGCTGAAGCTTTTCTTAATTGCGAATGGATTTTAGCCAATGTCTTAGGTATGGAGAGATTGTCCTTGTTTGTTAACTCCGGCGCCCAGGTAAATAGGATTGACACGAATAAATTTAAAAAATTACTGGCTTTGAAAGCTGAAGGTATGCCTATTTCTTATATCTTCAAAGAGCATAACTTTATGGGTTTGTCTCTTTTTATAAATAAAGGCGCGCTTATTCCAAGATCTGAAACCGAGGAGCTTGTTGAACTTGTTTTAAAATATGCTCAAAAGATTAAAAAAAAGAAAATTAAAATTCTGGATTTTGGCACAGGTTCAGGATGTATTGCTTTGGCCCTAGCAGATAGCCTTGAAAATTGCCAAATACTTGCTGTTGATAAATCCAAGCTCGCGCTTAAATGCGCTGAGAAAAATATAAAGAAATTTGCTTTGGAAAAAAAGATAAAACTTCTTTGCGCGAGTAAAATTTCAGCTATTTCGGAAAAGTTTGATTTAATAGTTTCAAATCCGCCTTATATTCCCTCGGGTATTATTAAAAATTTAGACACAGAGGTTCAATTCGAGCCGAAAATGGCTTTGGATGGCGGTATAGACGGCTTAAAAATAGTAAAAGAAATAATCAAAGAAGCTCCCAAAATTCTTAATAGTGCGGGTAGAGTTTTTTTTGAAATTGAAGAAAATCAAAGTGAAATATTACCTTCCGCTGTAAACAAAGAAATCTACAGTGAAATTAATTTTCATAATGATTATAATAGTAAGAGAAGGTTCATGGAATTAGTTTTAAAAACATAGGTGGTTTAATGGATAATTTTATAATTAACGGAGTAAAAAGTGTTTCGGGTGATATTTCTATCAGCGGCTCTAAAAATGCCGCGCTTCCAATTCTTATTTCCTCTCTTTTGACATCGGAGAAAGTTGAAATTGAAAATGTTCCAAAGCTTAGGGATATTCAATCTACTTTGGAATTATTAAATTATCTCGGTAAAAAATGCGTTTTTAAAAATAATAAATTTACGGTAACCGAAAATCATTCTCTTAAGCATCATGCGCCCTATGATTTGGTTAGAAAAATGCGGGCTTCAATTTTGGTTGCCGGCCCTTTACTCGCCAGATTTAAGCAAGCCAGGTTTTCTTTGCCCGGCGGTTGCACCATAGGAGTTAGGCCGGTGGATATTCATCTTGAATCTTTTAAGAAATTAGGCGCAACTATAAATTGTGACGGAGGAGATGTTTTAATAAAAGCCAAGTCTTTAAAAGCGGCGCATATAAAATTAAAATCCCCCAGTGTCGGCGCGACTGAAAATTTAATGATGTGCACTGTTTTGATAAAGGGGAAAACCGTAATAGAAAATTGCGCTAAAGAGCCTGAAATCCATGATCTTGCCGATTGTCTTAGGGCTATGGGCGCGCGAATTGAAGGAGATGGCACTTCTACTATAAAAATTACGGGAGTAAAAAAATTAACGGGAGTAAAATATTCCGTAATGCCCGATAGGATTGAAACCGGTACTTTTATGATTTTAGCTTCAGCTATTAAAGGAGAAATTAATTTATTGAATACGAGCTGTAAAAATTTAGCCATAGTGGTAAAATATTTAAAACGAAGCGGAGTAAAAATTAAAGATTGTGGCGATTCGGTTAAAATAATAGCTACGGGGAAAAGGCCAAAACCGGTAAGTTTTAAAACAGCTCCTTATCCCGGGTTTCCCACTGATTTGCAATCTGTATGGATGGCTTATATGTGCCGGGCAAAAGGCAAGTCCACCATTCATGAAAGTATTTTTGAAAATAGATTTATGCATGTGGGAGAGCTTTTAAGAATGGGTGCTAAAATTAGAGTTACGGAAGAGTCGGCGGTTATTACCGGAGTTGAGATGCTTAAAGGCGCTCCCATTATGTCCTCCGATATAAGAGCGGGAGCAGCCCTTATTGTGGCCGCAACGGCCGCAAACGGTAAGTCTACTCTCAGAAGGATTTATCATATAGATAGGGGTTATGACGCTATTGAAGAGAAAATGCGGGCCGTGGGTTTTAAAATAATCAGGAAAAAAAGGTAGGAGATTTCGTGACTTTTGAAGAAGCTAAAGATATACTGCTTAAAAAACAGATTTATATAAAAAAAGACGGTTTGGATAGAGTTTACCGTGTTCTTGAAAAATTGGGGAATCCTCAAGATTCTTTTAAAGCTGTTCATGTTACCGGTACAAACGGGAAAGGTTCTGTTTGCGCCGCAATGGAAAGTGTCTTAAAGTGTAGTGGATATAAAACAGGGTTTTTCTCTTCTCCTCATCTTGTTTCTCTTCGAGAACGCATAAGATTTTGTGGACAGATGATAGAGAAGGCGGAATTTGTGGAGCTTTTTAAGCGAGTATTTGAAGTTAGCGATAAAATAAGTTTCTTTGAAATTCTAACTTGTATGGCTTTTTTATATTTCAAAGAGAAGAAAGTGGATATCGCTTTTATAGAAGTTGGAATTGGCGGAAAACATGATACGACAAATGTCTTGCCTCCGGGAGCGCTTTGTATAATTTCTTCCATAGGAATTGACCATACCAAATATCTGGGAGCGGATACAGAATCAATTGCTGCGCAAAAAGCGGGAATCATTAAAAAAGGAACTGTTTGTTTGGCTTATAGCGCAGATGAGAATGTTCGTTGCGTTATACGAGAGGAAGCTCAAAAGGCGGAAGGTGAAGTTATATTTATTGAGCCGGTATTTAAAATTGAAGATTATGATTGGAATAGGAACTTAATGCTTTTGAAAAATTTGAAAGACGATAAAAAAATAGAATATGGCCTTATTGGAGAGAATCAAGCTATAAACGCTTCTATTGCTTATGAGGGTTTAAAAATATTGGCTTCGAAATCTTTTAAAAATATAAATAATGCGTCAATAAGCGCGGGGTTTAAAAGTATTTATCTTGAGGGCAGATTTCAAATAATTAAAAATAAAAAAAACACTTTCATCTTAGATGGCTCTCATAATAGCGAAGCGGTAGAGTCTTTTACAGGAACATTTCAAAAGAGCCCTTTTGTTTCTCAGGATACGGTTTTTGTGATAGGGATATTGGATGATAAAAATTATTTAAATATGCTTAAAACACTTTATCCCTTCTTAAGGAAAGCTATTTTTACCAAAACTGCCTCCGCCAGGACTATTGAGCCTTGTGTGCTTGCCGATGAAATAGCAAAATTAAATCCTGAAATTGAAACTGAAGTTCATGATGATTTTAATGCGGCATTTTTATCCGCCACTAAAAGTAAAAATGTGATTATTGTGGGATCTTTTTATTTGGCGGGAGCGGCGCTTGAATTAATAAAAGCGCAAAAGTTCAAAAGTGTGGAAGTGCGAAAGTAACGGTAAAAAAAGCGTTAAGGTGCAAGATAATGGAAATACAAGGCAAAAAAAGGTTTGAATTGGGGATGGGGGAGAAATGACCCTACCACCCCTTCACAAATCTTTGATTTGTATATTTTTGAGTTTCGCCATGGCGAAACTGAGGGGGTGGTAGGGTGATAGGTATAGGCATTGATATAGGCGGGACAAATACCAAAGTTGTGGCTTTAGATAAAAAAGGAAAAGTTTTAAAAGAATATCGTTTTAAAACGCTTCCGGCTTTGGGGTATCCTGATTTTTTAAAAAGAATATCACAACTAATTAATTTATGGAAAAAAGAATTGCCCGGTGATAAGTTCACGGTGGGTATCGGCGTAGCTGGAGATATAAATTCCGCCGAAGGGCTTATAAGATTTTGTCCTAATCTTGATAAATGGAAAAATATCAAATTAGCGGCTGATATAAAAAAGAAGACAAAGCTTAAATGCTTTATTGAAAATGACGCCAATATCGCAGCTTTTGGAGCTCATATCCTGGATTTAAAAAAGAAATATACTGCCGGCATTGCCATTACTTTGGGAACAGGTGTTGGCGGCGGGTTGATTATAAATGGCGAGATTTATAATGGCTCTTGCGGTTCTGCCGGTGAATTGGGCCATACAAATATATATCCCGGCGGTGTAAAATGTCATTGCGGCATGAAAGGGTGTCTTGAGGCTTATGTTGGAAGTTATGGTATTATGCGCAGGGCAAAAAAAGAAATTAAAAATATCCCGGCTTTTATCAAAAGGTATAGCAAAGAGCCTTCGGTTAAAAAATTAGATACCATTTGCTTGTCGAGAGCCGCAGCCCTTAAAAATCCCATAGCTTTAAAAATATGGCGGGATACCGGAAAATATCTCGGTATGGCGCTCAGCGATATGGTTCTTGTTTTAAATCCTGAATATATTGTTTTTATGGGCGGAGTTTCAAAAGCTTCAAAATATTTTCTGCCGACAATAAAAACTTTTTTTGCCAAGCAGAAGATTAAGGCCCCTTTTAAAAAAGTAAAACTTATTATCGGTAAAAATTCGGATATAGGCTGTCAGGGTGCGGCCATTTATGCTCTTGATAAAATAGGATGCTATGCGCGCTAATTGTTTAGAAAAAACAATAATTGTTTTTTTAATAATTGTATTTTGTGGCACGCCTTCTTTTGCTTATGATTTGCCCCTTTCAACAGCATCTCATAAGGTGGAGTTTTCCTCTGATGAGGCATATTTTTTTGATGATGATAAAACCATAATCTTAAAGGGCAGAGTTAAGCTTGATGAATTGGAAAATGAGAATGTTTTAATTAGAACCATAACAGCCAGGGAACTGAATATAAATCTTTCAAGTAAAACCATAGTGGCGCCGCAGGATATTATAATTGACCAAGATGGAACTTTGATAAAAGGGAAAAGCGGAAGAATTGATTATTTGAAAAATGAAGGTTATATAACCGATGGCAGAATAGACGCCAAAAATATAATATTTAGGGGAAAATCCATAAAATTCGGCTCCAATCATTTTGTTTATAAAAAAGCCAGTATTACTACCTGTGATGAAGAGCCTCCTCATTACAAAATTAAAGCTTCCCGTCTGGATTTAATACCGGGTAAAAGATTTATAGCCTATAATACTTTTTTTTATCTTGGCAAAATTCCGGTTTTTTATTTTCCTTTTATATATAAACCTCTCGGCAAGGGCACGCCTTTTGTAAGCAGTTTTTTTCCTGGGTATGATAAGAGAAACGGTGTCTATTTAAAATCCAACTATATGTACAGATTTGGCCGTTATACTAAGGGAAAGCTTTTTTTGGATTATTTTTCCAAGAAGGGATTTGGTATAGGCGGAGAATATGCTTATCACAATCGGGCAAAAAATATAACCAATATTTCCGTTTATAGAATAAAAGAATATGGCAGTTCAAATGATAGGCTTGGCTTAAATGGCGGTTATTGGCATCTTTTAAACAGTGGTAATACGGGAACTTCTTATTATAGCCAATCCTTTTTTAAATGGATGTCGGATCCTAATTTTAATAATGATTTTTTTCGTTCCAATCCTTTTGCTATTAATCCCGATAAACAAGCCAATATCGCTTTTACGAGACAAGGCTCTCAAAGTGTAACCAGAGTCAGCGCGGAAAGTAGATATGAAAGGAATACGACTTCCAATGTTTTTCAAAAAAGTTATGAATCGGCGCCTAAATTTAATTTTAACACCATGCCTATTAAATTTAAGAGACTTCCATTTCTGCATTCTTTTACGGCTAACTTTGAAAATACTAAAGAAAGTTCTGTTTCTTATTATCAGAAGAAAGGTAATGCAAGCTGGACCGTGGCAAATAACTTTAGGCTTTCAGAACGCTTTACTTTTTATCCCGCGGTCTTTTATGATGAAAGTGTATTTTTATCCACAACAACGGTAACCGATTCTTTTGTTGGGCGTTATGGAACTAATTTAAATTTGAGATATGACAGAGTATTTGGCAGTTTTGATTTAAAGTACGCTTATAAAAGAAGATTTCAAGATAATAAGTTTAAAAACGATACTTTAAGCGCGGATAATGGCGAGGAATTAAAAACATTAGGTTATGAAGTTTTTATAAGACCAAACTATAATATGTATTTTAGAAGCGCGGCGGATTATGATCTTAGAGATTATTTTTCAAAAAGCGCGATTAGGCGCATTTTGCCCATAACCGCTGAATTTTATTATGACGGAAAAAATCTATTTAGTTTTTTTGCTCAAAATACTTATAGTCCAACAGCTGGAAATCAATCAATAGTCTCTCAGGTGAATATGGGCAAGGATAAAAATTATATTGGTTTTGGTTTTGCAAATTATAAGACATCTAAAGAGACCTATATTTTTAATAATACAATCGGCTTTAAACCTAAAAATTCAAGTTGGTGGTTAGAAAGTATATTTAGGTATCAACTTGCTAAAAAAAATGGGCTTCTGCTTAAAGATATAAATTTTTTTGAAAGAAGTTTTATTTTGCATAAAGATTTTCATGATTTTAGAACAATGTGGAAATTTACAAGAAGACCTGATGTAAATGAATTCTTTTTTCTTATAAACCTTAGAGTTAATTCAAAGGTCAGGGAAGTAACGGATAAATCAGACGCCTATTGGTATCCTTGGCGTAAGGATAATGAGATAAGAGATTAGAAGGGTGGAATAGGTGGGAAACCACGCATAAGTATAACCCCCCCCCCGTAGATTTCGAGGCTATGGCGGGTGTCGTATCAAGGAGCTATGCTCATCAGACGACAATTTCCCGCTAATTCCGGAGGAATCTAAACGCGGAAAATAATACTAGCCTATGGCAGTACCGGTCGTTCGTACAAGCCTATGGCAGTGCTGTATAGGAGGCTATGCCTTACCAGACGGCGAAACTTACGACACCTAATGAACCAAAAGGTTCGTGTTCCGTATCAGAGGCTATTCCTATTTGACGGTGCAATCTAAGCACATTCTGAAGCAGTAATGTTCCTAAATGGAACACTTCTTTTATCTTGCGGATTGCCATTTAGCAATTCGCAGGGGTAAAAACCACGCATGTGGTTTTTATAAATGTTAAAATATATTTTGTTGGTAGATTTTAAAAGACAAATTACGGAGGAATAATGACAAAAAGATTATGGCTTGTAACGGGTGGTGCCGGTTTTATAGGGTCTAATGCGGTTGAGGGTTTGGTTAAAAAAGGGGAGCGAGTCAGAGTTATCGATGATTTTTCTACCGGTTTGAAAAGAAATTTGGCTCCATTTGCTAAAAAAATAGAGATTATAAAAGGCGATATTAAAAAAATGCCTGATCTTAAACGCGCTATGAAAGGAGTGACTTATGTTCTTCATTTTGCCGCAATAAGATCCGTGCCAAAATCCGTTGATGACCCTAGCTCTTCAAATGACACCAATATCACAGGCACTTTAAATGTTTTAATGGCCGCAAAGGAGGCTAAAGTCAAAAGGGTTGTCTATTCGTCATCAAGTTCTGTTTACGGAGATTGTAAGAAGTTTCCTCAAAAAGAAACTTTTTTGACCAGCCCTGTTTCACCTTATGCCGCGGCAAAACTTGCGGGGGAGAATTATTGTATGGTTTTTGCTAAAACTTTTGGTCTTGAAACCATCGGTCTTAGATATTTTAATGTTTTTGGTCCGAGGCAAAATCCCGAATCTAAATATTCAGCTGTAATCCCCAAGTTCATGGAAGCTTTTAAGTTTAATAAATCGCTTGAAATCCATTGGGATGGCAAACAGAGCAGAGATTTTACTTATGTCGAGGATATAGTTAGGGCAAATATTACTTCCGCTTTAGCTCCAAAGTCTGCGACCGGAAAATTTTATAATATTGCCGAAGGCAAAACAGTTTCTCTTTTGGATATAATAAGAGTTTTGGAGAAAGAAACGGGAAAAAAACCAAAAAGAAATTTTAAGCCTCAAAGAAAAGGTGATGTGAGAAAGACTTGGGCGGATCCTTCCAGAGCAAAAAAAGAAATGAAGTTTATTTGTAAGACAAGTTTTAAGGACGGACTTATCAAAACTTGGAAATATTTTTCAGAGCATTATGTATCTTAAAGAAAGAAAATAAATAACCCTCTGTAGATTCCATTCCCGCGTCCCGCATAGCGGGATAATCACGGGGAATAATGGAATCTTTCTGCTGAGGGTAAAAAAATACATAGTATTTTTTTAGGAGGCTTCGTGATATTTAATATGTCGGCTATGGGCTGGATTGAAGTTATTTGTGGGAGTATGTTTTCAGGAAAAACACAGGAATTGATAAGACGGCTTAAGCTTGCCAGTATAGCTAAGCAGAAAGTACAGGTTTTTAATTCTCATTTGGATTTACGTTATGGGAAAGAACATATTATCAGTCATGATAAACATTTATTGCCGTCACAATCCGCTAAAACACTTAAAGAAATTCTTAAAAAAACCGAGCATGATACCCAAGTTGTCGGTATAGATGAGGCTCATTTTTTTGGTTCGGATTTGGTTGAGGTTTGCCAGAAACTGGCCAATAGCGGTAAGAGAGTTATTGTCAGCGGCTTGGACCAAGACTATCGAGGAAACGCTTTCGCTAATATGGCGGAACTTATGGCAGTGTCGGAATTTGTGACAAAAAATCTTGCCATATGTATGGTTTGCGGTAATCCCGCCCATTACAGCCAGCGCTTAACTCAAAGTGGAAAACGCATTGAAGTTGGCGCTTCCGATAAATATGAAGCGCGTTGCAGAAAATGTTTTAAGGCAGAGAAATAAATGTATACAAATGATAAGAATACTCCTAAACTTTTTCCAAACTTTTTTCATTTTGGCAATTCCATTGATGCTGACAATAGATGGCTTCAATTGTCAAAACTTTTGCCCTGGGAAAAATTAGACCAAATATATGGTTCTTATTTCTCTGAGAACACAGGTCGTCCCGCGAAGGACAGCCATTTGATATGTGGTTTGTTAATAATTAAATACCTAAAGAATTTAACCAATGAAGAAGTTTTGCAGGAGTTTTCTGAGAATCCCTATATGCAGGCTTTTTGTGAACGCGAATATTTTTCAAGCCGTGATATTATTAGTCAGAGTATTTTGTCTGAAAGAAAAAAAAGATTGGGATCTGATTTCTTTGATTTTTTCTATGGGGAAGTGGCGAATATTCTTAAAGAGCAAAAGATTATTAAATTAAAGGCTCATTCAAATAATAGCGGAAACTTCTTTAGTTCCATGTTAGCTAAATTCAAAAATATATTTAACGAAAAATAAAGTGTTGGAAATCTCTTGCAAGTCTACAGATTCGCTCATGCATTAGTGTTATTCAGTGATGCTGGAATTGACAAGGTTTTACGCTCACTTGAACACTGAGGGATGTCCATAGCAAATCTTCGAAAGTACAGGCCACCCCACTCACTCCTAATTATAACCTGAATTACCCTACCACCTGCTTGCGAAGCGTGTTTTTATTGGCGCTCTTATAGCGCCAAAGTAGGTGGTAGGGTTACCCTTAGTCTATATAAGGAAAATCCTTAAAAATTAAAAAAAAATTTTTTCTTAAATGGTAAAAACGCATCTAGAGCATCCTGTAAGTCTATAGACTCGCTCATACAGAGGTTCTTAACGCCGTTGCTCGCTTCGGTTTAATCGGCGACTGCGGAACTCGTAAAAAAAGGTCAGTCACAAAGCTCCCGACACCTGATGAGGCATAGCCTCGTTGTTCCGCAATGTTTTTTAACTCAGACATCCTCGTCGTTTCGGTGAAATCCCCTCATAAACCTTGTTCACAAGGCTAAACCTCAGAAATCGCTTACTTGCAGACTTACAGTCTTCTTTTGTTCTTTTTATAGTGGGAGAGTGTGTCCACACCCGAATTATAACTTGGCCATCTGAGGGGCATAGCACTCGATACCCTGCTATTTCCAGAGGAATCTATCTCGTGAGGGCAGGCGGCGGTGGCATAGCCAACCCAGCATAGCCTTGAATTACCCAACCCTAGGTAAGGGAATTTCTTTATGGACTCCAGTGCGGGGTATAGCTATAACCCTTTATTTCGGCTAAGGGATGTTGTGCGCTGCCGTCAACATCCATAATAAAGAGTTCCTTCTTTTTATTCCTTGTGCTTGTAAATACTAAAAATCTTCCATCCGGCGACCATGACGGGTTTTCATTTGACCCTGAATTCATTGTTAAGCGGTGTTTAATATTACCCGTTAAATCTGTGAGAAAAATATTCATTTTTTCTTTGCGGGTTTTCCGGCCTGCAAAAGCTATCCATTCTCCGGTAGGCGACCAAGCGGGAGAATCAGACCAATTAAAGCGCGTAAGTTTCCTTGTTTTGCCTGTTTTGATATTCAGGACATAGAGTTGAGGATTGCCTGAGCGGTCTGAAACAAAAGCTATTTGTGAGCCATCGGGAGAATAAGTTGGCGATGAGGCTAAAGAAAAGTTTTTAAGAAGTTTTTTTAGTTTTTTTGTTTCCCTATTTAAAAGATAGATATTGGGATTTTTACCCATGGAAAGCGTCATGACCATTTTATTGCCGTCGGGGGAATTACCGCCCGGAATATTTAAACCTTGAAACGTTATATAGGGTTTAATTTCCCCTTTTATTAAATCAATTTCAAACATGTCGGGGTTTAGATATTTATAGGAAGTATAATATATCTTCTTTCCATCATGAGACCATCGCGGGATCAAGTTTATACTTTGGGTATTTGTCAGCTTTAAGAGATTTTCTCCGTCATAATCAATCATATAAATTTCTTTCCGACTGGTGGCATTATTGGAGAAAGTTATTTTTGAATGAGCTATGCCAATTTTGCCGGTTATTTTTTTCACTATATTGTCGGAAAATAGATGAGCGCCCTGTCTTAAACCACGCAGTTCTCCATGATAATGTTTTTCAACCAAGAGTTTTTTATCTGCCAGTTTGTAAATTTGAGCTTTTAAGGTCCATACATTGCCCGAGACGTGAGCCTTGGCGGTTATAAAATAATCCGAACCCATTTTGTTCCAATAAGTGAGGGTTTTTTTATTGATAAATATATTGGCAAGGCTTAAGGGGGATTCTTGCAAATCAAAGTATCTTGAACGCATTAAATCTTCGCGGACTATGGTTCTTATTTTAGCCGCGATGCGTAAATCCTCTTTGCTTTTTGTTTTTACGGGTAAAAATTGAGCGAGGGCAAGATTTGTTTTACGGTATTCTTTGTCCGGCGAGATTCCAATATAAATACTCGTTTCGCAGTAGGCTGATGAAAGCGATAGAAGAGTTAATAGAGCTATGAGACAAATTTTAATCATTTAATTATTTTGTTGATTTTTTCTTTTTTGAAGAAACGGCCTTTTTGGTTTTTTTAGGTTTTTCATTTAATTTGAAAATATGCTTTTTAGCCATTTTAGCTTCGGCGGAATCCGGATAATCTTTAATAACGGATTTAAGATATCTCAGGGCCTCATCTTTTTTATTCTCCGGCAGTTTTAAGATAGAGAGAGCATATTTAATTCTGGCTGAGGGCGTCCTGAAATATTTAGGGTATTTATCCAAAAGGTTAGCATAGCTTATAGCCGCGTCTTTCCATTTTTTCTTAGCATATAAAGATTCACCGAGATTATAATAGGCGCCTTTTGCCAATTCTCCTTCGGGAAATTTTGATATATATTGTTTAAAGCCATAGACAGCCGAGTCATAATTTTTATTGCTCATGCTTGAATAGGCGTCATTATAAATTTTGGCCGGCAATAAACCACTATTAACTTCTTCGCGTTGCGCTTGTATGTTCTTGCCCAACTTACTTACTTTATTGCCTATATTGGAATCCATTACTCTGAGATTGCGGTTGAAAGCTGTTATCTGAACTGAGACATCGTCCATCTTTTCAGAAAAGGCATTAAGATTCTGAGATAAATCATCCATTTTAATTGCCAGGTCCGCTTGGTTTTTTTGCATATTGGAAAGACTTGAGTTTAAGTCATCCATCTGACTTTGCATTTGGAGCATATCGCGCTGGGTTGCCACACAGCCGGATAGGATGAAAACTGTTGGGATTAGTATGAAAAGTTTTAAATGAGTCATAATTTATTGATTCCTTACCTTGGTTTCAGCTCTTCTGTTTTGCTTCCAGCAGGATTCAGTTTCATCCATGCAAGACGGATTTTCTTCTCCGTAAGAAATTGTTCCCAGAGCATTTTCCATAATGCCGAGACGGATATAATAATCTCTAACTTGCTTGGCTCTTTTTTGGCCTAAGACAAGATTATATTCAGTAGTTCCTCTGTCATCACAATGCCCTTCGATAAGAACAATCCATTCTTTATGCGATTTTATTATTTCGGCATTAGCGCTTAAGAGATTTCTGTTTTTGTCAGATAAGTTATATTTGTCAAATTCAAAGATAATGGTTTGAATATTTTCTTGCTCTATAAATTGAAGTCCGCGGATGTTAGCTTCCGTATTCATCATAGCAAGGCTTTCTTCTATATCAATAGTGGGAATAGTGATGGTATCTTCTCCGCCTTTTAAATCCGTTTTCTTGATATTTTTTTTATTACAAGAAGAAATGACAAGCGTAAATGTAAGAGCGCAAGCCAAAACAAACAGTTGTTTAATTTTCATGTACTAAGCCTCCAAAGATTTGCACTCAATATAAATCTTGATATCAACTAATAATATATAAAACTTTGTATTTATAAACAATAGCTCTCCATGCGCTAAAGTTTCCTCCTACGCTGACAAGCTTCGGAAGGACAAGTCGAAAGGGTAAGTAAAAATAATACTATAGGAAAACTTTTTTTAAATTCTTCTATTTATTAGGGTTGAGATAAAAATTTTTAAATCATCTTTTGCGGTATTTGTGGGGAGTTTATCCAAGGAAGGAGAAATATCATTTATCATTGCTTTTGCAGTTTTTCTGGCCTCGTCCGTAAACTTTCCATTTTTTAATAGTTCAGCTATTTCAAGCGCTATATGAATATTGGCGGGAGTTGTATTTTGAAGTTCAATGAATTTTTCCTTAATTTTGCTGCCACAGGTTTTATCATTCATGGCTAATATGAGAGGCAGGGTTATTTTACCGTCCGTAATATCTTTTAAAATATCTTTATCCAAGGAACCGTTTTCACTTTCAAAATCCAGCGCATCATCAACTATTTGAAATCCTGAGCCGATTGTTTTGGCTATAAGCGTACACGGTTTAAGAAGCTCGGTTTTTCCTGAAGCATAACATACGGATATGGCGCACCAATTAAAAATTGAAGCGGTTTTAAGAGAAATTATTTTATCGTAGTCTTCTCTGGAAATTATTTTATATTTTAAATTTTCTTCAAGAAGCGCGCCTTCCGTCATTTTTTTAACGGTGTTTACCAAGGTTTTGGCTGTTTCGGGATTCATTCTTATGGCTGCGTCAAAAGCAAAAGAGACTATCAAATCTCCAAGCAGTATAGCTGTATTTGAGCCCATTTCGGAATTTATTGTTTTAAGACCTCGCCTTAGGGAAGAGTTGTCTATGCAATCATCATGGAGGAGAGAAGCAGTATGTATAAGTTCCGCGCAGATAGCGATTTCTTGTGATATATGTCTTTTAACTCCTAATATATCGCCAAGCAGTAAAGTAAACTTTGCTCTTGCCGCTTTACCCATAAAATTAAAAGGGTTTTTCTCTATGTCAAAAATATCCTTATCAATACTTTTGAAAATTTTGACTATTTCAGACTCAATCTTTTGTAATGACGGATCTATATTTGTAGAAGTAATCATATTAATTGGAAAATATTTTATCATATTTAGAAAAACAGTCTAAGAGTTGTAGTGTTCGGGAGTTATGAGTCTCTAAGAGTTTCTTTCTTTGCTTGTTCTGATTTTTGTTTTATCTTTTTAAACGCTATTAACGCTTAACGCTTTCTTTATATTGATATAATTTCTCCATTCTAACAATGAAATTTCAAAAGGTTATAAAAAAACAAATTCTCAAATGGCGGCTGGCTTATGCGATAAGTTTCAGCATTAATTTTGCCGTTGAAATTTTAATGATTGCTTTTGGTTTTTTTGTTGTTTTAAGTCTGTTTGATTCAGTTTTTTATTTTCAAGCCCGCGTCAGGCAAGCGCTTTTTATTATTTTAAGTTTTTCCATCCTTTATAAAATATTAAAATCGGCTAAGGTGTTTTTTTATTATCTTAAACTCGATAACTTTTCAGTGCTTTTGGCGGCTAAAAAACCAATACTTTCAAAATATATAGGACCCGCCATAAGTTTTATTTTAAAGCCTGAATATAAGAGCAAAGATGTCTCTGAATTTTTTGTTGAGGAGCATTTAAGCCAAACCGCCGTTAAAATTAAAAATTCCAAAACCATTAAGTTTTCGCCTTTTGATTTTAAAAATTTTAATTCTAAATTAGTCGCTGGAATTTCATTGGCTTTATGTTTTGCTGCTATTTGGCTAATAAATCCTCTTTCAGCTCAGAGAATGCTTTTACCATTTTTAGCTTCGGAGTTTGAAAGTATGTTGACAATAAGTCCTCAAAACGCGGTCATAGTGGAAAATGAAAGCGTTTTAATAAAAGTTGCATGGGAAAAAAATTTAAGTCTTGTTCCTGTTTTACAAATAAAGGAAAAAGATAGCGGTTGGGTAAGCGTAAACTGGGATAATAAAAACTTGTTTGATTGCCAATATCATATCCAACATTTAAAAAATGATATTCGTTATAGGTTGAAGTACCGTTCAATGAAAAGCCTCGAGTATCTGCTTAAAGTCCGCTATTATCCTCAAATTAAAGATCTTAATTTTACTGTAAAGCGGCCTGTTTATCTAAAAGGCGAAAAAAACATTTATTCTTATATTCCCGCGCAGACAGCTATATTGCAGGGGAGTGAAATTTTAATTAAGGCCGAAGCTTCTAAAGGCGCTTCTAAAATTATTTTATATATGAAAAGCGCTTCAAATGATAGAAAAATAAATTTTTTAAAAGACAAAAACGGCAATTTTCATATGGCTTTTAAGGTTTATGAGGCTATGAGTCTTGAATTTGAAATTTTCGCAGATGATGGTTTAATTAATTCCCGGAAAATATTTCAAGAGCTAAATATTATTAAAGATTTGCCGCCGGTGGCCGATATTTTATCTCCTTTATTTGAAGTTGAGATGCCAAGCGGCGGCGGTATTAAAATTATTTATCAGGCTAAAGATGATTTCGGTTTGTCTAAAATTTCACTTAGATCGGAAATTAGATTTAAGGGACGAGTGGCTGAAGAATATAATTCTTTAAAGAAATTGAAAATATTCGAGGCTATGCCGGGTGCCGTGACACGGACTATGTCCATCAAAGCGGCCGAGGCTATGCCGGGTGCCGTATTAGGGGGCTATGGCCATCAGGCGGCGAGAGGGAAAAATATAAAAGAATTCATAGGTGAAACTTATGTTTTTTTTCCAAATTTCATAGAAGATTTTGATATGTATTTTTATCTAAGAGTTTTTGATGCTTTTCCGGGGCACAGAGGCGATTTAAGATGGACGGAGTCTTTGCCGGTTAAAGTGAAAATAAAAAATTTTTATAAAAATCATATTGAGGCTTTAAGAAAACTTTCTGAGGTGAAAAATAGTTTTCTTCAAATGCTGAAAATAGAGGAAAAAGCGGCTGGGACCCTCTCACAGATCAGCGGTTCTTTTCGGACTTCGGATTTTTTGAAACGGTGGGAGAAATTAAAAAAACTTTCAGAAAAAGCGTTTGCAAGTTTAAATCAAGACCCATACTTTAATGCGGGGCTTAAAAATGAATATGAAATGCTTCAGGAAGATATAGATTATATGGCGAGAGTTCGAGCACAAAAGGCCGTTCAAGAATTCAAGGGGCAATATTATAAAAAAGCCGCCGCCACTCAAAAATCCATGACCTCTTTTCTTAAGCGGGGTTTGCTTAAGATGGATGATATATTAAACAGTCAAACTGCGAAAGATTTTGAGTTTAAGGCTGAAGACTGGGAAAATTCACTTTCAAAAATAGATAAAGCTCTTTTTCAAGGGACTCAAGGGAAAGTGGATAAAGAATTATGGAATGATTTATCTGAGATTATGGAAAATCTTGCCCTTGAAATGAATTCAATGAGAAAAATGTTATCCCGCCAAAAATATAAAGACTCATTTGGCAAAAAGAAGAGATTTCAAATTCCTATGAATAAAGCCTCAGGTTTGGCCGATAAGTTGCAGGAGGCTTTAAAAAACAGGAATCTTAAAGAAGCGCTTGCCGTGGCAAAAGCTTTATTGGAAGAAATAAAGAAAACTCGGCAGGTATTTGGCGAGTACTCGGAGTTTGTCGCCTCAATGCAGGGCAATGATAAAAAAATAAAAAAATTGCAAAAAATTAAAGATCTTTGGAGAGAATTAAGAGATAAGCAAGAAGAAACTTTTTCCAAAAATACTGTTTTTATGGATGATATTGTTCCTGAAATTAATCGAAAAAAAGAGAGTGTTATTTGGCAGCTTTCCAAATCATTCATCAAAATAAAAAAAATGGGGCTAAAACCGGAAATAAGAAATATGAAAGGTTTAAAATTCAATTCTGCTTTGAGTTTCAATAAGGTGAAGGATATTATTGTGTGGAGAAATACCTTAAAATCTAATCTTGATATTTTGAAAAAAACAATTTTGACTGAAGAAAATATAGACAAGCAGTCGCTCATGGCTGAAATGAATTTTAGTATTAATCTATCAAGCGCTATAGAAAATGATGTGACATTTTATGATTTGAAAGATAAAACTTTTTTTATTGCTTCAGGCAATAACCAAGGACGGCTTATTTCTGATGCCAATAAACTTGAAATAGATCTGGATAATGTAAAAGAGGAGTTTTTAAAGTTTTCCATTAAAGCTCAAAAGCATATTTCAAAGGCCATCGATGAGATGAAATCGGCTGTTTTGGCGCTCAAGGCCTATGATATGAATAAGGCTTTGGTTCATCAGATTAAAGCGCTTGAAGAGTTGGATGCTTTGGGCGATATGATTAATAAAAATATGCAGAAACAAAAAAAGATGTCATCGGCTAAGAAAAACGGCGCCGGAGGCCCAAAATCTTTTGAAATGCCTGCGGGCGGCGGTTCGGGCAGATTAGATAAATCAGGGGTAAAATTGCCTAAAGAAGGTTCTTCTAGGCCATCAAAAGAAATCAGAGAAAAAGTGATGGAATCTCTTAAAGAAAGTTATCCCCAAAAGAGTAAAAAAACCATTTTGGATTATTTACGCAAAATATCGGAGTAAAAAACTTTATTGATTCGTCATCTCGTATAATATTAGTAGAACTTTTTGAGTATCTTGACTGTAATAAAAGTCACACTCTTTTTGATTGACTTGCCCATTCAAAGACACTTATAATATGGCCTGGGGGTAGTTTTATATTTATATATAAATGGTTTTTAAAAATTTCGAAATCTTTAAAGGGAGTCTATTAATGAGATATGTAATTTCCTTGTTTACCATACTGTTTTTCTGTAATTTAGCGAGTGCGGCTTATGTTTTTCATTCCAGGGGCTGGGTTGAATACAAAAAAGAAGGCTCAAGCAAATGGAAAAGAATT
>CAZHQC010000002.1:0-50062 GCA_964534135.1 uncultured Elusimicrobiaceae bacterium | reverse complement strand
CGCTCGGGAGCTGAAGCATGGCAGGATTTCCCCTTAACTACAACCTTCATTTCCATTCTTCCTCTATGTCCTCTATAAACGGCAAGATTGGTGGGTTCGGTTAAAACAACATAATCAGGCTTTATTTTTTCTTTATTGATTATGTGAAGCAAGGGAAGTCCGTCACAATCTTCTTCCTGGCAGGAACCAACTATCATCAAAGTAAAATCATTATAAAGTTTAAGATCCTTTATGAGTTTTCCCGCATACACCATGGAAGCCATTGATAACTTTTGATCGGTAGCGCCTCTTCCATAAATAGTATTGTTTTTGAAAACCGCGGCAAAAGGATCTATCTTCCAAGCGGCTCTATCTCCCACCCCAACAACATCCAAATGCGCATCCATCATTATTTTTTTCTTTCCCTTGCCTATAAAACCTACGATATTACCCATTTTATCTATTTTTATTTTGTCAAAACCGACCTTTTTCATTTCCTTGGCAACTCTTTTAACAAGATTTCCTTCCTGACCTGAAAAACTTGGAATTCTCACTAAATCCCTGGCAAAATTAACTATATTTTTTTCCTGTTTTTTTACAGCGGCATTTATCTTTTTTGCATCTATCATATATTCTCCTTTAAGTAATCAATTTTAAATTAAGTTTGTTTGAAATTAACCGGTGAAAGAACCTATTAAAAAGTTAAATAAACCCTAACGTCTCTATTACTATTATAACGAGTTCCAAGCTAAAATCAAAGGGTTTTCATTAAAACAAATACTTTCGCCGCTATAAAATTTATCTCTCAAAGCCTTAGATTTGAGTATAATATTTATAAAATACTGGGAACCATTCTTTAGAGAAATACTTATGATAAAATGTTCAGGCGTTTTGTTCGCTAAAATATTAAGCAATTTACAAAAATTGGATTATACGGGTTATACCCAGCAATATCCTCCCTTTGGGTCCTGGCCTAATTTAGAGAAAAAAAACAAAGCCGTAATTAATGCATGGACAGCTGTCTCAAAGGATAAAGGAAATATTGATTTATTTATAAATGTGCCTTTCTGTAAAGTAAAATGCGCCTTTTGCTTTCTGCCCGTAATTTGCACCGGACACAAGAGACAACATATAGATAAGGCCTTTGACACCTATTTGAACTACCTAGAAAAAGAAATAGCCTTGCTTACTCCCATTTTTAAAAAAAGAAATTTCAACTCTCTCTATATAGGCGGAGGAACCCCCTCCATGATGAATCTAAAACAAATAGAGAAATTTTTTACCCTTCTTAGAAAGAATTTTAAATTTAAAAATAAAGCGCAAATGTTAATGGAAATAAGTCCTGAAATAGGCTTAAAAGAAATTAAAGCTTTTAAAAAGAACGGAATTAACAGACTCTGTATCGGCGTGCAAACGATGAACCAAGAAACCCTGCATAAAGTTCAAAGAACTCAAAAAGATGATTCCTTTGAACAAACATATAAGTTAGCTCAAAAAATGGGAATCAATAAAATCAATGTCGATTTAATTTGTGGTCTTCCCAATCAAAGCGATGAAAGTTTTATTCATGATTTAAAAACCGTGGCTTCCTTAAAACCCGACCAAATACATTTGAATATTTTTTCCACCACGCCTTATACCATCTATTCCATGAAAGGCGGAAAACCCATAAATGAAAAAAAAATAAAAAAACTCCAGGAAGAAGGCTTTAAAATTTTATTTAAAATGGGTTATAAAAAATTAGATTCCGATTCGGTGGGACTTACTTTAAAATCAAAAAATTATCAGACCTCGGATTTAAAAAACAAAAAATCTCTTCTCGGCATAGGCATAGGTTCAGTTTCACGCGCCTGGAGCCATCTCAGATATATAAACACAATTAATTGGGCTCAATACAGAAAAGACCTGGCTTTGGAAATATTGCCTGCAAAAAAAGGCATTCAAACTTCAATAAAAGATGAAATGATTTATTTTATTCTTGAAAGCTTAAACTTTGAACCCGCCATTTTATTATTTAAAGATTTTAAAAAAACTTTTAAAAAGGACTTAGCCGCAATATTCCCGCTTGAATTGGATGAATTAAAAAATCAGGGAGTTTTTGTTGATAAGAAATCAATTAAAATGGAAAGGACTCAATGGAGTGTGATAAGGAAAGTTTTTTTTCAACCTGAGATAATTATAAATTACTCCAAGCAAGCTAAAAATTTACCTAAGCTTTAATATTCAATCGCAGTTGGCCTTTTTTTACTTTATTTATTATGGGCGCGATTTTTTTTGATGAAGCTGAAATCTCTTTATCTCCAAATAAGTTCAAATAATCTTTTCTTGGCCCCGCGCAGATATCTTTTAAAGAGCATTTTAAACATTTTTTTATATGCTTTTTCTCTCCCAGATAAGACTTATCGCTTTTAATAATTCTGTCGATATCTCTGGAATATTCCTCATAACCGTCTAAAACGCATAAAGGAAAACCATCCAATATAATCGGCATATGCATTTTTTTGGCCTTTTCCAAAGCTTTAAGAATATAAAACTTCGTTTCGCTTAATTTTGGCACAAGATATTTTCTTTTTTTAACAAGCCCTTTTATTTTAATGAAATTTAAAGCTATAAAAAATGTTCCAGGAAATTCTTTCGCTATAAAATTAATATAGGCAGGCAAGGTTTTATAGTTTAAGGCGTTTAAAACAAAAGTTATTATTACTCCGTCTTTGATATATTTAAGCGTCCTTTTAATCGCCCTTATTCTCTTTGGAAATTGCTTTTTTGACCCGGTCAAGGTATCATGAAGTTTCACTATATGAGACGGTAAATTAAATTCAAATTTGGTTATTCCCTTTTGTATTAAAAGCTTCAATTTATTCTCTGTAAGCAAAAGCCCGTTTGTAAGCAATATAATTTCATCCGCCCCACTTTTTTTTGCGCGCTCAGTCCAATATATTAAATCTTTACTCATAAGAGGCTCGCCGCCTTCAAAAGCAAGCGATTTATAACCCAAAGCGAGGCAGGCTGAAAGCTCCTTTTTTGTCATACTCCTATCTTCCCCCTTGGCCGAACAAAAAATACAATTCTGATTGCATTCGGCAGTCAGAAAAAGATTGGGTTCCGCGTCATTAATGGATTTTTTTTTCATGAAAAAGATTTTAGATAAAGAATTAAGGCCCGGTAAAAAACATCAATATCGCGCTTTGAGCTATAAATAAAAAATGACAATCTAACCGTAGATTTTATATCCGAATTTAAAATAGCTAAATCCGCGCAATGTCGGCCACATCTTACAGCCACAAAATATTTAGCCGAATATTCCTGCAAGAAAAGATTAAAATCAATAATGGAAAATTTAGGATTTTCACATACAAAAGATATAAGACTTCCTTTTGACAAATCTCTCTGATTGCCTATAATTTTTATTTCTTTAAAAGACGAAAGTTTCGCATAAGCATATTCAACAATCTCTTGAAGGTGCTTCCTTATATTTTCATAGCCGATTTCATGTAATAATTCAAAAGATTTTTTAAGCGCCGCAATACCGGAATAGTTCTGAATACCGGCTTCATAAGCCAAATTATTTTCAAGAAAACAAACTCTATATAGGCCATCTTCAAGAACTATTTCCTTAATAGTTCCCCCACCCAACTTTGAAGATTTTAAAAATTTAAAAAGACTTCTCTTAATATATAAAATCCCGGTGCCAAAAGGAGCGCCCATTTTATGACCTGAAAAAGCCAGCATATCCGCATTCAAAGCGCTGACATTTTCTTTATGCGAAGGGATATACTGAGCGTCATCAATAAAAACTTTGGCCCCTTTCTTATGAGCGGCATTTATAAATTTTTTGATATCCACAATACCGCCAAAAATATTGGAAGCATGAGTTATGCAAACAAGAGCCGTTTTAGAATTAAGCATTTTTTTATAAACGTTAAAATCCGGTTTAAAATTCTTAAGCGGAATAATTTTAAGCTTTATTTTGCCTTCTCCAGCTAAACGATAAAACGGGAGAAAAACACTATTATGCTCTAAAGGAGATAGGATAACTTCGGCTCCTTTTTTAAAAGGAAAACTTGCGGCCGCGATATTGGCGCTTTCAGTTGTTCCGCTTGTAAAAACTATTTCGTCCAAGCTATCCGCTCCGATAAATGAAGCAATGGCTTTACGCGCCGCGCAAATTTTATTTTCCACTTCGCGGCTAAGCAAATGAACGGATCTTTTGCCGGCGCAAGCTCCGGATTCAAGCAAGAAATCGCTCTGCTCGCGAGCCGCTGATTTCATTTTTAAAGCGGTGCAAGCGCTATCAAGATAAACTATCGCTTTTTTTGAAATCCTGCGCTTTAATGCGGGAAATTCCTTTTTTAAAGGCAAAATATTTTTTGCGCCCCTCATTATAAATCTCCGTATATTTTAAGATAATCTTTTCTCGGTCCCGAGCAAATATTAACATATTTACATTTTAAGCATCTTTTTATATGCGTTTTCTCTTGCCTATGTAAACCGTTTTTATTTTCATTTATTTTTCCTATATCAACGTTAAAACGATAATAAGAGCCCAGCATACATAACGGAATATGATCTATTTCACACATTATTTTATTTTTTTCACAAAGCGAAGCCGCTTTAATAATATATTTTTTTACAGTCCGATATTTGGGAACTATTTTCTTAGTTAAAGCTTTTCCCATGGCCTTAACAAAACTAAATTGCACCCACTTAATGCCGGGAAATTCTTTGAGTATAAAATTTACAAATTCAGGAGTTTGTTTATAATTCGATCTGCAAATAATATAAGTCAATCTTATATCAGCGCCAAGCGTATATAATAATTTTATGCCTTTTATTTTATCCGCGAATATATTTTTCGCGCCAGCTACTCTTTCGTCCGTAATAACATCTGCCGCTGAAAGATTAATATTAAAGTAACCTTTCGATAAATTAACCGCCTTAATCAATTTTTTTAAAATATCTAAAGAGATATCCTTAATAAGGGAAGCATTGCTTTGTATCTCCACTTTCTTATTATTTTTAACAGCAAAAAGAACCAGCTTTAAGAGATTTATTCCACCCAAAAGAAACGGCTCCCCGCCGGATATCTGGATAAGTTTGTCTTTGGATTTAATTATTTCAAGAGAATATTCCTTAAAATCATATTTTTTATTCTTCGCGTTTTTCCCAAGATAAGAACAAAACACGCAATCTTGATTACAAGTATGAATAATACGCAATAAAGCCATTTACTTTTTCCCAGCGCTTTTAAGTGTCCAATAATAGCGCCCTTTTTTAAAAATTTTCTCGACAATTTTTTTCTTTATAAGACTTTCAGCGGCAACTATAACGGCATTGCCGTCCGAACAATCACGACATAAAATTATATTTTTCGCCAACTTCAATACCTCAGCCGTTGAAGCGGGAACTTTGCTTTTGAGTATTTCAATAAAACATCTTTCATTGTCGGAGAAAAATACTTTTTCGCCAAGTGCAGATGTTTTTTTCTTTTTTTCCTGAGAAATAAATTTTGGCAGGCCCCATATATCAATATAATTTTTGTCTATGCCCGAACATTTTTTCTTAAAAACGCAAGTCCGGCACAACGGAATGCGGACTTTGGCCTTGTCCGCGTTTTCATCCAAATCGGTTTTAATGCCGCTGGGATCGGTAACTAAAGTATTAAAATTCTCAAGTCCTATGGATAAGGATTCATAGCCCTTCAAAAAACAAGGAGGCACATTTAAAAAAAGGATTTCATCGGGCAAGCCCGCCTTTTTCATAACTTTAATGGCGCTTATAAAATATTTTTTTGCCTTAGGCAGAGAAACGCCGATTTTTAAATGATTAGCTTTCATGCTTCCTATATACATGGGATAAATCATCACAAAATTGCTTATTCCCTTTTCAAGGAAATAATATATTATCTCATCAAGGCGGTTAAAATTATATTTATTGATAAGTATATTGGTCCCAACTCTTACTTTCTGGCTTTTTAAATTTTTCAAGCCAAGCATTGCTTTTTTCCAAGCTCCCTTTACGCCCACCAATTCATCATGAACCTTGGCCTTATCACTTAAAAAAGAAAATTTGCAAACAGTAAGACCGGCTTCGACCAATTGCCCGGCGAATTTTTTATTCGCAAGTTTTATCCCGTTTGTCTGAATTCTTATAAAATCAAAACCGATAGATTTCGCCAAAGAAATAATTTTTATTATATCGCCGCGCAATAAAGGCTCACCGCCCGTAAAGCCAAGCCGGCGATAACCCATTTTATAAGCTGAATATATATTCTTGGCTATATTATCAAAACCGGCGTTTAAAGACTTATCAAATGAGCCCTGCGAACAAAAAAGACACTTGGCGTTACAATTATAATTGAGAATTATCTCATAGCATTTATTTAGTGATTCTTTTTTCATATCATCACTTATTGCTTTTTTGGAAATTTTAGCTTTTTTAATCATTAATATTATACGCCTTTCTAAATGCCGAATATTTCAAGGCTTGCTTAAATAATAAAAAATAATTCTCTTCAATAACAGCGGATAATTTTATATGCTGTTTCACCGCCCTTTTAACCTCGGAAGCCCCGCTTTTTAAAACATATTTACTATACGCGAACGCCCCTACGGGACACATTAAATTTTTTACATCCGCGCCATATTTTAAAGCTTCTTTAAAAAAAAGATTTTTTTTCTTTCCGCCCGCCACTTGAGATGAAGCATACTTTTCAACACCATTTTTATCACTTGCAATAAGCTTATCACAAGGAATGAAATTTCCATCGGAACAAAGAATCACGCTCATACATGCGTCGATGAAGGGACGCTTGAGAATTTTATCCATAATTTCATACGCGTTGGCAATTTCATAAAGCTCAAGCCCTTTTTTAATCAATTGGAGATAATGCCTTCGGAGTCTAAGCATTTCACGCTTCAAGGCTAAAATTTCCTTTTCATTCCAGATTTTTGTTATATCCGGAGACCAGGCAATATGCCTAAACCCTAATTTATACAAGCTTGAAACATGGTTAAACAAATCATTTGCCGCTTCTTTCTTTATTACCAAGGATACAGTTGTCTTTCCAAGCTCAATATATTTAAAAATCTTTTTGATATCTCTTCTCGCTTTGAATATTCCGACAGACATATCCCGCTCATTTAAACTGACAATCAGATTAATATTGAAATCTTTTATAAACTTAGATATTTTTTCATCAATTAACAAACCATTGGTAAATATATGCACAGGCAAATTGTTTTTTGTTTCTTTTCTTATAAAAATTATGACAGCTTTTATCAAATTAAAATGCAGAAAAGGCTCTCCCCCAAGAAAGGTTATTTTCTTGCTTTTACCCGGAGAATTTAAAAACTTTGAAACAGCTCTTAGTAAAACTTTTTTCTCTATTGGCTTTTCAAAAACGGTGTCTTTAACATAGCAATAGGAGCATCTAAGATTACATAAACCGCTCATATATATAACAAGATTATTCGGCGCATTCATTAAAACTCTCTCCATGGCTTCACTATATTCTTTCTTCTTATTATTTACTCTATTTTCTTTACCGGCTTAAGCTCACTATCACCATAATGATTAATATATTCCACCCATATACCTTCACAGGCATTATAAAACGAACAACCCTTACAACGCATTGTTTTTTTTCTTGACACCAGCTGTCTTGAAGCTAAAGCGTCCGTATTTTTAAAATCCGGAGCCCAGTGTTCAGTAGAAAAAAGAATTCTCTCATTGATTTCACTTATATGTTTTTCATAACCCTTGAAATAACAAAGTGGAACATATCTGGCTTTCCATTGTGAATAACCATACTCAAGACCGATATCAATGGCTTTTTTCATATATACACTCGCTTTTGATATTTTTGGCACCAACATTTCAAAATTATCATAAGCCCCACCATAAGTCGGATCGACAAAAATATATTCAACATTGCGCACATGATACCTGGCATATATTTCCGCTATTTCAGGTAAAAACCGCATATTCTGCTTAACAATAGTAGTATTGCCATTTATCCTTCTAAAACCAAGCTTTTTTAAATTCTCTATTCCTTTTATCAATTCATTAAAACTGCCCGGGCTTCTGGTCAAATAATCATGGGTTTTTGAATTATGTCCGTGCAAAGAAAATATAAGCCCCGTAATACCGCTATCCACTATTTTTTTAGCGGCGGAAAAATCCGAAAATATCCTGCCGTTTGTGGCGCTTAAAACCTCTTTAATTCCGATTTTTTTCGCGAATGAAACCAAATGCGTGTAATCAGACCTTATGGTAGATTCTCCCCCTATTATTTCTATGATATCTGCTTTCTTTTTTTTAGCCAGATAAATTTCTTTAATTAATTCATCCGTTGTCTTTTCCAGAAGTTCCCGCTTATTTGAATTTATACAAAACCGGCAATTATTATTGCAGGCATAACCCGTAAAAATAACAATTTTAATTTTTTTGGACGATTTTTTATTCACTTTTTAAATATCCCCGCTATATCCACAATATTATTATTAAAAAGAAGAAAAATAACCGCGCCCACAAATATCCACAAAGCAAAAGGCCGGCCTTTTATAATTTCAACTTTTGGTTTCTCAACTTTTAATTTACTGAGCCAATCAGATAAAAGATCAATTTGTTCGGTTGTAAGCCCATCTTTAAAACAATCGTCAAAAGCTCCTTCAAAAACAGGATTATCTCTTAAGGTTCTCATCATCTTTGAAGATAAAACCATATGAGGCATCAGTTCCCCGGCTTCGACAGAATAAGTATCTTTTTTTTCCATAATAAATTCAAACATATATCTTCCCACGAAAAGTATAACGCTAAATTTAAGGACATTCATTAAAGCAATCATCAATAAATCCATAAGCCGATAAGGAAAAAGAAAATAACCGCTAATAAAATAGATGCCATAAGCTACAAGAGAGATATAAACCCATTTCTTGCTTCTAAAGTTTTCCGCCACTTTCTCCCATAAAAAGAAAAGAATAAAATAAATTATTTCAGTCCTCAATATAATACGGCCGAAAGTGTTTTTTAATTCCATGGCAAATATCTGATGCAGTAAAAAAATAAAACCTATATTTATGGCGTAAAAAAATATATAAAATTTTTTCAAGCCCCCTTCCTCAGATAAAGCAATTGCTCGCTTTCGCAAAGCCTGCCATTGCTCATTAAAAAAATCTCCCGGGCTTGCCTGCCTTATACCTTCAGACACATAATTTATAAAAGCAAAAATAGCCGCGACAACAAAAACATTTATAAGCAAACTTAAAAAGAGATAATGCGGGAAAGTTTTTATAAAAGGATTTATAAGAGGAAGACAGGAACTTATCAAAATAAAAAACTTAGCGTCTCCCGCGGGCCAAATCTCACCATACCAAAGTATTATCGCGGCAAGAAATGTCCAAGCGAAATGAATAACCCAAAGACCGTAAAAATCAATATTAAGAAAACTGTCAACCTGGCCCGTATAACCCAAGTAAGTATTATATGCCATTGCCAGAAAGAATAAAACGAAAAATTTTATGCCAAGCAGAATTTTTTTATTACGGATTTTTTGAATTTCAAAATCCTCTTTTACAACCGCTATGGACCAACCGGCAAAAACAATTAAAGCTATAAAAGATATTTTGTTCATAATTTAAAAATCAACATTGATTTCGAGTTTAATAATGGGGAAAATTCTTAATCTCAATTTTCTTTATACACGCCTCACGGCGCCGCCTTACAAAGCATGAATTTCATCATCACCGAAATACTCATAATAAGTTTTCATAAGCCCCAGACAATTCTTTCTCTCTGAACATCTTCGGCACTCTTTTTTATATATGCGATCTTCCATAGGCAGAGTAATCCAAGCATATTTACGAAGCCTCGCAGTTAATAAGCATAACGGAAAATGGTAAAGCCTAAAATCCTTAAATTTTCCAATAAATTTAAAGGATTTATTTATAATGCCGGAAGACTCTTTTAAACTTAAAGATATTTTCTCATGATTTAGCAAAGACATGCCCTCAATTTCATAATGAATGATAATAATCCTATATTTTGAGGTGTCGGGAAATTTTTTCAAAAACAACTTTAGAATATTTTCAAAATCATTTATATTCTGTTTAATGAGAACAATTCTTATTTCCAGTTTCTGCCCTTTTGATAATTTCAATATATTTTCAATGCCTTTCAAGGCCTGCTTGAAGCTTCCTTTCACTCTTGTAACAGCGTCATGCTTTGCCGGAGTTGAGCCGTGAAGAGCGCAGGCAATTTCAAAAGGCGGTTTTGCCACACTCATAAATTTCTTGGTAAAAGTTAAACTTGAAAATTTTCTGCCATTGGTGAGCAAAACAATTCTTGCAAGCGGAACACGCCTTCTAAAATAAACAATAAGCTTAAAAAAATTAGGATGCAGCGTGGGCTCGCCGCCCGTTAAATTAAGAAAACTGTCATCCTCAGGATTTTTCAAATAAGTTCCGCCTCTCAATAAATAACTCTCAAATTTTTTAATCTGTTCTTTAAGGCCATATTGCGCCGAATCTTGATTAATAAAAGAATCCATATTGGTGCACATTATGCAATTGCTATTGCATTTATTCCAAAAAGCTATATCGGGCATTATTCAAACCAACTTTCAAAAATTTTCTTGTATTCTTTTTTTTGAAGTTTTTTCACTATAATTTTAAAAATTCCTTTTTGTATTTTACACCAATCGCTATCCGCCATATTGCCCCAGGGAGAATTTTGCGTTTCATAATTATGCACCGGACATACGCCGCAAAAAGGCTTAAATGCGCAACGAAAGCATTTAACCTGATTTTCAAGGCAGGAAGATATAAGGCATACTTTTGAAGCATTGGAATTAATCAAATCTTTATAAGAACTGCCGGTAACATTTCCAATGCGGAAAGAAGTATCACCTTTTGCCGCCACCATCCTCCCTTCATCGCATGTATAAATATCTCCATTGTAATTATAAGCCATCTGCCCTATGCTTGCCCCGCATGGAGAACGCAAATCCAAATAGTTGGGATCTTCTTTTTTTAAAATTTTTCGCAATATTATAGCTGCCGTTCTCTCAACAAATTTACCCTTCTCTTTATTTAACTTCAAAATACAATCCATAGCTTTTTCATAAAAACGAAGATACTCTTCGGGAGCATAGCCAATCTCGCCCCAAACCTCTTTGGCATAACCGATAGGCGATAAAGTCCGGAGAAAAATTCCGCCAAAACCCAAATTATAATATTCATCCACTATTTTTTTTGGATATGCCAAAGAATATTTTGTAGTTGTCATTAAAGCTGAAGGCAAGGAATCTTCTTTTCCTTTTAATGTAGCCGTTTTCTTAGAAAATTTCTTTAGCCATTTAACAGTCAAATCATAAGAATTGCCACCCAGATAAACTCTATTCTTATTATGAATAAACCCGGGGCCATCCAAGGAAGTGCATACGGAAATATTTTCATCGGATAAAAATTTAAATTTCTCATTATCCATTAAACTAAAATTACTGACAAGTGAAATAATAAGATTCTTTTTTGTTTTTTTATTTTTCGCCTTGGCATATTTAATGGCCTTTTTAACAATAGCCCAATTTATAAGCGCTTCACCGCCTTGAAATTCCAGCGTTATATTTTGATTTGGACTTTCAAGCGCCATATTGACGCTTTTCTGAACCGTGGCAAAAGACATGTTTGTATTTTGAAAATTATTTTCGTGGCTAATGGCTCTACAATAAACACAAGCATGATTACATTTAAGCGTTACAACAATAATATGTAAACTCGGGCCTATATGAGCAAAGGGCATAAGTTTATTAAGCTGCCGCGATAAACCGTCAAAATCCAAGTAGTCCTTTAAAAAACCTTCCTTTTTTAAATGCCGATAAATTTCTGATTTCGCGGAAAAATTATTATTTGAAATTTTATTAAAATCACTTGCGTTAATTACCAGCCAATTGCCGAAATCATTGGAAATAAAATAATCTTTTCCAAGTTTTTCGAAATTAAAATTACATAAATTATTTTTTTTCACTTTGCCGCCTTTTTACTTCTAAAGCTTTTTAATGGGCACAAATTCGTCCCAGCCATAGATTTCCGGATATTCCCGCCACGGTCCTTCGCATTTTTCAAAATACAGGCATTTTTTACATTTTTTATGTTTTATTTTACCTTGATTTCTTCTATAATCGCCATAACTTTCAACATAAATATCCGCATCCGCCACCGGCCCTTCCGGAATTACCTCTTCCGCCACACATTGTTCATAACCTTTCATAAAACAATAAGGTATAGCTTCAGTAAAACAATTAATTCCCGCATTTAAACCTATATCAAGCCCTTTATGAACATATTTCATAATCAGTTTTTTCCGGGGCACTATCCATTTTTTATTTTTCAATGCCGTTCCGATTATATGAACAAAAGCGAACTGAAAATGATCCACTTTAAGATGAGTCAATAAGCGGGCCAAATCGGGCAAGTCTTTATAATTATCCGAAGTTATAACGGTATTTGTTAAAACATACATACCGAGTTTTTTACAGTTTATTATGCCTTTAACAACTTCTTTAAAACTTCCCTTGGCATTAGTTAATTTGTCATGAATTTCAGGCTTCGAGCCATGCAAAGACGGCCCCATTTCGGTAACACCCGCGCGCTTAAGCTCAAGACAATAATCGTAGTAAGCGAATCTTCTGCCATTGGTTTGAATTTGAATGGAAAAAAATCCCATTTTTTTAGCGGCCTTAACAGCATCAATAAGATTGGGATGCATAGTGGGCTCTCCACCCGTAAAAACTACGCCTAAAATATCTTTTTTTCTGGCATCCTTAAGAATATCCGTTATTTCTTTCAGAGACTTCCTTTTAATGCCGTCTCTTTTATTCCCCTGCGCGCAAAAATCACAATAATTATTACATTCAAATCCGACTTTAATATCTATTCTTTTCATTATAATGCCGCAATATCACTGATAATTTTTTGTCCAATTGATAAACATTCTTTTGACGGTTTTGTCCTCCATTTTACTTATAATTATATCAAAAACGCCTTTAAAAATTTTGCATCTCTCATTGATAGCCATATTGCCCCAAAAACTTCCTTGCGCCGCATAGTTATAGACCGGCATAATATGGCAATACGGATTATAAGCGCAGCGAGCGCATTTGGGCTGAGTTAAAAAACCAAAAGCGGAGAGAAAAAGAGTTCTGCTAATTGGCTTATTTAAAAGACTTCCAAAAGAATCTTCATAAACATTACCCAATTGAAAAAACTCATCGGCGCTATTGCTTAACATTCTTGCCTCATCACTCCCATAAATATTCCCATTATAATTGTAGGCAAGTCTATATATAAAATCCAAATTTTGATATCTCGGGCGTTCTCCCGTTAATATCTGGCGAGCGAACATCAAAGCCCCTTTCTCATAAATATCTATGCCCTTCTTATTCAACTCAATAATATAATCAAAAGCCTTTTTATAAAAATTTAAAAACTCTTTAGCATCATAGCCCACTTTATCCCAATTAAGCGCCGCCCTGCCTAAAGGATCCAATGGCCCTAATTGCACACGATTGAGCCCGCATTTTAAAAACTCATCCACTATTTTTTCCGGATATTTAAGCGAAGAACGGCTTATTGTGCAAATGGCATTTGGCGCTTCAATAGCGGTATTTTTTTTAGCAAGAAGACTTATTTTTTTCAGCCATTTTGCCACTATCGAATGAGCAGACCCCTTGGATATCTTTCTGTTTTTATCATGAAGAACTTGCGGACCGTCCAAAGAAGAACAAACCGTAACTTTATTTTTTATTAAAAAAGCCAATTTTTTTTCATCCATGCCTATTAAATTAGTCACTATGGAAAAATGAATATTTCTTTTAAATATCTTATTTTTCTTTTTGGCATAATTAACAATAAATTTAACAATTTTAAAATTTAAAAGCGGTTCTCCGCCTTGAAACTCTATCATTAAGTCTTGAGATTGAACCTTGAAAATAAAATCCACCGTTTTCTCGGCAATTTCAAGAGACATATCATGCTTGCGCACAAGACTGTTAGTCGCATTTGCTCCGCAATAAAAACAATTTGAATCACATCTTTTTGTAAGGCTTATTATATGTATGTGCGGCCCTTTCCAATCTTTAAGCAAATACGAACCTAATCTTTCCGACAATAAATCAAAATTAAGCCTGTTTCTAAAAAATGCCTTTTCAACCAATTGATTTTTGCATTTTTTGTCTTTTAAATTTCCTTTTAGAAAACTCTCAAATTGCTTTTTAGTTAAAGTGATATTATACCCGGCATCATTTGAAAGAAAATAGCCGCGCGGAGATCTTTGGAAATAATTTATAAAAGGTCGGTAAACTTCTTTTTTCATCGAATTTTGAATCTCCATTGCTCCGATTTATAACTTTACTTAGGTATTACCCAAACACTAAACTATTTGAATTAGGTGTATCCTTTTTTGAAAAGTTTTAATAAGGTTTTAAGATAATCTCTCAAAACTCCGTCTTGTTTGGACATATCAAGGATATCTCTTACAGCTTTTACACTTATATCCGTTCTCATATTATATGCCACACTTCCTTCATAAAGCCCCGAAAGCTGATAATACTTGGCTAAACAATTATTACACTTTACAGACCCTGATTTTGGCAAACAAGAAGAATATTTTTTTTTAATTCCTTTTAAAGCGGTGCCTACGGATATTTTTTTCCTCTGCGCCAAACCTTTAACAAAAGGATATGGATATAATGATAGGGTGCCATCGGGAAACATCTCTAAATCTCTTAAAAACGGACAAAAATCATTTTCATAAGTTTTTTCCCTAAAGGCTTCCATTAAAGACTCTAGAAGAATAAAATCTCCTGATTTAACTTTTTTAATTACATAAGAACTTATCTTTTCCATTCCTTTTGAAAAATTCTTATAATCCGACTCCGTCCATTTAAATCCATGTACACACTCTATTCCTATGTTTTTAACGCCCATAGCAACAAGAGCCTTAAAATCCTTATAAACAAAAGAACTCCTTAAAGGATGAACACAAAAAATAATATGCAGTTTTTGGCCGAGTTTAGCTAAAATATTGGGAAGTTTCTTTTTTATAATAAGGTAACTGCCTTCACCACCCGGGAATTTTCGAACCAAATCTTGAGTTTCTTTTGTCCCGGAAAAACTGATGGAAAGCCTTATATTATTTTCAAGCATGTAGTTAAGATGTTTATTTAAAATAAGCACTCCATTGCTAGCTACCGATATGGAAAGTTCTTTTCTTTTTTTTAAAGCTTTTTTTCGCGCCAAAGCCACAACTTCTTTTAATAATTCAAATTCCAAAAAAGGCTCTCCACCATAAATTTCAAGAATCTTTTTTGTCCCCTTGGAATTTATAAACAAATCCAATACGCTATCCACCATCTTACGATTCGTTTTTTCCTTCAAATCTTTATCAATAAAACAATGTGAACACCTCAAACAACAATCGGAAGTTAAAGCTATTTTAAATTTATTTATTTCTTTATTAAATGTATTCATCACTACCTAGAAAAACCTAAAATATCGTTTTAAAATATTTTTTTATATCTTTCTTTTTTATAGGCTTAAATTCCTTTCCTCCGAAAATGTCCAAGTATTCTTTATCTATACCATGACATTTATCATTTAAAAAACATTGCGCGCAAGATGCGGATTTTGCCGCCTGTTTATTTTTCATTTCCGCCATATTTACAATTTCACCCCCGGGAAGCAAAAGAGAATCAGCTCCTTCCTCTTCAGATTCCCAATCAGCCAAAATATCAAGATATTCGGGAAATATGCAAGGCGGAAAATTAACCAGCATTCTGGAAAAAACAGGCATTTTTAAATCTTTTATTACTTTAAAACCTTCTTTTATATATGGCGCGGTCTTTGTAATGGGAATTTTAAGCACCTGCTTGTTTTTCCACATCATACCGCGATAATGAGAATAGATAATATTGTAATAATTTATCCCCAAATCCACATAGGCCAACTTAAAAAATTTAGGAAAACTTTTATAATTAAGTTTATTGATAACTTGATTTGTTCCGAGTTCCGCGGAATAATCTTTTACATTTTCCGCAGCTTTCATTATTTTTGAAAAAGCCCCTTTTGAATTTACAAGCGTATCATGTATTTTGGCAGTATGCCCGTGTATTGAAATATCAAACATATTAAAACCGCTTTCAACCAAATGTCGAGTATAAGCCTTATCTGAAAGTTTAAGGCCATTGGTGCATATCTTAACGCAATCATACCCTATCTTTCTCGCGACGGAAGCGAGCTTTCCTATATCTTTATTTAAAGACGGTTCTCCCCCGATAATAGCCGCAATCCACGCCCCTTGCTTTCTTCCTTCATATAAGGCCCGACAAACTGCTTTAAAATCAGCATCAGGTTCACTACCAAAATATTTTTCACTGTTATAGCAAAATAAACACCTGTTATTGCATATTGAATTTACCGTTACTTCGCATACTTTGGCTTTTTTCCAAACAGGCCATTGTATGTTTTTTATTCTGGCTTTTATAACCGGCAAATCAATATTTTTAAATTTTTTTTGAATATATTTTAAATTGTTATCAGCAAAGGATGGCATTTTAATTTACTCCCGAGTAATAAAGACTAATAATATGGATATACTGCAATTTAAAAAGTTCTAAACGCTTCAATAAAGAAAACAAATTCCGCTTAAGCCATTTCCCAACTATATGATGAAAAAGGGCTTAAGCGGAATTTTAAACAAAAAAAACACTTAACTGCAAAAAGCGTTCGCATATTTCATCAACACCAACCGCCTCTGGCATGAGAGCCATGAGAGCCGTGAGAGCCGTGAGAACCATGAGAGCCGTGAGAACCATGCGAACCATGCGAACCATGCGAACCATGCGAACTATGCGAGCCGTGAGAAGCATGGGAGCCATGAGAACCGTGAGAACCGTGAGAACCGTGGCTTTGATGGCTTACATGATAAGTGGACCTAAAGTAATTTGAATGAATCACGCCATGGGCCACACTCGCATCCATTATGGCTCCTCCAAGAATACCCAAAGCAAGTCCGGTCTTAACTATATCAGAATCAAGCATTTTGCCTTCTTCACTATTCAAAAACATTTTTATGTTTTTACCTATTTTATTTTTTTTCTTCATAAAAACCTCTATTTTTTCCCCAAAAGTTTTTTTACTCTCGAATTAATCTCTTTGATTACCTTCTCATCCTCTTTTTTACGTTTTTTCTCAAAAAGACGTTCTTCTTCTGCACGCTGTCTTTTCTCTGCTGCTTCCATTTCTAATTGTGCAGCATGTTGTTTTATTTCATCATCACTCATGCCGGGCGCATTGCCACTCGCTTTATTAACACGCTTAAGAAAATTACAATAGGTCTTGGAAAGACTCAATGCCAATTTCTCACAAGACTTTGTAGATCTCGAAAGATACGCGCTGCATACGCTCTTATAGCCATCAGGACAATTTTCTGGTTTCTTGTCTTTTATTCCCTGATAAATCTTATATCTAAGCCTGCAAGAATTTGAAGCACAATCGGATAATTTACGCGGAAAAAATTTATAGCACGGAGGCAAATCTTTGTCGGTACCTTTAACGCCCAGTTTTTTAAAAGATTCGCAAATATTTTCAAGCCCTGTTCCCGCAGCCTTACAAAACATATCATTCGGAATTGGGACATTTTTAAACATATCACCCGATAAAAGCAATAAACAAGAAGATGTATCTTTAATATTTCCGGCCATAAAATCGGAAAAAATAACATTATTGGCAATATCAATGCATTCGTGCTGCGAACTCAGGCGCGCGGGAATATTCCGAACACCTTTTAATCCAGAGGGCAGCCTATTACAATAATCAACATTTCTCTTAGCCGCTGCCCTACATGCAGTATATTGAGCTAAACGGTCATAAATCGTTTTACTCTCTTCACCGTTAAAACTTTTCGAGCTTGCTATGCCATATCCCCAAATTTGACCATGCGCCATGAAGATGTCCTTAACAGAACCCTTTTTACAGGCTTTTTTCAATTTTTCTTCACCTTCAGATAAAGTAAGAGGGTCATTATATGACACTAAACCGCCATCATAACTTTCCGGTTCCAACTCAGGCATAAGATTCTCCGAGTCCTTTCCTTTAGGTAAAGAAACACCCTCAACGCCTTTTTCAGTCTGAATTATAGCGCCGTCTCTATCAGATCTTCCGCTTTTTTCCTCTACATATCTCAATGCCAGTATTAAAACGAATAAAATAACCGTTATTAATATCAAACCTTTTTTCATAAACCATCAACCCCTTATATGCGCTCTCCCGCGGCTGATAATAAAGCTTTCGTTGTTATTATCTGAGAAACCTTAGAGTTTTTCTTAGTCAAATCTATTCTGCACTGCTGATTTAAAATCTCATTGACAAAATCATCCGCCAAATTTTCATTAGACGACTCAATTGCTTTAAATTTAATCTCAACTTTGCCACTTTTTTTCTTATGCCCTATCTCCGCCTTTTCCGAATAAATATAAGCTGCTAAGGTTATAGCTTCTTTGGAATATATCTCTTCATCAAGAACAAGCGTCCTTACATCATTATCAGTATTTTTCACTTTACAATCTCCTTAGCGATCATAAGCCGCTCTTTAAAACTTTTAACAACACTTCATTCTCTCATTATTGTCCTGCCAACTTTTATCTATCAAACACACCTTTTGACACATAAGCAGGTGAACAAAGTCATTTTTGCACCCATTTACTTAAAATAGCCGCCTCTTTGGGCTTATCAAGTAATTCAAATATTGTATCGAATATGCCCATAAATAGTTTACACCTGTCATTGGATGGCATATTGCCCCAGGGAGAATTTTGCGTTTCATAATTATAAACCGGACAAACTCCACAATAAGGCTTATAAGCGCAACGGAAACATAAAGGTTGTTGTTCAAGATTTGAGGACAAAACACAGCTTTTCGTTACCGGACTGCTCATAATAGACGAATATGAATCTTTAAAAACATTACCCGTTTTAAATATATCATCACCGGTCCAACCTATCATTCTTCCTTCATCGCAAGTATATAAATCGCCATTATGATTATAAGCTATCTGCCCTATTGAAGCGCCGCAAGGACATCTCATATCAAGATAGCCGGGATCATGCGCGTTTAAAACCTTATCCAAAATCATCATAGCGGTTTTTTCTCTTATGACTTTTTTGGCATTAAGCTTAATTATGTGTTTTAAGGACTTTCTATAAAAAGAAATAAAATTCTCAGCTGAATAACCGATGCTATTCCAATATTTTTTGGCATAGCCTATGGGCGCCAAAGGTCTTATAAAAATATCTTCCAAACCCCGCGCGACATATTCATTAACTATCTTCTCTGCATAAGCAAGAGAATTTTTTGAAACCGTAAGAAGAGCGCTGGGTTTGAATATTCTATATTTTTTATTTTGTTTGTCATGCTTGGCATTAAAATATTTAAGCCACTTAACCGTCACATCATAGGAGCTTTCCTTAAGATATGTTCTGTTCTTATTATGAATTTTTTTAGGCCCGTCCAAAGAAGTACAAATGGAAACCTCATTCTCCATTAAAAATTTCGCCTTTTTTTCGGTCATTAAAGAAAAATTGGAAACCAAAGCGAGAATCAAACTCTTTTTTGTTTTTTTCTCCATACCCTTGGCATAGGTCACTGTTTTTTTTAGAACATCCCAATTCAAAAGCGGTTCTCCACCTTGAAATTCTATTGTGATTGTAGGATTGGGACTTTTAAAAGCAAAATCCACACTAGCCTTAGCTGTCCTGTATGACATATCGGTCTTTTTTTTGGACGGATCAATCGCACTTGACTGACAATAGACACAACTGTGATTACATCTTAATGTCATGACAAGAATATGCAAACCCGCGCTGCCAAAAAGATAACTATTCGCATTTCTCCACTTTGATGACAAATTATCAAAATCCATGCGATTTCTAATAAAACCTTTTTCAGCCAAACTTGTAAAAACCTTGGATTTTTCAGGTAATTTGGATTTTAGCCACTTATCGAATTCAGTCGGTTTAAGATACTCAAAATTACCAAAATCATTAATCAAAAGATATTTCCCTGAAATTTTGCGCCAACGAGCACAAGAAACGAGATCCTTGGCTTTCGATTTATTTTTTGTGTTTTTTAGCTTTAGCTTCATTTTTTTCTTCCCAGGTCTGATTTATTTTTAATGGATCTGATTTTTTGGAAGAAGAGGTCTCTTTCTTTATTTCCTCCTCAACTTGACTAATAAGACTATCCAATTCTTTCTCTTGCTCGGGCGTTAATCCCATCGAATCTTCTTTGGGCACAGATTTCTCTTCATAGTTTAAGGCGCTGAGAATCAAAAATTCTCTAAGTTCCGAATTTTCTTTAAATATCCCCGCGCGAATCTTTTCATCTTTAAGCTCTTGAGCAAACCGCTTTACGGTCTTTGCAAGAAACACTTTCCCTTTCCGCTTAAAAGAAACCTCAATTGTTTTCAAATTCAATTTCTTCAACAAAACATGCGCCTCGTCGGTAACGGAATAAGCGGCATATCTCATATCATCCAAAGAATACTTTTTTAAATCGCATTTCAATGAAATTTTCTCTTTTGACTGTTTCAATTTTTTCTCTCCTCGCGCAATTTTAAATCACTGAAATTTCCAACCATCCCTACTACTTCCACTCTATTGAATCTTACAACATAACATAGTTCCGTTCCAATCCTGACCAAGGGCTATATATGTTCCCACATTGTCAGAGCCAGTCCTTGGCAAAAAACCGGTTACTCTAGGAACGCCGTCTCCATAATGAGCAAAAACTCTTTCATTTGCCCCGCAAAATGAAGAAGATCCCGCGAGAGTATACCTTACTTCTCTACACAATCCCTTAAGTATGCCGGACATATAAACATTCCCTGCGCCGCCGGTACTGAGATCATTAACTGACATCACGAGAGACGCCATATTATAGTCACTAAAGAATCTTATGCCATTATAATTGGCATTGGCGCCAAGGCTTATTCCCGTATGAAACGCTATCCTAAGATCCGGGTAAGGATGAGTCCATGCGCCCGCTTCTCTATATATCCCATAAGCATCGCCGCTATGCCAATAAACGCCTCTTGTGTCATTTGTTGCGACACTGCCTGCCCCCACTCTAATCTTGCCAGTGCCCGCAACATGCAGCTCCCTTTCAGGACTTGTCGTGCCTATACCGACCTTGCCCGATGTGTTGAACAAAACATTTCCTGTCCCTGCTACATGTAGTTTCCCTGCTGGTGCCGCTGTCCCAATACCAACTTTGCTGGTTGTGTTATCGTCTCTTGCCAATACAGTCTGGTCTGTAGTGAGAAGTTTGGCATAGCCGCCATATGGGGATGGATAATAGGTGGTAAGAGTTAATTGTTCAGAGCCCAGAATTTTGGGATGAAAACAAATAAATAAAGCTGTCAAAATTACCAGTATTTTGGATTTTGTCAATTGAAATTGAATAGTTAAAATTCTTTCATTTTCCATAAAACCTCCCCCTCGCAAGCAAGAATGACACATTTAGATTACAAAATGAAATGTACCTACAGCCGTATAGGATAGTTTAGGATAAAAAACCAATATTGTCAATAACTTTAGCTCTGCTTTAAACGCCTCAAAAAAGGACTTTAAACGCCCAATTCGAGCTTTTCAATTTTTTTTAATTTTTTTCCGGCTCTTTTAAAATCTTTCCAATTTTTCGGAGCTTTTTTTAAGGCTTTTTTCAAATCAAGCGATGCTTTTTTGTATTTTTTCATATTGCCATATATTTCAGCGCGTAAAAACAAAATATCAGCCGACATAATCGGATTAATTATGCCGTGTTTGGCGGGAAATTCCGCCATATTAGCGGCAATATCGCAATATTTCAGAGCTTCATTAAAATCTTTTTGAGATAAATTTATTGAACACATGGTAATTTGAGCTTCGATATTAGCGGAATTTATCCTTATGGCTTTTTTTAAATCCAATTTCGCTCCTTTAATATCGCCCGCCACATACTTCTTTATCCCTTTAGCCAGCATTTTCTTTGATTCTTTTATATATGCCACATCGGACAAATTCCTGTGTTCCCTGTCCCAATTTTTCTTATTTTCCATTTCAAACTTCTCATCACGCAAACTCCAATTATTCAATTTATCCAAATACATTCCCGCCATGTTTAATAAAACTTCATTTTGATGATGATTTTTTTCCATATCATCCTTCATAAAACTTTCCAAAAGCCGCTTAGCCTCTTTTTTTTCTCCGGCGGCAAGGCGAATAAGAGCATTTTCAAAAGCCGGAGCTCCATAAGCCTTGCGGGATTCAATATTGTTTTTAAGCGCGAGCAAAGCATCCTTTTCTCTATCAAGAAAAGCGCAAATGGCGCAGACATTATAAGCGCAAACAATACACCCCGGATCAATTTTAACGGCAGCTTCAAAATCTTTCAGAGCTCCGTTAAAATTACCGCCTTTAAACTTACACTGCCCCTTGGAATTTAAAATCCATGCCCTATCTTTAGAACTATCAGCCCGATAAAACCCTATTTCAAGCGGCACTTCAGCGCGATTTTCTCTATCTGAAAACATCGTGTAAAATTTATGTTTAAACGACAAGCCAAAGAGCGGCTTTTCTTTTTCGCTTATATAATTTATTTTGGAGGGATGATATTCCTGAATTAAACGCCCCTTTCTTTTCATAATAAATTTCTCGGATGAAACATATTTCAAATAACGCCTTTCTTTAATCCGCGAACAATCCTCAGAAAATGGAAAATACTTCTCCAATAAAAAAACTTTGCTGTCAAAAGCCGGATAAATAACGGTATATTTATTGGCCAATTCTCTTTGCGCCTTGGATAAAAACTCCAGCTCAATATCATTTGTCCTTCTTTCATTTTGCAAAGATTTAACCGTAAAAATATTTGACGAAATATAAGCTATCAGCAAAATAATAAGCGTTAAGGGCTTAATAATTTTAACCCATCGCTTAGTCTTTAAAAAAAATATTCCGGAATCCATGGTAAAAGGAAAAAGAATAATAAAAGGAATAAGGAAATAAAACCTATGCCGCATAAAATGAAGCGGGTATAAGTCCAATGGCACAAAAATTATTGAAAAATAAATTATCCAAAAAACAAGAAAAAATCCTATAATTGAATTTCTAAAAAACCTCTCTTTATCTCTTAAGCCCCTAAATAAAATTACAAAAAAAGAAAGCAGGAGCAATAGCCAAATAAGCAGCGACGCTTGCGCCATAAAAAAAGCCGCATTGCGTTCAATCAGTTGATAATTAAAATTTCCAAATAAATTTAAAGCATCGGCAATATCCGGACCATTATAGGAAATGGAACCCGCCAAAGAAATAAGCCACAGAAAACAAATTACAACATATGCGGCCAACCCGACGCTAAAAAAAGGATGTGCCTTAAAAAAATCAAGCCGGACTTTCCATTCCTTAATATATATTCCTATCACGGTTAAAAAACCCATAAGACTGACGATAAAAAGTTCATATCTGGCTGTAAGCACCAAAAACATAGCGCTTAAGACCCAAATAATATTGGTTTTTATATTCTTTTTTTCCGCCTGAAAACAAACAATAGCAAAAAGTGAACTGAGAAAGAAAAACACATTTGAACTTGTTGTAGTGAATGTATTAGCATTCAAAATAGTGAGAAAATTAAAATAAAAAAGTCCAAAGCCCAATATACAGGCGGAAAAATCAAGCCTTAACTTAAGCAAAAGCGCAAATAAAATCAAAGCCGAAAAAAATACCAATACCCTGTTTTTTATTAAAATAGTTTCCAGAGAAAACCCACTTATAATATCGCTTATACCGTCGGTAATTAAAGGAGAAGCTTCTTTCGATCCGATAACCATCTTAATTTGTTTGGCGTCAAAAAAACTTCGGGATAAATATTCTGCGTCATGATTATTATCATAACCGCCTCTAACCGTAACAGAAGGAAAAAAAACCATGCTTGAAGAAAAAATTAAAAGCAAAACCGATATCGATATTATTCTTTTTTTAATATCGCTTTGCATGAAAAAAGCATAAAATTTCTTTAACAAAAACAAACAATTAATGGCGAAACTTAAAATAATCAAGCCATAAAATAAATACATTTGAAAAGAGCCGGTTATCGTCATAATGATTTTTTCATCCTAAAGCTTGAACGGAAAATATTGCCTATTAATTTAAATCTGTCAAAAAAATTATTATTCCAACTGGATGAACCGCGCATTCTCTCCTTTAAAAAAACATCAAAACGCCTAATCCCGAAATTTTGCTTTTGGGCAATAATATAAGCATATAAATCCAAAGAAAAATCATAAGGCGGATATTTCCAATAGGCCAGAAGCGACCTATGAAACATAGTGGGCTGACCATTTATATCCCATAAACCGGCTTTCATATATATAGTTTCAAAAACCGACATACCCATAGTAAAAAGACTATCCAAAAAAGGTCTGTTATTTCTTAAGCCTTTTACAAAAATCTTCTCATCAGTTTTCGCGGAATTTATAATAGCAATCGCTTTTAAAAAATCCTTGGCGTCAAATTGCAAATCACCATGTGTCCAACCGATATAATTGCCTTTAGCCTCTTTAAGCCCGCGCAATATGCCATAGCCGTAACCTTTGTTTTTATCAACCTTAATCGAGCGGGCAAAGGCGTAATTCGGCATAATTTCCAAAAGTTTCAGACTTGTTTTGTCGATGGAACCGTTATTGACTATTATTAGCTCTACATTGCCGCGCTTTTCCAAAAAAGAAAACGATTTTAACAAAAACTCCATATTTTCAGCTTCATTATAACAAGGAATAATAATGGAAAATTTTATAGGCCCCACCACCCGCTTATTCGCCAAAAGGCGAATCTCACAATCTGAAAGCGGGTGGTGGGATGAATTTTCACTCATCCAATCGCCTCTTTGATTATTTCCGGCTTTATCGCGCGCACTTCTTCGGGGGTGCCCATTGGAATAATAATATCAACCATATCCAAAGTAAATTTTTTACCCTCTTCTATAAGTTTATTATAAAGAGGAGCGATATAAAATTCACCGCGATTTTTATCACCGTTTGCCACCGCTTCTTGAGCTACTTTAAAAAAGTCAGCGGCGCGCGTAAAATGGTAAAACCCCGTTAGGGCATTGCTTGATATTTGCACTTTTTCAGCAGTTCTCTTAACAATACCGCAGTTATTTATTTCAGCAAAACTCCATTTATTGTCATTTCCTTTGAGAGGAAAAGAACCTATTATCCCGTCTAATTTGCTTTGAGAGTTTGTTAGAAGATATTTTAAGGTTTTGGACTTAAAAAAGGTGTCTATATTATATATCGCAATCTCATCAGATAAATCAATGAATTCTCGAGCCAAAAGCGCCGTTTGAGCTTGTCCATCGGTAGGTTTATCCAATAATACAATTTCACATTCTACTTCCTTCTTCATTTTCGATGAAAGCGCCTTGAATTTTTCTCTAATAAAAGATGTAACTTGAAACTTATCTTCATGCTCACGCAAAGCGATGAATATCACTTTGGAGGCCATTTCAAGTGGCAGACTCAAAAGAGAATAATCAAATAAAGTTCTCTCCCCAAAGCAAAGCATAAACTTCGGTTTTAAATAACCGGCCGAAACGAATCTGCTTCCAAGTCCCGCCATACAAATAACAAAATTAAGTTTCCTCATATATTGTCTTATAGAAGCTCCGAGACTAAAGCCGCAAGTTCGCTTCTCTCGGTTTTAGTAAAGGTTAAATGACCATAAAGTTTCTGGCCTTTAAACCTATTGACGATATACATCAAACCATTGGATTCCATATCAAGATAGGGATTATCTATTTGATAAGGATCTCCCGTAACAACAACCTTTGTTCCCTCGCCGGCGCGGCTTAATATGGTTTTTATTTCATGAGGCGTAAGATTTTGAGCGTCATCAACTATCATATACTGTTTGGGAAGTGAACGGCCTCTGATATGAGTTACGGAAGCTACTTCTATCTTACCGCTTTGTTGTAAATACTCAAATTGCTGAAACGAATCATCTTGATGACGACGGTCCATTATGAATTCCAAATTATCATAAATAGCGCCCATCCAAGGAGACAACTTTTCATCTTTACTTCCCGGAAGAAAACCTATATCTTTGCCGACCGGAACTATTGATCGGCAAACAATCAACCTTTTATAAACATTATCGTCTACGGCCTTTTGCAAGCCGCAAGCGAGAGAAACCAATGTTTTACCCGTTCCGGCCGTGCCTATTAAAGTCACGAGCTTTATGGATTCATCAAGCAAAAGTTCCATAGCGCATTTTTGCTCTTTATTTAAAGCCCTTATGCCCCATGGAGAAGATTCGGGACGAAGCATTTTTACTTTTGAAGAATCCTGAATGCCGCATCGGCCAAGCGCGGTTTTTTTGGCATCTTCTTTAGCCCTAAATAAAATAAATTCATTGGGATTAAGTTTCTCATCTTTAATGGAAATTTCTTTCTCTTTATAAAATTTATCTATTGATTTGGCCGGAACATCAAGTTCGGTTATGCCGGAATAAATATCATCCATTTTAACTTTTCCAAACTTATAATCCTGAGATTCCAAACCTATGGCTTCCGCCTTTATCCTAAAGTTAATATCCTTGGTCACCATAACAACATTTTGTTTTTTCTTCTCAAACCAATAGGCCGTATTAAGTATTCTATTATCCATTTCTTGCAATTTAAATTCTTTTGGAAGGACGGACACATGATCCAATTCGACTTTTAAAATACCGCCGGAGTCCATTTTAACACCTTTATTGAGTTTTCCTTTTTCTCTTAATTTATCAAGATTTCTTGACACAACTCTGGCGCTTTTTCCTCTTTCATCAGAAACCGTCTTAAAATTATCCAATTCTTCAATTACGGATATCGGAACGATTACCGTATTATCTTCAAACTTCGAAAAGGAATATGGATCATGTATTAACACATTGGTATCCAATATAAATGTTTTTTTCATTTGACCGCCCCTTTGCGAGCAATATTATTTTATTTCAACAAGCTTTAAATTAAACAAACTTCCACACAATAATGAAGGTAAATTATACTTTAATTTACCTTATCATATGTCTTTTTGAATTTTCATTTAGTTTCTCAATATTTCTTATTTTTTTCTTGGTCGTCTGGTAGGCATAGCCTCTGATACGACACTACCATAGCCTTGACTTTTTTAAAATCATTCCAACCCACAGGCGCCTTTTTTAATGATTTTTTTAAATCAAGCATTGCCTTTTCATACTCTTTCATATTGCTGTATATTTCAGCTCGCATTACTAATACATCTGATAACATCTCAGGGAGAATTATATTATGCTTGGAAGGAAATTCCGCTATATTTATGGCAATAGCGCAATATTCAAGCGCCATATCAAAATCTTTTTGCGATAAATTTATTGAACACATGCTAATCTGAGCTTCTATGTTTCCGGGATTTATTTCAATGGCTTTTTTGAAATCTAACTTTGCGCCTTTAATATTCCCCGCCATATATTTTTTTACCGCTCTATCTGCAATGCGCTTTGACTCCTTTATATACGGCACATCTGCCAGCTTTACATATTTTTCTTCTCTTTTTCTCTTATCTTTTAATTTTTTCTTTTCACTTTTGAATATGCGTTTTTCAAAATGTAATTTATAATTTTCTTCTTGCAAAATCTTACGATTATAATTTAAAACTTCCTCAGTTAAATCCTCCACTGAAACACCTTTTTTCATCCCCTTGATAATCAATCGCTTTGTAAGCAAAACCCTCTGATGTTCCGGGGCAAGTGCCAAGACTCTTTCGATAATATCTTTCGCTTTATCAAGCTTACCCTTTCTTCTGAATAATTCCGCCACATGATGCAGAAAATCAGGATACCATAAATTCACCGATATTGGTTCCTTTATATTTTTTGTCCAAAAATTTTTCCTGATATGTTTTGTTAACGCGCTTTTTGAATTAGAAACCTCTTCAATAAAACCTTTATTCTTCTCATAAACTCTATTGAGCATCGCCAATGACCGTTCGTTTATTTCTCCCGGCCGCATATCGCCGCTGATAAAAGCAATGCCATAATGAAATATTTCAAGAGCCTCTTTCTTACTGTCATCTTTAATTATTTTAAAATTATTCGCTTTTATTTTTTTTAGTTTTGAAATTTTATCTTTTTTAAACAGAGCGCCCACCTTATCGCATTTTCCAATATATTTAAGCGTTTGAGAAACAACAAAATAATTGTATTTGCTGAACCAATGAACTCCATCCACTAGATACTCCCCGTTGATAATTCCATTTTTTGAAACTTTCATAAAAGATTTTTCCAAATCGGCCAGGCAAACCCCCTCTTTTTTTGCCACCTCTCTAATCATTTTATTTCGTTCTTGGGAAATACGATCGCCCTTAGTATCCCATTCTATGGCCAATTCATAATGCTTTTTGGCTTCTATAAATTTATTTGATTTTTCTAATATTTGAGCAAGATAAAAATGAACAAAGGCCTCTCGCGGATTTTGATTTAAAATGTTTCTAAATATTTTTTCAGCCTTTTTAATATTTCCGGCCTCCATTAAAAAAAATGCTTTTACAAAATTTTTAATTTTCAAGGGCAAATATCCCGAAGGAGAAAAATCACTCATATTGGCCGGCAAAGTGCACAAAATTAAAGGAATGTTTTTTTTCTTTGCCGTTTCAGCCATTTTGCAAAGCCGCTGTTCATGAATTTTAATGTTTACGGCATGTTCGGCCTCTTTCGCTTCGCGGCCGGCAAATATCCGTCTAACATTTATCTTAATCCTCCTTAATCTGCGCCGCATTTCCGCGCTGATGCCGCGGCATGAATCCATGGCCATTTCATTGTTTCCACTTAATACCACTATAAGATCCGGTTGATAATCCATCACCTCCATAAAAACATCAAGAATCCTTCCGCTATCATAAGCCCCCATCCCGCAATTTATCACCTCAGGTTTTTCCACAAATTCACTAACAAAGTCATTGTCCGGCCAATACATCAGTCCGGCAACCGATTCTCCCACAATAAATATCCTTTTTTTGCCCGCCGGTTTGGGCATAAGGAATTTAAAATCTCTCCCCTGGCTTCTGCCCGGGACTATCATCGCGCCTTCCTCGGTTTTATTCTCCACTTTAAAAAAAGGCTTTTTAATATCCTTGCAAAAATAATCATCCATCTTTTTGTCATTGATAGCAAAAATTATTGAGGAAAACCCGATAATTACAAAAACAATTATCATTATAGCCGGCATTAAATTATTAAAATATTTTCTTCCCATTTTTTTCTTTCCCTGCAGTTTCTGACTTCTCCCTGTGTAACTTTGTTCACGGGACTAACATCCTTGGACGTCTGATAGCATAGCTTTTGATACCCTCTGCAGATTCCAAAGGAATCTAAAATGCGAGGGCAGGCGGCGGTGACATAGCCAACCCGGCATAGCCTTGGAATCTTTCGGAACAGGGAAGCTATGCTTTGGCACACGAACCTTCTGGTTCATCAGATGTCGCGAACTATGTGAACGACCAGATTCCTAAGGGTGACTTCTTATTTCTTGCCTCTTACTTTTTAATCTTACCAAAGCTTTTTAAAATCTTCCTTCGAAAATTCTCCATCAACATCTTCAAATAAACTCACCTTATTATTTTTCTTAAAATGCTCAACAGCTTTTTTATTAAAAAGCCTGTAAAAAAATGCCAAAGGAGTTAGCACCGCGTAAAATACCAAAATTAGCAATATGGCAGTGTTTACTCGGCCTAATATAGCGCCAAATTTCAACCAATATCTCTGCAGCTTTTCCGCCATTTTAGAACTTATAAAAGGCAAAATAACAAAAAAACCTGCCAGATAAATAAGCCACAATTTAGTAAAGATGCCATAAGCCATCAGTGCAACAATGGTCAAAATAAATAGTGCTTGAAATTTTTTAATTTTATTCATAAATACTCTTAAAAAAATGTATATACAAACGGCGCTACGGCGGAACCGCTTGAAAGAATTATAAACGAGCCTATAGCTAATAACAATAATATCACAGGTAAAAGCCACCATTTTTTTCTTTCCTTAAAAAACTTAAATAAGTCTTTAATTATTTCCACTTTCACTCCTCTTCTTAAAAAGAAAGTTTCCCATTACAAGATAATCCATTCCTGTTTTTAAAAAACATTTATAAGCGTCCTCGGGATTGCACACTATGGGTTCATTTCTAACATTAAAACTGGTATTTATAAGCATCGGACAATTTGTTTTTTGTTTAAATTTATTAATAAGAGTCCAATATTTAATATTGGTTTCCTTGGAAACGGTTTGAAATCTGGCGGAAAAATCAATATGCGTAATAGCCGGAAAATCCGAACGTGCGCAAGCCAGTTTCTCCTTCATTTCAAAGCCATTGTAGCCAACCGGCACTTCTTTTCTTTTGTTTTCCGGAATAACCGCCGTCATAAGCATATATGGCGAAGATTTTTGAATATTAAAAAAATCTTTAGCATCTTCATTTAAAACAGAAGGAGCAAAAGGTCTAAAACTCTCTCTGAATTTTATTTTTAAATTAAGCCGTTTCTGCATACCCTTATGGCGAGCATCGGCAAGAATTGAACGATTACCCAAAGCCCTCGGCCCAAATTCCATCCTACCTTGAAACCAACCTATAATATTACCTTCTGAAAGCAAGCCAGCGGCTTTTTCAGCCAAGTCTTCAAACTTCTCAAAAAACTGGTGTTTTGCTTTGTATTTTTTACTTATTGTTTTTATATTTGAATCATTGAAAACAGGACCAAGATAAGCTCCCCGCATTTTATCTCCTTTTGAGATCACCCTTTCTTTATCAAAATACATATGATACGCCAAAAAAGCAGCTCCAAGCGCGCCACCCGCATCTCCCGCCGCCGGCTGAATCCATATCTCCTCAAATATTCCCGATTTTAAAAGTTTTCCATTGATAACACAGTTTAAAGCCACTCCTCCGGCCAAACAAAGCTTCTTGGAACCTGTTATTTTCTTTGCAGTCCGAGCCATCTTAAAAACTATATCTTCCGTAATTTCCTGAACCGCCAGAGCCAAATCACAATAACATTGAAGAATTTCACTTTCAGGTTTTCTTTTTGAAAACCCAAAAAGCTCAAGCCATTTTTTGTCTCTACACATTTTAAGTTCGGTTGTATAAGCGAAATAATCATGATTTAAAAAAATAGAACCATCTTCTTTTACGGATATCATATTATCGTATATGATTTTTTTGTATCTTATAACTCTTTCAGAAGAAGCTTCGCCATAAGGCGCAAGCCCCATAAGTTTATATTCTCCACTATTAACTTTGAAACCAAGATAATATGTAAAAGCCGAATAAAAAAGCCCCACTGAATGAGGAAATCTCATTTCTTTAATTTGTTTTATCTTATTTTTTTCTCCATAAGAAATAGAAGCCGTGGCCCACTCTCCCACTCCGTCTATGGTAAGAATAGCGGCTTCATCAAACGGCGAAGGGAAAAAAGCGCTTGCGCCATGAGAAAGATGATGTTTTGAAAATAGTAAATTAATCTTTTTTTCATTAATTGGGCCGACTTTGGCCAATTCTTTTTTAATAAGTTTTTTGAGAAAAAATTTTTGTTTTATCCAAATAGGAATAATCTTCAAAAAGAAAAGAAAGCCTTTTGGCGCAAATACATAAAAGGTCTCCAAAAGCCTTTCAAATTTGGTAAAAGGCTTATCATAAAAAATAATTGCGTCAAAATCATCCAAAGAATAACCGCCATATTCAAGACAGAACTTTATGGCTTCTATGGGGAAATTCAAGTCATTTTTCTTTCTCGAAAATCTTTCTTCCTGAGCTGCGGCTATTATTCTGCCATCTTCCATGATGACAGCCGCCGCATCATGATAAAACGCGGATATACCCAATATTTTTATTTTAATCTGTTTATCCATCACTTGAGTCTTATTCTATCAAACTTAAGAATGTAAATTTTCAGCATATTTAGAGCGACCAGAAAAAAATGATATGATGTATATATAGACGCGAATAACAGTATATAAACAAATTGCCATTTATTAACACGGAGGAAACATATGACAGGCAAAAGAACAATCAAACCTGCAAAAGGCAAACTTGGCGTTCTCATTCCAGGAATGGGCGCGGTTACCAGCACACTTATAGCAGGCATTGAAATGAATAAAAAAAATCTTGGCAAGCCAATAGGCTCCATAACTCAACTTCAACATATCCGCCTCGGTAAGCGCTACGAAAACCGCAATCCTTTGATTAAAGATTTTGTTCCTCTGACAGAAATGAAAAACTTGGTGTTTGGCGGTTGGGATATTTATAAAGATTCCATTTATTCGTCAGCCCTTAATGCGGGAGTATTTCATCCTCAGCAACTCGTGCCTGTGGCCAAAGAATTAAAAGCCATTAAGCCCATGCCGGCTGTTTTTGACAATAAATTCATTAAAAACCTGAAACCTGAAATAATAAAAAAAGGCAAGACAAAGATGCATTTGGCTCTTGCTTTAATAAAAGATATAGCGGATTTTAAAAAAAAGAACAAACTGGAAAGAGTTATCGTGGTATGGTGCGCTTCAACTGAAGCCTTCATACAACCTTCGTCCGTTCATAAAACTCTCGCAAATTTTGAACAAGGCCTGAAAAAAAATTCTCCTCATATATCACCTTCAATGATTTATGCTTATGCGGCTTTAAAAAGCGGAGCTCCTTTCGCCAATGGCGCGCCTAATTTAAGCATAGACACGCCCGCCCTCTTGGAATTGGCTGCGAAACAAGGCTTGCCTGTAATGGGCAAAGATTTTAAAACCGGCCAAACCTTAATGAAAACCATTTTGGCTCCCGGTTTAAAAGCCAGAATGTTAGCTCTTAAAGGCTGGTATTCCACCAATATTTTAGGTAATCGCGATGGTGAAGTTTTAGATGACCCGCAATCCTTCAAAACCAAAGAAAAAAGCAAGATGTCCGTATTAGATTCCATCTTAAATCCTGAACTCTATCCTGATCTCTATGGTGATTATTTTCATAAAGTTCGCATAGACTATTATCCCCCCAGAGGCGATGCTAAAGAGGGTTGGGATAATATCGATATAGACGGCTGGATGTCAATGCCGATGCAAATTAAAGTAAATTTTCTCTGCAGAGATTCCATTCTGGCCGCGCCCGTCTTTCTGGATATAATTATATTCCTGGACTTAGCGCAAAGAGCCGGACTTTCAGGTATTCAAGAATGGATGAGTTTCTTCTTTAAATCTCCTATGTGCAGACCTGATTTAACAGCCGAAAACGATCTATTCATTCAACATATCAAACTAAAAAACACTCTCAGATTACTTATGGGAGAAGAAGTTTTAGATCACTCGGGCCTGGATTATTATGAAAACGAAAATGCGGTTCCCTCAATAGCTAAACCTGCCGCGCCCTACAAAAAAAAAGGCAAAACAAAAGCAAAGAAGAGAGTCCTTTTAAAAAAATAAAATGAAAAAATCACTTCTTCTACTCTGCTTAGTTGTATCCGTAGGTTTAGTTAATTTAAATGCTCAAGATAATAACCCTCAGAAGGAATCTGAGAAAGAGCAAGTTGAAACTCCCACCGGGAATAGTTTTTTGCCTATTCCGGATTTGCCCAATGAAATAGACAAACCGAATGAAAACATTAAAAGTAATTCGGTAAAACCTGAAAACACAAAATCGACTCCCGATAAACAAATAATAAAAACCATCGAGAATATCGGAACAATACCGCAGGAACAGCCCATCGACAATATTGAAGATTCCAATGAGGCTTTGCCCGAACTGAACATAAGCCTAACTGAAGGCACCTGGATTATAAAAGGGTTGGCAGTCCAAGGCAATATCAATATTAAACCGAAAGTAATCCTCAAAACATCGAGCGCGAAAAAGAAAAAATCCTATTACAAAGACAATATAAATAAGGATATAGAAAAGATACTCGATCTTGGCAGTATTGAAACAGTATCCATAGATATATCCCCTTTAGACGATGAATTTCTTGTATTTGATGAGAAAAAAGGCCTAAACTATAAACACCCCGTCAAGCTAACATTCATAATAAAAGAAAAACCAATGATTACCAAGATTTTAGTTGAGGGCAATGATAAACTATCGGACTCATCCGTTAAACGAGCCATGAACTTGGCCAAAAAAGATTTTTTTGACGAACTCAAAGTGCGCGAAGATATAATAGCTATAACCGACAAATATCAAGGCAAAGGCTTTATAGACGCGACAACAAATTATGAAGTTCAATTTGATACCGCAACCAATACTTGCAAACTTTCAATTATTATCAAAGAAGGAGAAAAATCACGCATAACCGAAGTAAATATTCCAAATGTTAAATCTTTTAAATTGAAGAAAGTTTTAAAAAAGATGAAAAACCGGCCAAAGAAAGTTTATGCTCCGCTTGAATTAGCCGATGACTTAAAGAAAATAGAAACCTTTTACAGAAACAAAGGTTTTAATAATTTTAAGATTAATTCATCATCCGTTGTTTTTAATGAAAACAAAAGTGAAGTCTTTATAAACATAGACTTAAATGAAGGGTTAAAATTTGCCTTCGGCGATACAACATTCAGCGGAAATGCCGCTTATACCACAAAAGACTTACAAGAACTTCTGGAATATAAAAAAGATAAATTTTATAGTGATGAAAGACTTCAAGAAACCTTAAGGGCCATTCAAAATAAATATGCCGACAAAGGCTATTTAAGAGCGCTTATAAAACCGCTGAAAATAGAGAACAAAGACACCGGGAATTTGGATATAAATTTTCAGATAGAAGAAAACACGCCCATCTATGTCGATCATATAGATGTTGAAGGAAATAAAGCTACCAAAACTTATGTTCTGCGCAGAGAAATAGCTCAGAAAGAAGGCTCCATATTCAGTTCATCAAAAATAAGACGCAGTCAGGAAAAGATTTTTAATCTTGGTTTTATTGATGATGTCCAATTAGCCATAAACCCTTCAACGGACCCGGATAAAGTGGATTTGGTCTTTGATATATTGGAAGGAAAACCCGGGATGTTAACCGCAGGCGCGGGCGTTTCATCCAATGAAGGACTTGTGGGCACACTTTCAGCTCAGCATTTAAATATGTTTGGCAGAGCGCAAAAACTTTCAATTTCATGGCAATTCGGCGCAAGGGTGCAAGATTATCATGTCAGCTGGACAACTCCCTGGGTAAAAGACAAACCCATAAGCCTGGGTGGAGATATTTATAATACCCGAAAATATCGGCCGTATCAAGATTCTCTTTCAGCTTATACGGAGAAAAGAACCGGTGGCAAGGTTTCCGTAGGCCCGAGATTTGAAGACGATAAATACCGCCTTAATACATCTTATACTTATGAAAAAGTAAGAATCTCAGGTGTTGAAAGTCAATTTACCTCCGTTCTAACAGAGGGAACCAGCATAACATCCTCCATCTATCTGGAATTTGCGCGCGATACGCGGAATAATATTTGGGACCCTGTAAGCGGTTCCCGCTCTTCCATAGGTCTGGAATTTACCGGCGGACCTTTAATGGGAGATGTAAACTTTTATAAACCCAATATTTCTTATAGCTATAATCATAAGCTATTTGAGATAGATGACTATCCTTTTGTCCTTTCATTTGCCAATAGATTTGGCTATGTGGCGCGTTTCGGCGCTACAAAATCCGTGCCTGTCTATGAAAGATATTTCATCGGCGGTTCTGAAACCGTAAGAGGTTATAATTCAAACGGTCAAATAGGTCCGCAAGATGGTGGCAAGGTTTATAATGTCGCTAATATAGAATTTAAATTCCCATTAGCCAGAGAGAGAAAAAGAACCATTGTTCAATGGGCTTTCTTTTTTGATGTGGGCAATTCCTGGGAAGATTTCAATAATGTAAGCATGCGTTTTGGCACGGGTTCAACAAGACTTAAAGCGGGAGCCGGCTTTGGCATAAGATTTACCACGCCTGCTTTCCCCATCAGGCTGGATTGGGCCTATGGCTTCAATCATGAGCCTGGCGAGCAGAGATCAGATATATACTTCACGCTTGGCAATCTCTTTTAAGTAGAAAACAGAATAATTTTGCAATCTCTGTTTTATATTTTTTTAGTACAATAAACGAAGCTATGCTTCTTGAGGTGTCGGAAGCCATGCGTACGACCAATTAATTTATGAATAAACTTTTTTTAAAAAGCCTTTCAACTATTTTCATGTTCCTCTTTTTTTTAACAGGATCAGCTTATTCCTTGGAACTTTCACTTGAAAGCAATAAAGCGGAAAGCGGCACAGTGGGCTATGTGGATATAGATTTAGTTTTCAAAAAATACTCCCTGACAAATCAACAAAAAGATTTCTTTAAAAAGAAAGTGCAAGAAAAAGAAACTTTTATAAATGCTAAGAAAAAAAGCTTATTCACGCTTAAAGCAGAAATAAACCAGCTTAAACAAGAAAAAGAATTCGCTTTAAGACTGCCTCTTTTAATTGAGAATCAAAGACTCTTAAATCAACTATCGTCTTCATCTACTGTCGCAACGCCCGAGCAGGATGTTCAAAGCACAAACGACAATATTTCAAATTCAACTGATTCCATTGTTTCCATAACAGCCATATCCACATCCACAATAAAATCCGAGCCGAAAATACCTGTATTTGATATGCCCGGCATAAGCAATATCCCTTTAAGTTATTTTAATTTTTCAATTTCCACCTCCGCGGCCATAATAGAAAAAGTCATAATTCAAAAATCGATCGAATTAGAAAAAGTAAAAAAAGAAATTGAAATATACCGAACTCAGGCGGAACTTGAACTTTTAGATTATGAAAATCGCCAAACCAAAACCATACTCGGAAAAATTTATATGATTTTAAAAGAACTCGCTATTAAAGAAGGGGTAAGCGTGGTAATAGATAAAAGAAGCATTTTATTTGGAAATTATGCGGTGGACCTTACAGATAAACTATTACTAAAATTGGAAGAAGAAAATTCTTTATGAAGATGAAGCCTCAGCGCATAGCTGAATTATTGGGAGATGAAATTAAAAGCGCCCAAGACATACTAATTACCGGCGCGGGTTCCATATTAACAGCTAAAAAAAATGATCTTACCTATATAAATCATACGGACAAACTAAATTTACTGCCCAATTGTAAAGCAGGATGCATCATAGTTCCGATACAATCTAAAAACAAATCATTTGATTGTGAAGGCGCTATTATATATTCCGAAAATCCAAAATATTCATTTGCAAAATTTTTGAGGATTATGGAAAAAGAAGTTCATCCCACAAAAGAACCCTCTATCCATAAAACCGCGCTTATAGATGAAACTGCGACTATAGATGAGAATGTTTTTATCGGTCCTTATGTAATTATAGGCAAAAATACAAAAATTTTTAAGGGCGCTCATATCAATGCTCATTGCTGTATAGAAGACAATGTTCAAATAGGGGAAGATTCATTTATTCATCCCAATGTAAATATTGGCCAGCATTGCATTATTGAAAAAAAAGTAATAATTCACAGCGGCGTGGTAATAGGTTCCGATGGTTATGGTTATATAAAAGTTAAAGACAATCACGAGAAAATACCTCAAATAGGGAAAGTGCGCATTCAGGAAAATGTCGAAATAGGCGCGAATTGCACAATAGACAGAGCAACTTTAGGCGAAACAATAATAGGCGCGGGAACAAAACTGGACAATTTGATTCATATAGCTCACAATGTCATCATGGGCACAAATTGTCTCGTAATGGCGCAGGTAGGTATCGCAGGCTCAAGCACAATAGGCAATAATGTGATAATAGGCGGACAATCCGCCATCAGTGATCATATAAATATAGGCGACAATGCCATAGTAATGGGAAAAACGGGCATAATGAGCAATTTAGATAAAGGCAAAATTGTATTTGGACAAGTAGGCAGGCCTCATCGAGAAGCAATGAAAATTGAAGTTCTTCTGGGCAAACTTCCTGAAATATATAAGACTATTAAAAAAATTCAAAAAAAATTAGACATCTAAGACTCCAAAATCCTAAAACTCTTTGATTATTATGAATAGAAAAACCATATCAGATAAAATATCTCTTGAAGGCATAGGTATTCATACGGGAAAACCTTGTAAGATTACTTTTTTACCTCAAGAAAAACCGTTGGGCATCCGGTTTGTAAAACAAAAAAAGTCCTCAAAACCAATTATAATAAACGCCAATATTGAAAATGTAAAAACGACTGTGCGAGGCACTTCTATCGGTGAAGAAACTGAAATTATACATACGGTGGAACATATTCTTTCAGCTTGCGCCGGACTTACCATTGATGATTTGGATGTCGAGATCAACTCCAGTGAACCTCCCATACTCGATGGCTCAGCTGTGGAATTTGCAAAAGCTCTAATTAAAGCTAATATTACAGAAAAAAAAGGACAAACTAAATCTTTTCTAACACTCTTAAAAGAATTTGAATTCAATGAAGGCAAATCTTACTATAAAGTAAAAGCTCATCACGGCCTTAAATTTAAACTTAAATTTGCCAATAAACATAAACTGGTAGGCTCTCAAATAATTGAGATTAACCTTAGCAATGAAAGCTATCTAAAAGAAGTGGCCCCGGCCAGAACTTTCGGCTTTAAAAATGAAATAGATTATCTTTTGAAAAACGGACTTGCCTTGGGCGGTTCCTTAAACAATGCAATTATCATAGATGACAATCAAATATTAACATCTTCGGGCAAGCTTAGATTTGAAAATGAATTTGCCAGACATAAATTGCTTGATTTAATAGGCGACTTAAAACTAATGGAATTTGATTTTAAAAATATATCCATAGAAGCGGGTTACACCGGTCATAAAACAAATGTGGATTTTGCTAAACTATTAAAAAGCAAAGTCACAAAAACAGTTTAATGCGTCAATACGGTAGCAAAGTATCTTTTTAGTATCAACTTTGGCTATCCGCGAACATAGCCTTAAAAGGAAATTACAATAATTTAGGAGAATTTTATGACCCTACCACCTGCTCAGTCCCGCCTATCTCGGGACTCAAAAAAATACCAATCAAAGATTGGTGAGGAGGTGGTAGGGTGAAGAATATAGAAAGTATTCCTCAAAATAAACCTCTCAGAATTATGGAAAGCCAAGAAATTTTGGAAATTATTCCTCATCGCTATCCTTTTCTACTGATAGATAAAGTGGAAATACATGAAGAAAACAAATTGGCTGTGGGCATTAAATGCGTAAGCGCCAATGAACTGTTTTTTCATGGTCACTTTCCAAATAAACCGGTAATGCCGGGAGTTCTAATCTTGGAATCCATGGCGCAAACAGCTGCCGCCATGATAATGGGGCTTCCGGAAATGAAGGAACGATTCGCTTATTTTGCCGGCATAAAAAACGCCAAATTCAGAAGACAAGTTTTACCCGGTGAAGTTATGAAATTGCGCGTAGAAATTACCGCCTTTAAAAAAACCGTTGGAAAAGTAAAAGGCATAGCTTTTGTTGATAATGAAATATGCGCCGAAGCGCAATTGATTTTTGCCATGGTTTAAACCAAACTATTTAAATATACTTCAAGAGGATAAAATGAGTGTAAAAATTCACGCAACCGCGATAATAAATCCAAATGCCGAAATTGACGAAAATGTTGAAATAGGACCTTATGCCGTTATAGGTGAAGAAGTTAAAATTAAAAGCGGAACCTATATAGGCCCGCATTCCATATTAGAGTTTGCTGAAATAGGCAAAGATAATCATTTTACAGGCCATGCTTTTATAGGCACTCCCCCTCAAGATTATAAATATAACGGTGAGAAAACCAAGATTATTATAGGAGATAATAATATTATCCGGGAAGGAGTTTCCCTGCATAGAGGCTCACCTTTGACCTCCATTACAACTATCGGAAATGGCTGCATGTTTATGGCTAATTCTCATATCGGCCATGATTGTCGAGTGGGAAATAAAGTAATTATGGTTAATTCCTCCGCCGCTTCAGGTCATGTTAGGATAGAAGACAATGTTACAATCAGCGCTTTTAGCGGCCTGCATCAATTTACACAAATAGGAACCTTGGCAATGCTTGGCGGCGGCTCAATGGTAAGCCAAGATATCATCCCTTATGTTCTGGCGCAGGGAGATAGAGCAAAGCCCGTAGGCCTGAATATTGTCGGCCTTAAAAGAGCGGGAATATCCAGAGAAAGTATAAAATCAATTAAATATGTTTTTAAAACCCTTTTTCTTGAAGGCCATCTCTTTACAAATGCTTTGAAGAAATTAAAAACAGAAAAATTATTACCGGAAGCAAAACATATGTTAGAGTTTTGTGAAAAATCCAAACGCGGCATATCCCGGCCAAAATCAAAAATAAAGAAATCTGAAGGAACTGATGTCTAAAAAAAAAATAGGTTTAATTTCGGGCGGTGGAGCCTATCCCATATTTTTCGCCAGAGAGGCAAAAAAACTGGGTTATGAAGTGTTCATAATAGGGCTTCAAGGGATAACCCCAAAACAAATTGAGTTTTATGCAAAGGAAATAAAATATTTCAAACTTGGACAGATAAGCAGTCCAGTAAAATTTCTAAAAACCAATAAAGTAAGCAGAGTTCTCATGGCCGGAGATGTCCCTCATGTATCGATATTCGGGGGTAATATTTCCCCTGATTTTAGAGCCGCCAAACTGCTTTTTAATCTTAAAGATAAAAAAACAAATTCAATTTTGGGCGCGGTAGCCGATGAACTTAAAAAAGATAATATTGAATTGATAAATTCAGCGACTTTTCTGGACCATCTTCTGCCTAAAAGAGGTTTTTTAACTTCCCTAAAACCAAATAAAAAACAAGATAAAGATATTCATTTCGGCTGGAAAGTGGCAAAGATTATGGCCGATATGGATATCGGACTTACAGTTGTAATTCGAGATAAAACGGTGGTGGCGGTTGAAGCTATGGAAGGCACAGATAATTGCATATTAAGAGCGGGCAATGTTTTCAATAAAATAAATGCAGAAAAAAAACATCCAAAAAAAAATATGGTTGTGGTTAAAGTCGCGCGCCCCAATCAAGATATGCGTTTTGACCTGCCCGTAATAGGGATAAAAACTCTGGAAATAATGAGAGATGCCGGCGCAAATGTTTTAGCCATAGAATCACGGAAAACACTTATACTTGAAAAAGAACTTTTCATTAAAAAGGCCAATGAATATAATATAGCGGTCCAGGCTATCAATCCCGCAGATATGCTGTTTTAATTATTTCTCAGAGCCTACTGGAATAGATTCCAATATCTTCATAATTTCAGCAGCTCTTTTTCCTCTATTTGAAGACATCGGTTTATAAACTATATCTTCTTTTGCAAAGCCGCTAAGTGTGACAATATAAGGCTGGCCAAGTTTGGCGGTTATCATTTGAAATGTAGCCATTTCAGCTAAATCTTCCGCCCAATTTTTTGAGCCATATAAAGAAATAAAAGAACTCCTTGCAAGACCCTTATAAATAACCGAGGCTTCTTTCATTTTGAGTTTTGGACCATTATCAAGAGTGTAAAATGTAATTTTAGTCCGTCCTACATAATCCTTTTCCTTTAGCGGTAAATCATAATCCTTCCAAAAGTTAAAAAATATATTTTCTTTAATATTTCTTTTTGGCCAATATTTTTTAGGAAGATTTCTTTCCACAAAAGGGGTTACACCTTTTACATAGTCCACAGCATGAGTTGCCTCATGAAAGAGGGCATAAGCAAGACCTTTATATTTAGTGCCTGCATCAATAGTAATATTTTTTCCTTGAGCAGGAATAAAACAACTTCTATCTCTTTCAGTTAAAGTTTTAGAAAGACTGTCTTTTAGCGAAGCGGGATTAAGCGTTATATGAAAATAAACTTTATTATCTCGGCCCGCTACCCAACTTGCAATACCATTACCTATAAAACCTTCAATAAAATAAATACCTACGCAATTGTCTCTAAAAACTTTTTGATATATGGAAGGGAGAAAGGATAGATACTCAAGCACAAGGCTTTTATCGACAGCACTGAGTTTATACGCCTCATAGTCCGGCCTATTATCCATTTGGCGATATAAACGAAGCAAAGACTCTGGCATAGGTTTTATTCGCTCTGATAGAGGTAAAGAGATTTCAAAACTAAAATGTTCCGGCTGACTCATGGCAGGTATTTGCAGCTGAGGAGATTTTTTACAGGAGGAAAATATTATCGATATAAAAATCACATAAAAAAGTTTAAAAATATTTTTCATACTTCCCCCTTAAACTAATCTTTATTACTTAGAAAGGAAAAAAACGCCGGAGCAAACAAACAGAGTGCCGATAAATTTTGTTGTGGTAAAACTTTCACGAGGAAAAAATATACTAAAGCAAAAGTTATAATCAGTATAGGAACAAGGTAAAACAGTGAAACTATTACATTGCCAGTGATGAGATCAAGGTAGGTAATTAGTAAAAGAAGAGCCAATGAGATGATAATGTTAAGCCATTTCTTTTTAATTAAAAGCATTTTTATCATTTAAATAGTATACATTTTATTTAGAATTTTAATTTTAAATAGGTTTATTTTAGATACTGTTAAATCTCTATAACAAAAGAAAAGTGGCTATGGCTATTTTCGGCCTATTTTTTTATACTCACAAAAATCTCAAAATATTTTGAATTATTTCGCTAGAAAAAGTAACATGGTTGTAGGGATTATTTGCGGGAATAAAAAACTATTCTAATATTTGGACTTATATAAAAATAATTTCCAGTACTACAAGTTGGGAGACATAAATGAAAGACAAAATGTTAATAGTGGATGATGAAAAATCCATACAAGAAGCTGTTAAAACCATTTTTTCTGAAGATTTTTTAGTATTCACCGCCTCGGAAGGAAAAGAAGCCGTAGAAATATTGAAACGAGAGAGGCCAATTCTGGTTTTTCTGGATATCACAATGCCCGGCTTATCAGGCCTTGATGTTTTAGCACTTATCAAAACAACTAAAATATCGACTACAATTTGGATGCTTACAGGGGAAGAGGATCTAGATATTGCTCTCAAGACAATACAAATGGGAGCTACTGGTTATTTAACCAAACCTTTTAAGGTATCAGAAATACGAGAAATAGCTCGTGGTGTAAAGAAAACTTGTGACCACAAAGTAAACCATGATACTTCGGACGATAAACCTTGGCATGTTGAAAAAGAATAAAGAATATTTTTTTATTTCTTCTTTTTTTCCGGCACAAACTCAGAAACTAATTTTTGCGCCTCAGCAATTTGCTCTGCGGAATTTATTTATATATCGGAAGGTTAAAATAAAACTTACTTCCTTTGCCTTTTTCGGATTTTAACTGCAGTGTGGAATTATGAAGCTTTAAAATGTCCCTTGTCAATCTTAATCCTATTCCGAAACCTTTTGCCTGGTCTTTCCCGTCAGTGGTTCTGTAAAAATCGCCGAAAATTTTATTAAACTCTTTTTTCTTTATTCCTATACCATTATCTTCAACAGATATTTCCACTTCATCTTCCTTTATCTGTTTGATGGAGACATAGATGTCTTTATCTTTTGGAGAGTATTTAATTGCATTGCTTATAAGATTTGATACGGCCAAATTCATAAGGTCAATATCGCATTTTACGGAAATAATATTTATAGGAAATTTTTTTACAATAGTTAGTTCTTGGTTTAATGTTAGAGGAAGTAAAAGATTTATGGTTTTATCTATAAGATCTCCTATCTCAGCTCGTTGAAGGAATGGTTTTATTTTGCCGGATTCAAATCTCGCTTTATTTAAAAATGTGTTTATTTGCTCCTTCATGGCAGAATAATTTTGATGTTGCATATTGTAAAGTTTTATTCTTTTGGCTTTTATGTTTTTTCCTTCATCTTCTTCAAGAAGATATGAGCTTAAGTGTATTCCAGTCAGGAGATTATTAAACTCATGGCTTACGGCGGAAAGCATGTCCGAATTAAGTTTTGAAATTCGTTTTTCTTTATTTAGGAGTTCTTTAATTTTATATATGGAAAAACTTATTATTACGAAAAAAGAAAAACTTGTTAGGGCATTCCAATAAGGTGTGGAATAATTAATATAAATCCTTTCACTCATTTTAGCCATAATAAACCATAAGGAAGATGAAACAAGCGCAAATAATATTCCCCAGTAATAATTTATAGTCCAAGTTATAATCAGTATAGGAATAAGGTAAAACAGTGAAACTATTACATTACCAGTGATAACATCAAAGTAGGCAATTATGATCAGAAGAGTCAATGAGATGATAATGCTAAGCCATTTATTTTTAATTAAAAGTATTTTTATCACTTAGGTAGTATACATTTTATTTAGAATTTTAATTTTAAATAGGCTTATTTTAGGCACTATTAAATGCCCATAACAAAAGAAAAATGACTATGGCTATTTTTGGCCTTTTTTAAAAACTCCGGTGTGCGCTCTGGTGGCCGCCGGCAAACCTTGGCGGTCATCCAGAGATAGTGTTGCGAAATTTATGAAGCAAAGCTATTAAGCTCACCTTGATGATTGCGATAGTCTATGTAAATAAGGCTAGTAGTAATGTGTAATAAGCTGCCCGGGTTTCTAACTTTTCTCACTTTATTTATGATATTGTTATTTTATTTTTTACTTTAGAGGTTTTTGTTTTTCGTCGTAGAAATCCAAATCATTTAAAGGCAATATTACGGAAGTTGCAATATTGGCCAAATGGGCAGCTATTCTTTTATAATACCTGGCTATAAGCGTATAAGAGACAACTTCATTTGTTGAAAGATCATCGCTCTTGGCTAATTTAAGTATAACCTCATCACAGAATTTAACTATTTTATTTTCATATTTCCAGGACTTGGCTGCCTTACCTTTATCATTATCCATAAAAGCGTTTTTGGTGTCTTCAAAAAGTTTTATTATATCTTTATCAATATCTCCAAAATATGCATGATATTTGGCTTTTTCTATGGGCTTGTCAAGAATCTGGCTAACGCCGAAAAGATTTTTGCCATAATCCCCCAATCTTTCAGCGTCTTTAATGACGCTCATAAGCAAAAGAGACATACTTGTATCTACTTCGGGGCGAATTGCCAAATGAGCTATTATCCTTGTCCTAATATCTCTTTCAAGCTGATTAACTTTTTTATCAATGGCAAAAACTTTTTCTTCAAGGCCCGGAGTTTCTTTATTTTCCACCAGAAACTTAAAAACACAGGTGAATATTCTTTGAGAGTCCACCAACATTTCTTGAAATTCATCAAGAACCGTGGAAAGAAAGTCATCACCCTTCCAAAACTTAATTAAATTATCAAACATACTATTTCCCCTAAATTACTTAAAATAATTTTGAAATCGTTATGAGAATTATAGGAATAATAATAAAAATGCAGAGCATATAGAACACTACATAAACTCTTTTTGTTTTTTCTTAAACCATTGGTTATTCTTGCTTTTCGCTTCCGCCGGAACTCGCGGTAAGAGATTCGAAATCCTCAAATTTGTGGTGGCCGGATATTCTTTCGTAAGTTATTTCCGAAACATGCCTTATTATATCCCCCCTGGTGCGCATCCATCTCGAATAATTCCGCGCCTTGCTGTCCTTTTCTATAATTCCGACTACGATATACGGATACTCCCTTCCGTCCTCGCGTTGGGCCACAAGTATGCCCATATTTCCGCAAAGATGAGACGTTGTCCCTGTTTTATCGTAAACCTCGGTGCCTTTGGGAACTCCGGGAGTTGAAGTGTAAAATCTGTCGGCATTGGGAAGATTCATAAGCCTCTTGATTTCTTTGGACCCAGACAGTTTGTCTTTCCAGAGAGAATAAAGGAAACGGCTGTAATCGTGAGCGGAAGCTTTGTTGCGGTAAGTCCTCCCGTTGGCCCGAATATATCCCAACAGACGCGTATTTTTAAATATCCCGCCGTAGTATTTTTTAAGAATCTTTTGCACGGAACGAGGTCCGCCCATTAACCTCAAAAACCAATCGGCCGAGGGGTTGTCGGATTTGCGTATCATTTTTTCCATTAATCTCCGCGATTTTTTTCCGTAAATATATTTCCCCGATTCCACCCCCCCGAAAAAACGCGAGGGCGATAAAAGGTTTAATCAGACTGGCAGCCTCCATGGGGACATCTTCGTTTATACTGACAATTTTTTTATCCGTTTTAAAATCGTAAACTACCCAGGCAGTGCGCTCGTTAGATCTGATTACGCCGCGGCGACGCTGGCTCTTAATATATTTTTCTATTTCGTCTTCCAAAGGGTCCTCGGGCTTGGAAGTGATTTTTTTTGCTTGAGCTCCGCTCGCTAAACGCTCGGGCAAGGCAATCTTCTTATTTTGAGGTTTCCAATCTCTCGATTTTATGACGACGGCCGGTTCAAGTCCGGACGATTTCAAAAGGTGGCTATGAATTCTGCTTACAATCCGAGTCGAGAATACAAGAATCTTTTTCTTATACACAGAAATCTTGGATAAATCGGAATGCCAAAGGTATGAAACGGAATAATTTTCGGAGTATACGGATAAAGGGGATACCACAACGCAAACCAAAGTCAGGCACAACGCGTAAAAAAATTTTCTAATTCTGTTCTCAAATCCTAAAACTGTCACTAATTATTTTTACCAAATTTTTATAAATTTTTCAAGGGGTTGTACGATGTCCATACATATTGGGCTTTTTTGAATCAAGGAACCGCTCCTTTGAAAAAATTCTCCATCGGCGTTTTCCCTTCAAGCCCCCTGTGCGGCTTTTCAGTATTATACCACAATAAATTATTGTGCCCCACTTAAGAACTGAATAAATCTCCAAAAACCGATATAGAAAAATAAAATCTTACTTTTTTTTCAGCAAAATATAACAATTTACGCATTTTGTTATATTTCTATATTTTCAGTTAAGTATTCTTGATAATTACCTTTAAGATTGGACCACCGGAAAATATTCATCCATTTTAATTATCATAGAATAAAAATCTTTGCCCTCAAACCTTTGTTTTAAACTAAATAGTTTATATCTAACAAGATCTAATGTCTTGAACATTTTTTCAAATTCCATATTAGAAAAAGATTTACCCAATAATACCCACTGATCAATATAATGTTTTGTCTGATCAGTAACAATAAAATAAAGTGTCTGTAGTGTTCTATCTAATTCTTCTAAAAGTTCTTCTCCGAGCGTACAATAGTTAGAATTTAAAGCTATAAACTTCACAGTAAATTTTGTGCTAAGCAATTCTCCTACTTCTTGTAAAAGAATAGCATCATTACCATAAACACCAAAATCAGTCATAGAACTATCCATTTTACCCCATTTTCCTAATTGCGCCATAACTCCAATTGCCGCTCCAACTTCTTCTTCAATTTTTTTGTTTTCCATAAATTCTCCTCGTGAATAATTTGCAAACAGAATTTCTATAAATAAAAGTTGCTATTTATAACACACAAATTTTATTATTTTTCTTTTTTTGCGACAAACTCAAAAGCTAGTTTTTTAGCCTCAGCAATTTGCTCTTTTGTCATTTTTTTACCAAGGTCATCTCTATATTCTGCATGTCTTTCATTTTGAGAAGCAGCGAGATAATACCATTTATATGCTTCAACATAATTTTTAGTTACACGCAGTTGATGTTTAGTCAAAGTTGGATCCATCATAAGAAAATCTTCCTCTCCCCTATCATAAATAATACCCAAAGAAAATTGAGCCTCAGGATACCCTTGATTAGCTGCTTTTGTATGCCATTTTATGGCTTCCTTATAATCTTGCGTAACACCTTGTCCATAAAAATATATACCTCCTAAATTATACTGAGACTTAGCATAACCTTGCTCAGCCGCTTTCGTATGCCATTTTATTGCTTTTTTATAATCTTGTTTAACACCTTTTCCAAGGTAATACATAGAACCTAAATCAAATTGCGCATTGTCATTACCTTTTTTAGCAAGAGGGCGAATGATTTTTATAGCTTCCTTATATTTCGCTGCTTTAATCAAAACTTCCGCCTCTTTTAAAGTTGGTTTATTACAAGAAATTAAAATTGTTATCATGAAAACTAAAGCGAGTATTTTTTTTATATTTTCCATAAATTCTCCTCGTGAATAATTTACAACTAGGATTTCTATAAGTAAAAGTTGTTATTTATAACACACAAATTTTATTATTTTTCTTTTTTTACGACAAATTCCGAAGCTAATTTTTGCGCCTTAGCAATTTGTGCCTTTGTCATTTCTGTTTCAATTTTATTTCTATCCACGATGGCTTTAGTATTTTGAACAGCAGAAAGATTTATCCATTTATGAGCTTCAACATAATCTTGTGTAACACCTTGTCCCCTTCTATATATACTCCCTAAATTAAATTGCGCATCAGCTAAACCTTGCTCTGCTGCTTTTGTATACCATCTTATGGCTTCCTTATAATCTTGCGTAACACCTTGTCCAAGGTAATACATACCACCTAAATTAAATTGCGCATTAGCTAAACCTTGCTCAGCCGCTTTCGTATACCATTTTATTGCTTCCTTATAATCTTGCGTAACACCTTGTCCCAAGTTATACCTAACACCTAAATGATTCTGTGCCTTTTCAAAACCTTCTTCAGCCATCGGGCGAATAATTTTGATAGCTTCATCATATTTCTGCGCTTTGATTAAAATTTCCGCTTTTTCAATACTTGGTTTATTACAAGAAATTAAAACTGTTATTATAAAGATTAAAGTAAGTATTTTTTGTATATTTTTCATATTTCTCCCATATTTTCATCAACCTTATTAAAACAATTTTTGAGAAAATAGCAAAATAAAGTTTTTTCTCTTTGGTTTAGGAGTAACTTTTTTATCATTATTATAATTACAAGTATCGGACCATAAGCCGCTTTAATTTTTAATTGTTTTGGTTTTAAATTGGTTGTATTTCGTAAATCTTTCATGTGGATATTTTTTATAGGAAAAGGCAAAGCCTTGTTTTATTAATTCGGCCCCGATATCTTTGCCGTCAATTTCAATATATCTTAAAAGTCGGCCATACTTTCCACGATTATCTGAAGTTTTACTCTTTTATCCACTTCCCTATCTTCCTTGAAACTTCATCATAGTTCTGTAATTCGCTTTGCCATATATAATCCCACTTAAAGCTGTCGAAAAACACCTCGGCAATTCCGTTTGATTGCGGGTTCCTTATGGCTGTCCGACCTTTTTTCATCGTTTCAGGCTTTTATCTCATTATATCGAATACCCAGCGTTTATTAGACTTTTTTGATTTAAAAGGAAATTGATAAACAGATTAATGAGGTTTTAGAACAGGCCGATTATATCGGTGTAAAGGTCAAAGGGCCTTATAATATCGCTATTAAGATTGAAAATGTATAAAGTTTAGAAAGTTGAGGAATTTCCTAATATCTTAGTTGATTAATTTCTTAAGGAAATATTTCTTTTCTGGCTTTGATTTTTCTATGAATCCCCATACAGTTGAATTGTGCAACCAACCGTTTACACCTTTGCCTTTCACGTGAAGCCAATTTCCCTTTTTTTCAATAAATTTCAAAGGAAAAGTTTTTCCAAGAATCCATAAAATTTCTTTGCTGCCCGGGTCTTCTCTTAAATTGACTCCCTTCGTCTTCACTATGACACAAGGTGCATCGGAAAGCACGGAGTTGTGTATCCAGGCTATATCGCCCTCAAAATCTTTTACTTTGTGCCACCTTCCTTGGGATTCCAAAATTTTAAAAGGCGTATATTTAGCGACTGTCCATAAAAGATCATACCCGACGCTTGGGCCTGTTCTTACATTTGCTTTTGATGTTGCAATACTCACCATTTTTGCAGCTAAAAAGGTGGGTAATATAAGAATGGCAATGGCCAAAATTGTAAGAGTTTTTAGAGTTTTCATAATACCATCCTCCTTTTATTTTTATCCTACTCTTATACTATAGAAAATAGATATTAATTTTTTGTTTCAACGGAAAAAGAACATGAGTTCTAAACGCTAGTGCAACAAAAAAGTTAAAAGTCTGTTGTAAAATAG
>CAZHQC010000001.1:0-52403 GCA_964534135.1 uncultured Elusimicrobiaceae bacterium | reverse complement strand
ATGAGAAGAAAGCAATATGAAGAGGCTATTGAACTCTATACCGATGCTCTTGAAATTGAAGGAGAGATTCCTTCCGTTTATGCGGATATAGCTTTTGCGAAGTATCGATTAGATAAAAAAGAGGATGCGGATTTCGATATAGAACAGGTTCTTCAAATAGACCCGGCATGCGCAAAAGCGTTTCTTTATAAAGCCTATATTAAAGCGGAAGAAGGAGATATCTCAGGTGCGCAAACAGATTTGGATAAAGCCCTTTCCCTAAACAAAAAAATAAAAAGAGAATTTAATTACAACAAAGTAAAAATAATGATTCGCAGACACAAGCAAAAAAATTAAGCACATTTAAAGGATGGTAACTTCAATGCAAAACAAGCTGATACTCCTATTAATCTTTACTTTTTTCGCTCAAGGTATTCTTAAAGCAAAAGAAATGCTCATTATTGCTCCTTACACAGGAACAATAACAAATAAACTCGACAATTCCGATTACAATCTGAACCTAAAAGACACCGCGCCAATGTACGGAGCTTATTTTCAATGGATAAAATCTGAAAAATTCCAAGGAAACTTGTTTTATTATAAGTCTTCAAATCTTAATTACAGCAATCTCAAAGGACTCCACGCTATAGTGGATTGGTATCCGAAAGTTACCGATAAAGGCAAGTATGTTATAGGTCTTGGAGTGGAAAAAATAAATGTGGATATGAATGCCGAAAGCAATTTATCGGGATTCACCTCTTTTGAAATGAATAATAATATTCTTTACTACTATGTTCGCGCCGGACAATATAGATATTTTGAAGCAGGAAAATTCAAAGGCTCTCTATTGCCGTATATAGGCTATTCCTATGAAAAAGTTGAGCTTGATTTGGAAATAGACTTTACAAGCCCTTTCGTTCCATATCAAGATAAAAATATAATTGACAAAAACCGCTATCCTATCGCAGGATTAAACCTAAGCACAAAATTCCATCATTTTGCGGAAATAAAACTCAAATATATGAGCAGATTTGAGAAGCCGCATATAGCTCACAGTTCAAGCGCTATCATAAATGTTTATTTTACGCGCCACTTTGGATTATCTTATAGATATAAATACATGGAACACGGTAAATCCAGCGATAAATATCACCTCGTGGGAATAGTAATATGCTTTCAATAACAAAACAGACTTGAATTCTAAACACCATGCGTTACACTTAATTTTTGATTTTTCAGCGAAAATTTAATACAATAGGATTACTATGTTACCGACTTATAGACCAAATGTACGAAGAAGAAAAAAATCCATCGGGTTCCGCGCAAGAATGGCAACACCGGGTGGAAGAAAAGTTTTGGCAAGAAGACGCCAAAAAGGAAGATGGCACCTTATTCCCATAATCTAATTTGTAAGGGGATATAAGTGAATAAGTTTTCTTTTCCAAAAAGTCTTCGAATTAAAAAACGGAAACTTTTTGATTTCATATTCAAAAATGGAAAAAAAACCGCCACTAAAAATTTAGTGATGTGGTATGTTATTTTCCAAGAAGATGAACAAAAAGATTTTTCAAAGGACGCTTTTAATCCTAAAAATATAAAATTGGGATTAGTGGTAAGTAAGAAATTAGGCAATGCTGTAAAGCGAAACAAAACAAAACGATTATTAAGAGAAGCTTTCAGATTGTCAAAAGGCGCGTTAAAGGATGGCGCCGGAATTATAATTTATCCCTTGGCGGGATGTAAATTGGAAAACAAAGACCAAGCCGCCCTGGACTTAAAAAAATTGTGGCTTAAAGCCGGGATTTATAATGAAGAAGCAAAAAAATGACGAGGTATTAGGATTCAAGTTTGTAATAATTAATGCGCTGTCATTTGTATATAGATTCCTGAGGCCGATATTAGGACCTGCATCATGCAGATTCACACCGACATGCTCAGAGTATGCTTTTTCATCTCTAAAAAAGCACGGTGTCTTAAAGGCTTTATATCTCACAATAAAACGAATTTTAAAATGCCATCCTTACCATCCGGGCGGGTTTGACCCCGTTCCATAAACGCCATTTCTTCTCCACTTAATCTCAAGGAGAGAGAAACATATGCAAAAAAATCTTGTGCTGGCGATAGTGTTGTCATCCATCGTTTATATATTCTGGTTTTCCGTAGTGGAAAAAAAACCCGCAATAAACCAAACTCAAAATGTCGCGCAAACAATACCTAAAAAATCCGCAGCGACTACACCCGCGCTACAAACAAAATCCGCTAAAATTAAAAAATTTACACCACAACAAGCCAATATTCCCGGAACTATTGAAAAGATAAAAATAGGAAAGTCAGAATATTCCATTAATTCAAAAGGCGCGCAAATAACAAGCTTAATATATGACGGGCCCGTTAGCCCCGCGGAACTTGTTATTGACCCTTCATCTTCGCTTCTGGGCAGTTTTGAGAACTATAATTTCAAACTTGTAGAAAAAAAATCTCATGCTCTTAAATTTGAGAGCCGAACAAATGAGAATTTTCTTATAAAGAAAAATTATGCTTTTGACAAAAATTCCGGCATAAGCACTCTTGAAATAAGTGTTTCAAATATAACTTCAGAATCTAAAATATTTGAAGAATGGCAATTAAAAATGGGGCCGGGACTTGGCACCGTTAAAAACGAAGAAAAAGAAAACACAAAATTATGGAAGGCAAAATACACGGTATTGGAAAAAGACAAAAAACATCCGACAATTCATAAAATGAAAGAAAGTACTTCCATTATGGATTGGAAATGGGTGGGAATAGACAATAGATACTTTCTAGCCGCCATAATCTCTAATGAGGATCTTTCTGTCAATAAATCAATTCTATATGATAATCCCAAAATAAATGACAAAAAATCTCCTTTCATAGCTATGCCCTTCGCCGCCGTATCAATCAAACCCGGTAAGACGAAACAATGGAAAGTAGATTTCTATATAGGGCCAAAAGATTATCAGAAACTGGAAGCTCTTGGCCATGGCCTGGATAGATCGGTAGATTTCGGCTTCTTTTCGCCTCTTGCCAAACTTGCCAATTCATCTCTTCTTTATTTCTTTAACATGACCGGCAATTATGGATTCGCGATTATCATTTTAAGTGTTATTCTTCAAATATTGATGTTCCCGCTCAGTTGGAAAAGCTATAAGGCTATGAATATGATGAAAGTACTTCAGCCGGAACTTCAACTATTGCAAAAAAAGTATAAAGAGGATCCTAAACGCTTAAACACTGAAGTTATGGCTATGTATAAGAAGAACGGAACAAATCCGCTTGGTGGCTGCTTACCTATGATTCTTCAGATACCCATATTCTTCGCTCTATTTACCGCGCTTAGAAACAGCTGGGCTCTACATGGAGCGGATTTCATCTTCTGGATAAGTGATCTTTCCTCAAAAGATCCTTATTATGTACTTCCCATAACCATGGGCGCCATAATGCTTCTGCAACAACATGTAGCCCCGCAAACAGCAGGGGGAGACAAAGGACAAATGGCGGTAATGAAATGGATGCCTGTCATATTCACCTTCATGTTCTTAACCTTTCCCGCGGGACTGGTTCTGTACTGGCTAATAAACAGCGTATCAAGCTTTTCTCAACAGCTTTATTTGCAAAAACAATCAAAATAAATTTTATTTAGGAGAAATAAAACAATGAAAGAACTTAAAATAGAAGGAAAAACAATTCAAGACGCAATAGATAAAGGTCTAAAAAAATTATTACTTCGCAGAGATCAAGTGGAAATTGTAATAGTTAAAGAAGGAAAAAAAGGAATTCTCGGTATTGGTTCAAAAAAAGCAAGTGTTATTTTAACAGAAAAAAAATGGAAAGGCTCTGAAGAAAACCAAAGCCACAAAAAGCCCGACAAACAAACTAAAGCTCCCACTCAAAAAAAAAGATCCGAGCGCAATTGGAATTCAAAACCTAAAGAGGCCAAACCTGTTCAAGGAAATATTCAAAAAAGCACCGAGATTCAGCCACAGCCCGCTAAAACAGCCGATGTAATGAAAAATGCCAAATCCATACTTTCTCAGATGTTAAGTCTTATGGGAGTGTCATTCAATATTACGGAAGCGCATTATGAAAAAAGCTCTGACAAAATAATAATAAAGTTTGATTCCGAAGACAGCAGCCTTTTTGTGAACAAAAACGGCACAGGAATTGAATCGATACAATACTTGGTTAATGCGATAATCAACAGAACAATGAAACCCCATACTCCGGTACAAATTGATACCTCTAATTACTGGGAACGCAAAGAAAAAGATATTCTCAAAAAAATAGAATATGCGGCAAAAGCGGTTCAGCAAACAACAAAACCTTTTAGACTTGACCCAATGAGCGCGCCTCAAAGAAAATTCGTTCATGGAATCATTAAAAAAGATTATCCAAAATTGCAAACCTCCTCTGAAGGCGACGGAAGATGGAGAAAAATTGTAATAAAACCGGCTGGCAATTAAAAGCTTACAGTCTATAGGTTGCGCTATGTTTATATCTGATTTGTCTAAAACAATTATTGCCCCGTCAACCCCTCCGGGGTTCGGGGCAATATCAATAATACGCCTCTCAGGTAAAAATGCTTTCACCATAGCATCAAAATTTCTTTATCCCCAAAAAAACTTCCTCAATCTGAAAACCAAACAAACTCATCTCTTAAGAGTGATGGAAAAAGGAAACCTTATAGACCAAGTGATTACTGTTTTCTATAAAGCCCCAAAAAGTTATACCGGCGACAATACCGTGGAAATCTTCTGTCATGGCTCACCCTTTATAATTAGAACAATACTTGCGCTCGCAATAAAAAACGGCGCCAGGGAAGCGGCTGCCGGAGAATTTACCATGAGAGCTTTTGTTAATGGAAAAATGGATTTAACTCAAGCGGAAGCTATAAATGATTTGATTCATTCTGAAAGCTCCTCTTCTCACAACTCCGCCATAGCTCATCTTAGAGGGGAAATAAGCATTCAAATTAAGAAGATAAAGTCGGAAATTTTAAATATTTTAAGTGAAATTGAAGTCAGACTTGATGATAGTGAAGAAGAACTGCTTGAAATTAATTTCAAAGAATTTTTAAAAAAAATAAAAAAAATAATCACGTCTCTTCAGAGATTGGCGGAAAGTTTTGAGAAAGGCAGGTTTATAAAAGATGGCTTTAAAACAAGCATCATAGGAATTCCAAATTCAGGCAAATCATCCCTTTTAAACGCGCTTCTCGGCTACAAAAGAGCCATAGTTACAAAAATATCCGGCACGACAACAGACACCATTGAGGAAAAAATAGATTTCTCCGGAATTTCTTTTATTTTTACAGATACCGCGGGAATAAAAACCGCCACAAAAAATCCCATTGAAAAAGAAGGCATTCTCAGGGCGATAGATTTTATAAAAACAAGCGACATTATTATTTGGGTTATGGATTATTCTAAAAAACCATGCGCGCATGAAAAAGAGGTTGCAAAACAAATAAAGAAACATTTAGATGCTAAGAAAACACAACTCATCAAAATTTTTAATAAAGCGGATTTACAACATGAAAGATTGCCTGAAAAAGGAATTTTAAATATTTCCTGCAAAACAAATTCAGGTATAGAAAAACTCAAAAACCTCATAGTAAAAAGACAGGAAGCAATATTTAGTGAACAATCATCCGCGATTGTAACATCTATGAGGCATTATCAAGCCTTAAACAGTTGTTTAGCGGAAATAAAACTTTTTGAAAAGATGATAAAAAACAAGAAAATTCATTTGGAGTTTGCCGCCGAACATTTAAAATCAGCTTTAAATGAACTTTCAGATATTATCGGAGAAACAAACTCTGAGGAGCTCCTTTCAAATATATTCTCAAAGTTTTGCGTGGGAAAATAAGAAACTATGCCTAAAATTATTGAAAACTTATTATTTGCAAAAAACCTCTTGTTAAAGCCGGAAGATTTTTTTCAAAATTTAAATGAAAATAAAATAAATTTGATTTTTCCTTTGGGAATTTATCTCATTTTTATTCTAAGCAACTCCTTATTCTTAAACTACAAGCCTTTGGATTTTCCAAATGAACTGGCGGCCCTTAATATAGCCGAGCCTAGTTTTCTTTTTTATTTTGGTGTTCAGTTTTTTTGGGGAACTCTTATGGCGGTAATTTTTGCCGGTTTAGCAGTTTTCTTAATTAAGTTTTATAAATTCAAATTTTCCATAGCTTTATTTTCCTGTGTGATTTCTGTTATAACGGGGATTTATATTTTAAAAACATCGGATAATTTCCTTATCCAATGTGCTCTCTTATTGGTTTTTACGGCATTGCTCGTCTGGATAATAAAAAAAGACATCAACAATTTTATCTTTGTCTTAAAAGCTGGTTTTGCAGTTAATTTAATATTGGTTTTAATCTTACCCGTATTATTCTTTTCAGTGTTTTTAAATTCTGAAAATCTATTTCTAATATTTGAAGGGTTAGCGGGCATTTGGCTACTGATACTATTTGTAAAAACAATAAAAACAATCAGCACTATGTCCGTGCTTAAAACCATATTAATATTAGCTTTCTCAGCTATTGGGACTTTTGGCATGTTTTATCTGCTTGTAAAAATAAATCTATTATCGGAGAATACTTTTAAAGTAATTTTATCAATGTAATGAAATTTAAATATCCTGACAATTTTGAAATAATCGTAGTGGGCGCCGGTCATGCCGGCTGTGAAGCCGCTTTGGCAGCCGCCAGAATGGGCGTTAAAACTCTTCTTATCACACAAGACTTGGATACCATAGCGCAAATGTCCTGTAATCCTTCCATTGGGGGAATTGGTAAGGGACAGATAGTCCGTGAAATTGACTCCTTAGGCGGGGAAATGGCTAAAATTACGGATTTTTCAGCCATAAGTTATCATATGCTCAATATGTCAAGAGGTCCCGCTGTCCATTCTCCAAGAGCGCAATGCGATAAAAAAACTTATCAATTCTCAATGAAACATGTTCTTGAAAAACAAGAAAATTTGTCTATCCTCCAAGATGAAGTTGTATCTTTATGGAGTCAGAGCTCCGCATTAAAAGGTGTGATAACTCAAAGAGAAACTAAATATAAAGCAAATGCCGTGATAATTACCGCAGGGACATTTCTCAAGGGACTCATTCATATAGGCTTGAAATCTTTTCCGGGCGGACGATATAATCATTATCCAAGCAATCATCTTTCCGATAGCATAAAAGCTCATGGCATAGAAATTGACCGCCTTAAAACCGGAACTCCAATGAGAATAAATGGCCGCTCAATAGATTTTTCAAAATGTGTTGAACAAAAAACCGATAATCCTTATGAGCCATTTTCACATTTTTCGACGCCCTTGAATATAAAATCCCGCTCCTGCTGGATTGCTCACACCAATGATAAAGTAACAAAAATTATAAACGATAATCTTCATTCCTCGCCTCTTTATTCGGGTAAAATCAAATCAATAGGGCCAAGATATTGCCCTTCTATAGAAGATAAAATCGTAAAGTTTCCTCACCATAAAAGTCATCATATATTTTTAGAGCCGGAAGGTCTTACCACCGAAGAATACTATTTAAACGGTCTGGCAACCAGTCTTCCGGAAGAAACACAATTAAAAATACTTCATGCCATTAAAGGTCTTGAAAAAGCTGAGATACTGCGCGCGGGCTATGCCATAGAATATGATTTTGCATATCCGATTCAACTCAAAAAAACTCTTGAATCAAAAATAGTACCGGGCTTATTTATGGCCGGACAAGTCAACGGCACCACAGGTTATGAAGAAGCCGCAGCCCAAGGTCTTATGGCCGGCATAAATGCAGCAAATAAATTAAAAAACCTAGAGCCATTGATACTTGAAAGAAATGAAGCTTATATCGGAGTTATGATAGATGATTTGGTAACAAAAAATATAGATGAACCTTATAGGATGTTTACTTCTAGAGCGGAATACCGCCTGCTTTTGCGCAAAGATAATGCTGACCTTCGCCTTTTGAAATATGGTTTTAAAACGGGGTTAATAAATAAGAAATATAAAAAACCCTTTAAACTCTATAAAAAATCCGTTGAAGAAATCATAGACAATCCTAAGGGGAAAATATCAAAAAAATCAAATATGCTTCCCTGGTCAATAGAAACAGCTATTAAAGAAGCGAAAATACAAAAAGAATATAAAACCTATATTGAAAGAAATGAAAGAGAAGTTGAAAAAATGAAAAATTTCGAACACATAAATATCCCCGGCACCTTGGACTTTTCAAAAATCAAGGGCCTGCTTCTTGAATCAAAACAAAAATTTATAAAGGTGCGCCCAAAAACCATTGGTCAGGCATCGCGTATTCCGGGAGTAACTCCAAGTGATATACAGCTTCTGCTTATTAATATTGCGGGAACCAGACAAAAGAAACAAAAAAATAAAGGGCTCAAACTATGACCGACAAAAATCATTTCTTACAGCAAATAAAAAAATGGGACATTGACCTGCCTGAAAGCCATTTGAAACTTTTAGAGGCCTATGTAAATGAATTATTAGAGGAAAATAAAAAGTTTAATTTAATTTCAAATAAAGATGCCGCTATCGTATGGGTAAGACATATTGCCGATTCTTTAGCGCCTCTAAAAAAAATAAGAGCGCTATTTCCACAGCTTCAGGGCAAACTTATCAGCGATGGAGGTTCAGGAGCCGGACTTCCGGGAATTCCGCTTAAAATTCTCCTTGAAGAAGCAAACTTCAAACTTTATGAGCCAAATCTTAAAAGAAGAAATTTTCTAATATCCCTTTTTTCTAAATTGAAACTAAAAAAAATTGAGGTTTCCAATGAAAGAATAGGTGAAAGCCCGCGCAATCAAAAAGGGAAAACCGATATTTTAATTGAAAGGGCTATGGGACAACTTGAAAATATATTGCCTCAATGCTTAAATATGGTTAAAGAAAATGGTGGCTTGTTTTGCGCTTGGCATGTAAACGCTGAAATTTTAAAATCTGCTAAAATTATTCGCATCATGAAAAAAATGAATACAGGTGTTTATGCCATACATAAATATGCGCTTGAGGGAGAAGAAAGGGACAGATTTGTTTTTATTTTAAGGAGAGGACAATGCACTTATTAAACACTTATTTTACGCCATTCGCGCTTATACTTACGGTATTTGCCATTTATTTCTCACCTCTTGAGAAACAAACTATATATACAACATTCGGAATTCTTGCTGTTACATTTGTTATAAATTGGTGGGTTTCAAAAAATGAATATAAATTCTTTAAGTGGATTCAAAAAATAAGAATTTTAACCGTTATATTTAATTTACTCATTACCGCTATTATTTTTTATCTTCTCGGCTCCTACTGGGCTCCAACATGGTTGCTTTTCTTAATAGCGCCTTCAGCCTCGGCTATGTTCATGAAAAGATTTCATGTTTTTTTAATAGCTTTAACAGCGGCTCTTTTAATGCTTGGAACATATTATTTAAAAAGCTTTCTATTGGGCATGCCGCTTGGAACAATTTTATGGGCAATAGCGTCAATACATGCCATCTTTGTAATATTGTTTAGCTTATTTGTTAATTCCATGTCGGAAATGATACTTAAAGCAAGAAACTCCTCAAGATAGAGCACGGAAAGATATGCGGAGGACTCCTTAGCTACTGATTTCTGATTACTGTTTTCTGCTACTAACTATTATGGATATTTTTTCAAAATTAAGAATTTGGTTTTGGGTTCTTGTAACCGGATTATGGGGAACCTTTATGTACCAATATATAGTTTCGGATTTCAAAACTGATGAAACAATAATTTTGGAAACGAATCCCTTCGCCTATGATGACCTATCCGCGCCCGATTTAAAAACAAAAACACCTACCACAAAGCCACATAGTCCTCTCCCTCGTCAAAATATTCTTCCCTCATCAACGGATAAATATACTTCCACAAAAACCTTTAACTCAAGTCTATTTGTAGTGCCACTTAAAACTGATGACATAAAAGGGCTTTCCTCTCAAGATTTCACCAAAAGACATACAGCTGAAGAAAGAATGGAAGCGCTAAACACAACTTTGGACAAAGTTAATGACGCGTATCCCGCCATCCCTGATGGCTTTTCCATGCGTGAAACCAGACACTTTGTTATCTATGAAGAAGGTAATGCGGTTTCAAAAAAAATCATAAATGCTCTGGAACATCTTCACGGCAATATCATGCTTGACCTTATAGCTTTTTCACCCTGGACAAGGGATAAAAAAGTTTTTCTGTTTTTTTGCTCATCTCAGGATACCTATCAAAAAATCACAGGCCGACCGGCTTGGTCGGGAGGAACGGCATCTTTAAAAGAAAGAAAAATTTTTGTCTATAAAAATCCCGGCACCTTCGGTATTATTGCTCATGAATTAACCCATATCTATTTTGACAGCTTCTTCAGCAAAAAACCGAACCCGCTATGGCTCAGTGAAGGTATGGCTGTTTATATTCAGGTGGAAAGAGGGGCCTCTATTCCAGTATGGCTTTCTAAAAATCTTAAAATGATTTCCCGCGGCGCCGGCTTTAAACTCAAAGATTTAATGAGAATTGAAAAACTTGAAGAAGCGGATGAGGAAAGTATTAGGCTTTGGTATGCCCAATCTTACAGTCTTGTAAGATTTTTAATGAAAATGAAAGCGGGTGATTCTTTCTACCGTTTCTGCAATATGATAAAAAATGAAAACCCGGTTCATACAGCCCTTTATCGAGCCTATGGCATGCCCTATAATAAAATAAGCGCTCTTGAATATGCTTGGCGCTATGACGTTAAAACCGGAAAAATATCCGGTTTAAATAAATAAATCCATCCTAAAAAAAACAATCTACTCTAATATTTAGATTAACCTAATGTTCTACCTATTTATATATTGCTGCAAAATAAATAGAAAACGCGCATCATTATAACCCTCTCTATTATTTCAAACCTATCCTGAATGCCATATCAAAAGCTAAGCAGAAAGGGGTAAAAACCGCTTAATTTTTAAGTCTTTCTTAAAAAGGGTATTGACAAATCAAGCTTCATTCACTATACTTTTATCTCATGGTGGTTAAAAGTGGTGGATTGTGTTTAAGAATGGATTAAAAAGGTGGAAAAGGGATGAGCGTTTTTTACGGAGAATATAAATATGTGATGGACAACAAAAGTCGTATTTTTATTCCTTCACGCTTTAGAGAAACTCTTCGTAAAGAAGATAAAAACTATTTCATGACTACCGTAGGCTTTGATGGTTGTCTCTTTCTTTTTCTGCCATCAACATGGGAAGGGCTCTTAGCAAACAATATGGAGATATTTAAAGCCGACAATAAAGAAGAAGAAAGAGCCTTTAAAAGATATTTTTTCGGTAATGCGTCTGATTCAGTATTAGACGATCAAGGGAGAATTTTAATCCCACAAAATCAAAAAGCTCACGCCTCATTAAAAAAAGAAGTAGTTATAAGAGGAGTAGGGAACAAGGTTGAAATATGGAATGCCAACTTATGGAAAACATACAACAAAAATATAATGGAACCGTCATCTGCGAAATTCAGCAAAATTTTAGACATATGACGAAAAATTATACTCACGAACCCGTTTTACCTAATGAGACCATTAAATATCTCGTTACAAATAAAAACGGCATCTATGTTGACGGAACATTGGGTATGGCCGGACATAGCAAGAGAATTATTTCAGAACTTAATGAGCAAGGCAGACTTATTGGCATAGATTGGGATCCTGAAATGCTTGCTTTAGCAAAAAAAGGATTGGCCGAACAAGCCGGACAAACGACCTTAATTCAAGGCAATTTTGCCGATATCGATGAAATTTTGCCTCGTGAAAATATTATCGGAATTTCCGGAGTTTTATTTGATTTGGGCGTATCATCTCTTCATTTTGACAAAGCGTCAAGAGGCTTTAGTTTTAAACATGACGGACCTCTTGATATGAGAATCAATCCGGAAAATCCGCTTACCGCCTATACCATTATCAATAAATGGCCTTATGAGCAAATTGAACATTTAATAAGAATATCAGGGGAAAAATTTTCCCGTAAGATAACAAAATTAATTGTTAAAGAAAGAGAAAAGAATACCATAGTCAGCACCTCGGATCTTAAAAATTTAATAGAAAAACATTTTATTCGAAGAAAAGATAAGATTCATCCGGCAACAAGAACATTTTTAGCCTTAAGACTTGCCGTAAATTCAGAATTGGATAATCTCTTAAAAGGCATTCATAGCGCCACTCATTTTATGGGCAAGGGTTCAAGAATGTGCATCATAACTTTTCATTCGCTTGAAGACAGAATAGTGAAAGAAACTTTTAAATCAATGGTGAAATTGGGAGGCTGGGAACTGATAACAAAAAAACCCATAAAACCTTCCGATGAAGAAGTTGCAAGCAATAAAAGAGCAAGAAGCGCAAAGCTGAGAGTAATAGAAAGAACAGAAGTTCAGAAATAATCTGGAAAAATAAAAATCGTAGGAGACTTAAAATATGAATACTTCAAACATATTAAAAGTAGGCACCAGATTGCAGAGACTCTTGCTGAATAAATCGGTTAGAAATGGAAGAACAGACATTAAATCGAACTTATCCCCCACAAAAACCTTGTATCTTTGGGAAAAACACACCATTAGAAGAATAGAATTATTTGGGATGGAATAAAAGGGTTTTTTGAGAAGCTATATTTATTTAGAAAATCGCTGATTTTGAGCTGAGACAAGGTGTGAGAAACGAGCATACTCTAATCAGCAGTCTGTGAGTGACGAATAACGAAGTCGCAAACCAAAAGCGGAGGTTTGGTTGCAAATAGGGTTTTTCAGTAAACCCTAACCAGTAGCACGATTAAACATCATGGCTAAAAAAAAACACATGCGCTACGCAAAAATTATTCTAATGATAAGCGCGGTTTTATTTGTCTTTATATGGGAACACATACAAGCAACCAAGCTGGGTTATAGGGTAAGGGAAATAACAAAAGAGATAACAGCAATCACGAATTCCAACAAGTACCTATCCAAAGATATACACATAGCCTTATCACCTGAAAAACTTCAAGAGAAGGCATTAATGCTTGGTATGGTTTATCCTGAACCCGCTTCCGTAATCATCTTAGATAAAAAAGATGACTCAAACAAAAAGAATTTGGGATGGTTTGCCTGGGCTCACTAAGATTAGATTTTATCCCAAAACTTATTTGCTCCGCTCTATGTTTTTCGCTATTTAAATCATTCTTAGGTAATCTACCTTATTAACGATATTTATGCTACAAAACCTCACTATATTTGAAATTAACTTAAATGGCTCATTGTGAGAGGCAATAAAATTTCAACTTTTCGCGCAAGATTGAAAATTTGCGCTTTAATCGGAATACTCCCCGTCTTACCTATTTTCGCACGCTTATTTTATCTACAAACGATAAAACATGATAATCTTTCCAAAACAGCGACAAAAGAGTTTACCGGATCTATTTCTGAAGTAGGCCCGAGAGGCACAATATTTGATACTAATGGCAATATCCTGGCTGAATCCATAATAACCTGGGATTGCTCTCTTATGAAAAATGATATAAAAAACAAAGAAAAAGTCCTCTCATCATTATCTAAAACACTCGAAATTCCCAAGAAAAAATTGGAAAAAAAATATAAAAAGGGTAAAAATTTTATTTCCATTAAAAAAAAACTTAATAAACGGATATATGAAAAACTAAAAAAACTAGAGCTCCGGGGTGTTATTTTTGACGCCAGACAAGACAGATTTTTTCCAAATGCAAATCTGGCAAAAAACATAATCGGTATTGCGGGAGATAATAAAGGGGTTACAGGCATAGAATATCTCCAAAATACGGCTTTAAGCGGAACTATCAGCAAAAGGGAAATAATAAGAGATGCTAAAGGTAAAATAATATATAAGAACAGGCTAAAGAAAGGAAATGAACCCTTAAACATACATTTGACAATAGATAAAAATATTCAATTTTTCAGCCATGAAGTAATAAAAAAATATGTCAAAAAAACAAATGCCATTTTCGGAATGGTCATAGTTCAAAATCCCGCCAATGGCAATATTCTATCTATGGTCACTTATCCTCAGCATATAAGCCAAATTGAACCTGTCCAATGGACTTATGAACCCGGCTCCACATTTAAAACCATAACGCTGGCGGCAGCTTTAGAAAAAAATATCGTTAATTTGAATGATACATTCTACTGTGAAAAAGGCAAATGGCAATTTTCGCCAAGAAGAATTATACACGACCATGAACCGGAGGGCACTTTAAACATTTCGGAAATCATTGAAAAATCTTCAAATATTGGAACCGCCAAACTTGGAATGAAATTAGGTGTTAAAAATCATTATTTTTTTGCGCGCGCTTTTGGTTTTGGCGCAAAAACAGGCCTTGGAATTAACGGGGAATCCTCCGGCATTATGATACCCATGGAAAAATATAAACCCATAAACCTTGCCGTAACTTCCTACGGACATTCAATAAGTGTAACACCCATACAACTTATAGCGGCCTATTCAGCAATAGCCAATAAGGGTGTTTTAATGCAGCCTAAGATAATTAAAAAAATAACAAATTTTCAAAAAAAAGACACATTTAAGAGCAAACCCGTAAAAGTGCGCAATGTCATCAGTCCTAAAACCGCAAAGATTGTAACTGAAATATTAAAAAATGTTGTTGAAAAAGGCACGGGACTATCAGCGCAGATAGAAAATTATCCCATCGCGGGAAAAACAGGCACAACAAAAAAATTAGATCCCGTAACGAAACAGTATTTGACAAATATTAATATAACATCTTTTTGCGGTTTTTTTCCGGCAGATAAGCCTCAGTATACAATGCTGGTAATATTGGACCATCCAAAACGATATGTTTATGCGTCTGAAACTGCGGCGCCCGCATTTCGGGACCTGGCAAAAAAAATAATAGTTCTAAAAGGAATCAAGCCGAGTAAAGAGAGTGAATAGCGTTAAGCGTTTATTGCGTTTGTAGAGTTAAGTAATCATAAAGCAGCGAGTAGAAAGAAACAATGGAAAAATGGGGAAATTATGATTGAAATATTGTGTGTTTTATTAGGCATGTTTTTAGGGGCACTACTCCAAAGACAGAATGACAGTTACAAGATAAGACGAGAAGATGCTAATAAACTGAGATTAGCCTATGATAACATTCAAGATCTTGAAAATGAAATATCCTGTTTTTTTGATTATCAAATTGAATTCAGCAATAAACTAATCCCTACAAATGGCATCAAACTTTTTTTAAACTCAGAATTAGCTTATTTTTTACCACAGGAAATACGAGAAAGCATTAAATATGCTCAAGAGAAAATCATAGAATTTAACTCTAATAAAACCAAAAATTCAGCCACACTAAAAAATATATTTAATACCTTGTTTGGTAATAAAACTCACCACATAAATTTCATCGAACCATTTATTTTAAATACATTAATGTTCATAAATTCAAAAAAATATTTATGGTTTGGAATAAAACCAAATGATAAGGATATTTATTCGAAATTTAATAAGAGGGAAATTACACATCTTAAATCACAATTATCTCACAACAATTCTTACACACAAAGTGATTTCAAAAAGGCAAGAAAAAAATATAAAGAACTTTTTTATGGGGAACCTCTAAACACTAAAAATGTAGAGGATAGTAACTCTGACGATTCCTAAATTAGATACTTATTTTTAAGTAGATTTAGCATAAAGCAATTTCATTATGTCGGCGTGAGTAACCCTACCACCTACTTATGGCGATAAAATCGCCATCGCAAAATAGGCTTCGCAAGCAGGTGGTAGGGTAATTCAATTTTATCTTAAATAGGGCGGGACACTCAGCATAAGCTTAGGGGGGAAATGCTATAAGTCTGTAAGGAAGCGACTTCTGAGATTTAGCCTTGGAAGCAAGATTTATAAGGGGATTTCACCGAAACGGCGAGGATGGTTGAGGGAGAAAACATTGTTTTCGACTGAGTTCCGCAGCCGCCGAATAAATTGAAGCGAACAACGGCGTTAAAAATCTCTGCATGAGCGAGTCTACAGACTTATAGGATTCTATCTCGTAGTGTGGAAAATATCAAGGAGAGCAATAACGATTGCCTTAATTATACTTATATTAAAATTATATAATTACCCTACCACCTACTTATGGCGATAAAATCGCCATCGCAAAATAGGCTTCGCAAGCAGGTGGTAGGGTTAACACTTATGAAAGCGACAAAACTTTTTGAAAATATAAACATTGAAATATTTGGCAATAAAAATGCCAAAGTCGAACATATTTCAAATGATTCAAGAGATATCAAAAAAAACTCAGTTTTTTTCGCCCTAAGCGGCGCAAATACTGATGGGAATATTTATATTGAAAAGGCTTTAAAAAAAGGAGCAAGCGTCATTGTAAGCGAAAAAAAACCAAGCGCATTTATCAAAAAGTTAGATTCAAAAATAGCTTGGATAAAAACTTCCACTATCTTAAAAACCCTTTCAATAGTAAGTTCAAGATTTTACGGTCATCCTTCGAGAAAACTTAAAATAATCGGTTTAACAGGGACAAATGGAAAAACAACCGCAAGCTATATCCTTGAAGCCATTTATAAACAAAAAAAAATCACACCAGGGATAATAGGAACAATTAGCCACAGAATAAATAAGAGAACAATTTTAAAAGCCTTAAATACCACGCCCTTATCTCATCAACTTCAATCATTACTCCGCGCAATGCTGGATAAAAAGGTTAAAACAGCAATAATGGAAGTATCCTCACATTCTCTTTCTCTTAATCGTGTAGATAATATTGAATTTGACCGCGCTGTCTTCACCAATTTTCAAAGAGATCATCTGGATTTTCATAAAAATAGGAAAAATTATTTTAATGCAAAGCTTAAGCTTTTTGACCTCTTACTCGCCTCACCTAAAAAGGGGAAAGCCGCAATAATAAATATTGACGATGAAAAAGCTACCACTATATTAAAAAAATTCAAGAAAAAATTAAAATTTATTACCTACGGCCTTCATAATAAAGCTGATTTTTCAGCAACTAATATTCGTTTCCTTAAAAATAAAACTTTTTTTAAATTCTCTTATCCCAAAGGGGAAAAGGAGATAAGCCTGAAATTATTGGGCAGTCATAATATTTATAATGCGCTTTGCGCGGCGACAACCGCCTACTCTCTTAATATCAATATTTCCACAATTATTAAAGGCCTGGAAAGCATTAAAAATGTTCCCGGCAGACTTGAAAAAATATCTTCAAATCAAAATTTTGATGTTTTTGTGGATTATGCCCATACGGACGCAGCACTTGAAAATGTGCTTACAAATCTGATAAAACTGCCACACAAGCGTCTGATAACAGTCTTTGGCTGTGGCGGAGACAGAGACCGCGGCAAAAGGGCTCCTATGGGAATAATAAGCTGTTCCTTAAGCGATATTGCCATAGTTACAAATGATAATCCCAGAAATGAAGACCCTGCACAAATTTTTAAAGATATAGAAAAAGGACTTAAGGAAAAAAAATTAAAAAACTATCAAATAATCCCTTCCAGAAAACAGGCCATATATAAGGCTATTAAACTTGCTAAAGAGGGTGATATCATCTTAATAGCCGGCAAAGGACATGAGGATTATCAAATATTGAAAGGTAAAACCATTCATTTTGATGATAAAGAAATAGTAAAAGAAGCAATGGGTAAAAAAGCATCTAGGCAACGAGATTCACAGTAAAAGTTAAATTATGAATTTAAGAATAGATATAAAAACATTAGCTAATGCCATAAACGGAAAGATTATCCAAGGTTCCGGAGATATGCCTTTCAATTCATTTGAAACGGATACCAGAAAAATCAGGCCCGGAGATTTTTTATTAGCGCTTAAAGGCAACCAATATAATGCTCATGATTTTCTTGAAAAGACTCTTTCCAAAGGAGCAAAGGGCTGGATAATTAATAAAAATGAGCTTTCAAAATTTAAAAATTTACCCGAATGTGTAATTATTGTAGATGATACATTAAAAGCCTTACATCAACTTACTTCTTTTCATAGAAATAAATTTAATATTCCTCTTATGGCTGTGACGGGCTCAAACGGAAAAACCACAGTAAAGCAAATGATATTTTCCATCTTATCAGAAAAAGGTTTAACCTGCGCCAATAAAGGCAATTTTAATAATCAATACGGTCTCCCTTTTTCCCTGCTTGAACTTAATTCAAATCATAAGTTTGGAATTTTTGAATTGGGAGCCTCGCGTAAAGGAGATATTGCGGAACTCGGTATAATAGCTAAACCTCAAACGGCAATTATTACCAATATCGCTCCCGCTCATCTTGAATTTTTCGGTGATATTGAAACTATCTACAATACCAAAACCGAGATAATTGAGCATATAACAAAAGACGGATGGCTCATCTATAATGCCGATAATAATTTTCTATCAAAACTTAAAAATCATAAAGGCCGAAAAATGAGTTTTGGCACAAATGAAAATTCCGATATTATTGTAAACACGGATGGAGACAGTCTAAAACTTTCTATTAAAAAAACAAATGAAAGCATCCTTATTAAACTTCCGGTCTCAGGGCTGCACAATCAAATGAATGCCGCGGCGGCCGCGGCGGCAACTTTAGTAAATGGTTTTTCACTGGAAACGATAAAACTCGGTCTTGAAGCTTTCAAACCTGAACCTATGCGTATGCAAATTTTTAAATCCGGAAAATTGACTATTATTTTTGACGCTTATAATGCCAATCCCCAATCTATGAAAACAGCTATTAAGTGTTTAAAGTCCGATTATCCCAAGCCATATTATTTAGTTCTGGGGGATATGAAAGAACTTGGAAATGATTCAGAAAAATATCATGCTCAGCTGGGGAAATTGATAGCTGAAAATAAATTTGATTTCGTATTTCTTGCCGGTCCGGAAATGAAAAGCACTTATCAATCGGCCTTGAAACATAAATCATCCGCACGCATAAATTATGCTGAAAACTATTTATCATGGCTTACTGATGTACAAAAAATATTTAAGACTGCGCAAGGAACACTATTGATAAAAGCGTCGCGAGCAATGAATTTTGAAAAAATAATTGAGGATATTAAATAGGCGTTCTTTATTGCTAAACTCTAAAGATCAAAGGAGCTATAATGCTGTACCATCTTCATAATTTTAGTGAATACTTCAGTCCCTTGAATGTTTTTCAATATATTACATTCAGAGCGGGGTGGGCGGTTATAACTTCATTTTTCATGAGTCTGCTTATAGGTCCATATCTCATAAAAAAAATAAAGAGCTACAAAATACTTCAAATACAAAGAACCAATGGCCCAAAAACTCATTTATCGAAAGATGGAACTCCCACCATGGGAGGACTCTTAATATTTCTAACCCTAATAACAAATACTCTTTTGTGGGCCAGAATGGATAATCGCTTTATATTGCTTCTTTTATTTACCACAGTCATATTGGCTTTTACAGGGTGGATGGACGACTATATTAAACTCGTCAAAAGAAACCCTAAAGGAGCAAGTTCCAGATTTAAATTCTTTATGCAAATAATCACAGCGGTAGTCGTTGTTGCCTATCTTGCCGCCTATCCTCCCAATATGGAATTTTCCACATGGCTATTAATTCCTTATGCTAAAGGGCTTTATATAAACCTCTATTCCATTTACTTTGCCCTGGCGATGATTATCATTATAGGCTCATCCAATGCCGTAAATCTTACTGACGGTCTTGATGGTCTTGCGGCCGGCAGCATTGTTCTTGCCGCTTTAACTTTTGCCATTCTGGCGTATTCTTCCGGAAATATTAAAATCGCGGAATATTTAAAACTGATTTATGTTCCGGGCTCGGGAGAAATGGCGGTTTTTCTGGCGGCGATGATTGGTTCTTGTTTAGGTTTTCTTTGGTTTAATTCATATCCGGCGGAAATTTTTATGGGAGATACAAGCTCCTTGTTTTTAGGCGGAACAATAGGCGTAGCGGCGCTCGCTACAAAACAAGAACTCTTATTGCCAATTGCGGGAGGACTATTTCTTGTTGAAACACTTTCAGTAATACTTCAAATGGGATCTTATAAATTGCGTAATAAGAAAAGAATATTTTTGATGGCCCCATTGCATCATCATTTTGAACTCAAAGGAATAGCCGAACCCAAGGTTACAATGAGATTTTTAATTATAGGCATTATGCTTATGCTTGTGGCTCTATCCTCACTAAAAATAAGATAATAATGTTTAAACCGACTAAATTTACAAATGGAAAAGCTCTTGTAATCGGAGCGGGGAAATCAGGCATATATTGCGCTAATCTACTTGTTTCAAAAGGGTTTGATGTTTTATTAACTGAACAAAAAAAACTTAAATTAAACAGCGGATTATTAAAAAAACTGAATAAAAAAGTTGAAACTGAAACCGGCGGACATTCCATAAAGATTCTTCTTTGCGCCTTTGCCGTTAAAAGCCCGGGGATTCCAAATTCAAGCGCGGTAATCAAAAATCTTAAAAAGAATAACATCCCCGTTTTCAGTGAAACTGAAATCGCCTTAGCCTTTATTAAAGGAGCTAAAGTATTTGCCATTACGGGAACGAATGGAAAGACAACAACAGTCACCCTTTTAAATGAAATTTTTAAAGAAGAATTTAAAAAATCAAAACATAAAACTTGGGCCTGCGGAAATCTCGGCAAGCCGGTTTCACTTATCGCGAATAAAGTTAAACCCGGAGATTTCCTTGCCATGGAAATATCCAGTTATCAACTGGAAGACTCTTCTTATATTAAACCTGCTGTTTCCTGTGTCTTAAATATAACCCCCGACCATATAAAGCATCACGGCAGTTTAAATAAATATATCCTGGCAAAAAGAAGAGCCTTTAAATTTCAAGATAAAAAAGACTTTTGCGTTTTTAATTATGCCGATAAAAGTAAATTTTCAAAAAACGAAATTAAATCAAAAAAATTATTTTTTTCCATAATTAAAAACCCCGCTATTAACGCATATCTTGAAAACAATACTATTCACTTAAATTTTAAAAATAAGACCATAAAACTCAGACCCCCGAAATTGCATGGTCTTCATAATATTGAAAATTCCATGACGGCCGCGTTAATGGCCATCGCAGGGGGGATAAAAAAACAAAGCATTCAAAATGCTTTTGATAATTTTAAAGGTGTTAAACATCGCATTCAAACGGTGAGGAATTTAAAAGGGATAAAATTTATAAATGATTCAAAAGCCACAAATATAAATTCCGTTATCGCGGCTCTTAAAGCGCTCGCAGGTTCCGATAAAAATATATTTCTCATTATTGGGGGGAAAGACAAAGGTTCTTCTTATAAACCTCTCGCCCCGCTTATCAAAAAACATATTAAATGCGTTTTGACAATTGGAGAGGCCGCAAAAAAAATAGAAAATGAATTCAAAAATCTGGCTCCGATAATCTCCGCTAAAACAATGGCAAATGCGGTAAAAACAGCTTTTAAGGAAGCTCGCAAAAACGATATCGTGCTTCTTTCACCGGCTTGCGCTTCCTTTGACCAATTTGAAAACTTTGAGGCCAGAGGCGAAACTTTTATAAAAATAGTTAAAAAATTAAAATGATAAAAAGAAACAGACAAAAAAAATTCTTCTCAAATTTATTCAACAATAAAAATTTTAAGCATATGGATTATTCATTTCTCTTTGCAAGCGGAATATTATTAATCTTCGGCTTACTTTCTCTCTATTCATCAAGTTCCATCTATGCCCTTAATAAATATTCGGATTCTTTCTATTTTTTTAAAAAGCAAATTATCTGGATAATCATAGGTCTTGTCTGTATGACTTTTATAAGCGGAATGAATTTAAAAAAATTGCGGCCCTATATAAAACCCGCTATCTTAATTACCCTGGTTCTCTTAGTCATAACCCTTTTTTGTCCGCCCATAGCTCATGTCAGGCGCTGGATTCCATTGGGGCTTATGAATTTTCAAACAAGTGAATTGGCAAAACTAATGATAATAATCTATTTTGCCGATTATTTTGACCGCAATATAAGTAAAATCGCTTCCAATGGCAAAGTTTTAATACAGCCAATGATGGCTTTCTTCCTAATATTGGGCCTTATTGCCTTGCAACCTGACTTAGGGACACCAATGATTATATTTATTGTGGCAATATTGATTTTCTTTGCCGCCGGCTTAAAAAAACGCCATATATTCATCCCAATAGTAGTAGCAATACCTATGCTTATATATGAAATATTATCACGAGGTTATCGTATTGAAAGAATGAAAGCATTTTTATCACCTTGGGGTGATCAAGGAAATACGAGTTATCAGATATCGCAATCCCTTCTTGCCGTGGGCTCGGGCGGATGGTTTGGAAAGGGCCTTAGCGACTCAGAATTAAAATTTATGTATTTGCCTGAATTACATACTGATTTTATATTTCCAATAATTGCTGAAGAACTGGGAATGATGGGCGCTATGGTAATAGTAAGCCTCTTTTTGTTTCTTCTTTTAAAAGGAATAAAAATAGCCAAAAGCGCGAATAATCTATTTTCTTCATTACTCGTAATTGGGATAATTTTCATCATAACTCTGCAGGCTTTTTTTAATATAGCCATGACAATAGGAATTGCGCCCACTAAAGGACTTCCTCTGCCTTTTTTCTCTTATGGAGGTTCGTCAATGGTGATGACTCTTATAGGAATAGGCATTATTCTTAATATTTCGGCTCAAAAAAGATAGGATTATATATATGCAAAAAAGAATACTTATAGCATCTGGCGGAACGGGAGGACATTTTTATCCCGGTTTTGCCATAGCTCAAGAACTTAAAAAAAGGAATTGGCAAATCGTTTTTTTGGTCAAAAAAAACGATCCGGCCATGGGAACCATTGAAGACAATAATTATGCCTCTTGCGAGCTTGATATGACATCTTTGCCCAGAACATTGAATCCTTTCAAACAAATTTCTTTTACCGCAAGGCTTTTTAAGTCTATCATTCAAACTAAGAAAATAATAAAAGATTTCAGACCGCAACTAACTATTGGGATGGGAAGTTATGTTTCTTTTCCCGCAACCTTAGCCGCCAAGCTTTCAAAAATTCCCGTTATAATCCATGAATCAAATGCCAAGTTTGGAATAGCCAACTATCTTTCGGCTTACTTCGCTAAAAAAGCGCTTCTGGGTTTAAAAATTGAAAAAAATCCATTCAAAAAAAAGTCCATATTGTCGGGCACACCCGTGCGGGAATTTTTCTCTAAGCCCATAGATCCCAACAATGCAAAAAAACACCTGGGGCTAAAGGAGAACCTGCCGGTTCTTTTTATATTCGGTGGCAGTCAAGGCGCAAGAAAGATAAATAATACCGTAATTAAGATGATAAAGAAATTTGAAAAAAAACTGGATAAAATCCAAATTGTGCATATAACGGGAAAACGTGATTTTAAATCCATTGAAGAAGACTATAAAAGCAAAAATCTGATTAAACATCCCTGCATTAAATTATTTGATTATCGCAGTGATATGGATATTTTATATGCCGCAGCTGACCTTGTTATTTCAAGAGCGGGGGCAAGCACCATAGCTGAACTTATGCTCTTAAAAAAACCTGCTTTCTTAATTCCCCTGCCAAATTCAGCGGCTGACCATCAAAATAAAAATGCTAAAATTTTAGCCGCTAATAATTGTGCTATATTAATAAAAGAAAACACTTATTTTGAAAAAAATCTTCACCAAAATTTTGAAAAAATCATAGATGATTCTTCAACACTAAAAAAAATGCGCGCTAATTATGAAACATTAAATATACCGAACATAACACACTCGGCATCATTTATAGCGGATATAATAGAGGAAAGTATTTATAGCGGCAAGAAGAATAATACTAAATTCAATAACTAAGGGGAAATAAAATGGAAATTGATAAAGGCGCCGTGTGGATTAAGTTTAATATCATGGAAAGCTTCATTAAAGATGCTTTTATAGGCATAGGCGTTCCTAAAAAGGATGCCGCCATATGCGCAAAAGTTCTTATTGACGCGGATAAATCCGGTTTTGATTCACATGGCATATCAAGAATGAAAACAATTTATTATGACCGGATAAAACAAGGTATTCAATTTCCAAAAACAAAATTTGAAATAATTAAAGAAACTGCCGGCACAGCCGTTATAGATGGTCATCATGGCATGGGTCATGTTATAGGCGAAAGAGCCATGAAACTCGCTATAAAAAAAGCTAAAAAATGCGGTATAGGCATGACCGTTGTAAGAAATTCAACTCACTATGGAACCGCAGGTTATCATGCTTTATTGGCTGAAAAAGCCGGCATGATAGGGATAACAGGCACAAATGCCCGGCCTTCGGTAGCCCCGACTTTCGGCACGGAAAATATGCTGGGCACAAATCCCATAACTTTCGCTATGCCTACAAATGAAAAATTTCCTTTTCTGCTTGATTGCGCCACCTCCATCACTCAAAGAGGAAAGATAGAAATAGCCGCCAAGATGGGGAAAAAATGTCCCAAAGGATGGATAATAGACACAAAAGGAAAAGAGGAAACAGATAGCAAAAAAATATTAAACAGCCTTGTAAACGGCACATCAGCTTTTCTGCCTTTAGGCGGAGCGGGAGAAGACCTGGGCGGTTATAAAGGTTATGGCTATTGTACCGTAGTTGAGATTTTATCTGCCGCGCTTCAGCAAGGCTCCTATCTTAAAATGCTGACAGGAATAAAAAATGGAAAGAAAGTTCCTTATTGTTTGGGACATTTCTTTATAGCCATTAATATTTCAGCCTTTACCAATATAAAATTCTTCAATAAAATCATAGGCGATATATTAAAACAACTCAGAAATTCAAAAAAAATGCCCGGCCAAAAGAGAATATATACCGCGGGAGAAAAAGAATATTTAACCTGGCTTAAAAGAAAAAACAAAGGGGTGCCCGTAAATAAAGGCACTCAAAAAGAAGTTCTTATCATACAAAAAGAACTTGGGCTTAAAAAATATAAATTTCCATTTAAGGACGCAAAAACCACAGAGGTACAGCACAAAAAGAAACGCAAAAACCGCTAAGAAAGATAGGTGGAAAAATTTGGGCGCCTTGCGATTAGTATTTAATTTTGTGCCTTTGCGCTTTGGGGGAATACTACGGAAGATCAAGATAAAGCTAAAACATTTATTTATGCGGGATTTTTTCTGTTTTTTTCAATCACCGGCTTAAATTTTTTAAAAATAGAACCGGCTCATACGTTTTATTATATTTTTGCGTGGTGGTCATATATTTTTTTTATTGATGGCGTAATATATACTGTAAGGAAGGAGTCCCTTATAATCAGCAGAACCGCGCAGTTTTTTCGCCTATTGCCTTGGTCAGTTTTTATATGGTTTGTATTTGAACTCCTAAATCTCAGACTTCAAAATTGGCATTATTTACATATTCCCACTTCCGATTATTTGCGCTGGAGCGGCTATATTCTTGCTTATGCCACAGTTTTGCCCGGAATCTTTGAAACAGCTGAACTACTTGACACATTGGGTTTATTTAAAAACTCAAAAATTACTCCCATAAAAATTACACCAACCATCCTTAGAGGTTCAATAATTCTGGGGACCGCCTTTATAATACTCCCAATGTTATGGCCTAAATATTTTTTTCCACTAATATGGGGCGGGTTTATATTTTTACTTGAACCCATAAATTATCACTTAGGCCTAAATTCTTTTATAAAAGATTGGGCGCAAGGAAATATCAAAAAATTTTATACAATTTTGGCTTCCAGTTTTATTTGTGGAATTTTATGGGAATTTTGGAATTTTTTCTCAGGAGCGCAATGGAAATATACTGTTCCATTTGTTGGAAATTTAAAAATATTTGAGATGCCCATACTTGGCTATCTTGGTTTTCCGCCCTTTGCTATATCATGCTATGTTATATATTCCTTTATATCCCATATATGGCGCGGTAAAAATCATGAATTTGAAGCTCAGGAAAATTTGAAGATTCAGAATAACCTGTTCATAACTTTGAGCGCTTATGTTCTTCTTATCACTCTTTCCATCATAGCAATCACTGAGATAGATAAACATACTGTATGGCTTTATATCCTGCACCTCTAATAATCAATAATTATAAATATGAATATTGGAAATCTTTTAAAAGGGATATGGAAGAGTTTGGATTCTGACACTCTCATTTGAATAAAATTACAAATTAAGAACTTAAATAAAAATACTCTTCTCCATAAAAAGAAAATTTTTTTTATTTTCTCCTATGAGAAGCTGTTTACATAGGTCCTAAGGCCTATATAGACCTAGGACTTATAGTCATTGACGCATGTCAAACCATACACTATAACATAGTGTAGCAACAGATATTCAGGAGGAGTTATGAAAAAGTTAATCTCAATTTTAATCTTATCAACTCTTATAATCCCTTTTATCCCGTTTAATATAAATGCCGGTGAAAAAGTCATTTATGGAAGTGATGACAGACTCGACTATAATAAAATGTCAACTTCCATGAAAACATTATCCGAATCCGTAGTTTCACTGTGGAAATCATATGATATAACACTTGAAGGAGATTCCTATAAACTTGCAACTACAAATTTTGGAGATACTGTTGGTCTTTGTCCTGAAGAAAGATTCAAAGAACAAAAAATGGGCGCTTTCTGCTCAGGCACTCTCGTTGGTGAAGACATGATAATGACAGCGGGACATTGCATAAAAAACGAATTTGATTGTGCGAACACTAAATTTGTATTTGGCTTTGCAATAAAAGACGCTGAAAAAGGCGCACCGGACAACATCAACAAAACTGAGGTATATTCATGTAAGAATATAGTAAAACGCTATCTTGGTAATGAACCTGGTGAAGAAGATGACGATAACCTTGGCGCGGACTACGCTCTTGTTAAACTTGATAGAGCTGTAAAAGAACATGCGCCCCTTTCTATTAATAGAGGTACTAAAGCTATCACACAGGGAACAAACCTTTTTGTAATAGGCCATCCCGTAGGTCTCCCGGCTAAACTTGCCGGAGGCGCAAGTGTAAGAACATCAGAAGAACACAAAGGTTTTTTTGTAGCTAACCTTGACACTTATGGCGGAAACTCCGGAAGCGCGGTTTTCAATACTAAAACTAACCTTATAGAAGGTATCTTAGTAAGAGGAGAAACAGACTTTGTTTCAACAGCTGAAGGTTGCAGAATTTCCAATGTAGTTCTTTCCAACGGTGGTAGAGGTGAGGATGTAACCAGGATTTCAGTTCTTTCATCCTTTATTCCCGAACTTTCAAAAAAAACTCCTACAGCTAATGAAACCACGGCTACGGATATGAATGTTGCAAATCTTTTCGATGGCGAAATGGGAGACTTTAGCATCCCAATGCCGGTATTTGAATAAACTGCATTAGAAAGAATCAAATATTAAAAGCCTCGCTTTTTAAAAGCGGGGCTTTTTAAAAGCGAGGCTTTTTAATTCTATAAATTGCTATAATTTTTATGATTTATCTAATATCATAAGGAGTAAAATCTAATCATGAAAAATTTAAAAAAAGTCACTTTCTTTAAAAAATTAAACACCCAAGGTTTGAAAAAAATATTTTCCATTGCTAAGATTCAAAAATTTGACAAAGGCGAGATTATTTTTCATAAAAGTGAAATCGGAAAAAATTTCTTTATAGTTGAATCAGGAAAAATAAAAATATTCACCTCCATTGGCCCAAATAAGAAAAAAACTTTTGCTTTCCTTGAAAAAGGCGACTTTTTTGGCGAGATGTCATTATTGGGAAGTAAAACCCGTTCCGCCTCGGCTCAAGCCGTAACTGATAGCGAACTTTTTGTAATTAGCAGATTTAATTTTAAAAAACTGCTAGCTAAAAACCCGGATTTTACATTGAATTTACTTCAAACACTGGTAACAAGACTAAATAATTCCGATAGAGAAATAGAAACCATGCTTTTTAAGAATATCTTGGGACGATTAGCCGGTAAAATTATTGAACTTGCCCCAAATACAAATAAAACTCCGCTTATTGTAAATATGGATCAAAATGAACTTGCTGACTGTATAGGCACAACCAGAGTTCCTATTTGCAGAGCTATAAGCTCCCTTAAAAAATGTAAAGCCATTGATTATAAGCGAGCCAAGATAACCATTTTAAATCTTAAACAATTGAAATCAATAGCTAATATCGAATATTTAAAATCATGAATCAATTACGCGCATTAAGAGGCTTCAGAGACTTACTTTCACCGGAAACGGATATTTTCTCTTATATAGAGAAAACGGCAAAGGAAATCTTTAAAATTTATGCTTATAATGAGATAAGAATTCCTACCGTAGAAATGACGGAATTATTCATCAAATCCACAGGCGAAACCACCGATATTGTTGAAAAAGAAATGTATTCTTTTACCGATGCAGGTAAAAGAAATATTTCACTCAGACCCGAAGGGACTCCTTGCGTAGCCAGAGCTTTCGTGCAACATAAATTAAATCTTTCAGGAAAAAACTCAAAGTTTTTTTATATTGGTAGTATGTTTAGAGCTGAAAGACCGCAAGCGGGAAGATTTAGAGAATTTGAGCAAATAGGCATTGAATACCTTGGAAATTCCTCAGCTTCCGCTGATGCTGAAGCTATAATTTTACTTATGGCCTTTCTAAAAAAAGTGGGAGCAAAAGATTATTTTGCGGAAATAAACTCACTCGGTTGCTCGGCTTGCCGCGAGAAATATAAAAAAGAGCTTTTGGAATACTTAAAGAATAATGCCTCACAACTATGTAAATGGTGTCAAAATAGAATTGAAAAAAATCCGTTAAGAGCCTTGGATTGCAAAACCGATGGGCCACGCCTGGCTACCGATGCGCCTAAACTTAAGCTTTGCCTGGATTGTTCTTCGCACTTTGAAAAAGTGGAAGAACTTTTACGCATAGCGAAAATAGATTTTAAAATAAATAAAAACCTCGTCAGAGGTCTGGATTATTATACCAGAACGGTTTTTGAAGTAAAAAGCTCCGCTTTGGGAAGCCAAGACGCCATTGCAGGAGGTGGAAGATATGACAATCTCATTAAATCCATGGGAGGACAAGATACTCCCTCGGTAGGGTGGTCTTTGGGAGTTGATAGATTAGCCATTCTCTTAAAAGATTCTATTTCGCTTGAAAACAATAATCCAAAAGTATTTGTCATCTGCGCAGATAAAAACACCTTTAATGAATCTTTTAAAATTCTACATGATTTAAGAAATGGAAATATTCCAACTGATTTTTCAAATTTTGAATTAAGCTTAAGATCTCAAATGCGCTCAGCTGATAAATCGGGCGCAACTCTGGCTTTAATTATGGGAGAAGAAGAGTTAAAAAATTCCTCCTGTTCAATAAAGTTTCTTAAATCAAAGAAGGAACAGCAAGAAGTTCCCTTAAATGAACTCTTGGAAAAAATAAAAAATATATTAAACAAAGAGAAACATCAATGATAAGAACTCATACTTGCGGACAACTAAATAAAAAAAATATAAATGAAACCGTTACTATCTGCGGCTGGCTCAATATTAAAAGAAATCATGGCGGAGTTATATTTCTCAATGTAAGAGATATCTACGGCATAACACAAGTAGTGGTAAATCCCGAAAAAAATATTTTTAAAATTGCCGAAGAGCTTAAAAGTGAATATGTTCTTAAAATCACGGGTAAAGTGATTTCAAGACCTGCTGGACAAATTAATAAAGATATGCTCACCGGGGAAATTGAACTGGATGCCGATACCATAGAAATATTAAATGATTCAAAACCCTTGCCTTTCGAATTAAGCGAACACGCGGGCGTAAGTGAAGAAACAAAATTAAAGTATAGATATTTGAACTTAAGAATGCCGGCTATGGCAAAAAACATGATTTTAAGAAGCCGCATAGCAAGCATTGTAAGAAATCATTTGAACTCTTTAAATTTCAATGAAATAGAGACACCCATATTAACAAAATCCACACCGGAAGGCGCTAGAGATTATGTAGTGCCATCAAGAACCGCTCCCGGACACTTTTATGCTCTTCCGCAATCACCACAAATATTCAAACAACTTTTAATGATATCCGGTATGGACAGATACTATCAATTATCCAGGAATTTTAGAGATGAAGATTTACGCGCTGACAGACAGCCCGAACACACCCAAATAGATATTGAAATGACTTTTGTCGAAGAAGAGGATGTAATAAAAACCGTAGAAAATTTAATGAAAGAAATCTTTGCGCATATTGGAGCGGATATAGAAAATTCTTTTCCTTCTTTTGAATATGAAGATGTCATGTTCAAATACGGCAGCGACAAACCGGACATAAGATTCAATCTTGAAGTGCGGAATTGCTCCGCGATATTTGAAAACTCTTCCTTTAAAGTATTTAAAGACTCTTTAAGTTCCAATGGAGTTATAAGGGGGCTTAAAGGAGAAAAAGGAGCTGAATTTTCCAGAGGAGAAATAGACAAATTAACGGATCTGGTAAAGAAAAATGGCGCCAAAGGCTTGGTTTGGCTTAAATATAAGAATGATAAATTTGAATCTCCTATATTGAAATTTTTAAATGACGAAGAGATGACTAATCTTAAAAAAACTTTTGATTTATCCAATGGTGATATTCTCTTTTTGGCCACGGATAAACCTAAAAATATAGCCCCTTATATGGGCATTTTAAGAACTGAACTTATAAAAAAACTTAAATTAAAACCGGCAAAAGAGTGGGCTTTTCTCTGGGTTAAACATTTCCCTTTACTTGAATGGAAGCCGGATGAAAACCGCTATGACTCAACGCATAATCCTTTTACCGCGCCTTTAACGGAAGAAATAGGTAAACTTGAAACAGATCCCGGTAATATTAAATCTTACCAATATGACCTTGTTTTAAACGGCATGGAACTTGGCTCCGGTTCTATAAGAAATCATAAACGGGAAATACAAGACAAAATATTCTCACTCATGAAATATGATAAGACGGAAGTTGAAAACCGCTTTGGCATGCTTATGAATGCCTTAGATTTCGGCGCGCCTCCTCATGGCGGCATTGGTATAGGCTTTGACCGTTTAATAGGCATAATGTGTAATGCTGATTCCATAAGAGATGTCATTGCCTTTCCAAAAACAACCACTGGTATATGCCCTTTAACGGATGCTCCATCCATGCTGGATGATGCCCAATTAAAAGAACTGCATCTTAAAATTGTTAAATAGTAAACCTATGAAATTTCCCCAATGGATTATAGATGAAGTGCGGAAGAACAAAAAAGATCTCCGGCATTTAAATTCATTAAATACCATTAAAGACATAAAACAATTTAATCTCCATACAGTTTGTGATGAAGCCTTATGTCCCAATAAAGGAAAATGCTTTTCAGATGGGACGGCCACTTTTTTAATTCTTGGTGATAGATGCACAAGAAAATGTAAATTTTGCGCGGTAAATAAAGAAGAAAAACCAAGGCCTGTAAATACTTCCGAAACAAAAGATATTGCCATTCTTTCAAAAAAATGGAATTTAAAATATGTGGTTTTTACATCTCCGACCCGGGATGATTTAAGTGATGGAGGCGCCGACCAATTCGCGAAAACGATTCTGGAAATTAAGAAAATATCACAGGAAATAAAAACGGAACCTCTTATTCCGGATTTTCAGGGAAATATCAAATCTTTGAAAACGGTGTTAAATTCAAATCCTGTTGTCTTGGCTCATAATATTGAAACCGTTCCTTCTTTATATGAACGCATCAGATTGGGCTCGAATTACAAGCGTTCATTGAAAGTTATAAAAAACTCAAAAAAATTAAGACCTTCCATTTTCACAAAATCGGGACTCATGCTGGGCTTAGGGGAAACTGAAAAAGAATTGGAAAAAACCTTCGCCGATTTATTGGAACATAATTGCGAACTTTTGACCTTGGGCCAATATATAGCTCCTTCAAAAAATCATTATCCCGTTAAAAGATATCTCCATCCTGAAGAATTTAATCAACTTAAAGAAAAGGCGGAAACGATGGGGTTTAAAGCCGTCCTTTCAGGTCCATTGGTCAGAAGCTCATATAAAGCAAATTACTTATATGAAACAGCAAGGATGCATTGTGCAGAAAGATAATTTACCGCAAAAATGGTTTATCGAAGGATGGAATACTTATTTAGATTATTTCTATGAAATAGTTCCCGTAATTCTAATTTTTAAAACACTTACTTTCGGTATGCCTCTTCTAATCTGGAAATTTTCTCAAAAACAATGGGTGGCATATCCCTATATGCTTTTAATAGCCCTTCCTCTTGAAATTGGCTTAAACCTTTATTTTATAAAGTTAGCTCGCAGCCAAAAAGCTAATTTAAGTGATATTTTTAAGGGCTTTGAAATATATCAAAATGCTATTTTAGTCTCCATAATCTATGGCTTAATGGTTATGGGCGGAACTTTTTTACTTATCATACCCGGAATAATCATAGCGATTATATACGGTTTTAGCACTTATGCAGTAATAGATAAAAAAATGAATATAAGGGACTCCTTCAAATATAGCGCCAGAATAACTTTAAATTACCGCGCTAAAATTTTTTCTATTTTCGCGCTTACCATAAGTGTTTATTTACTAACGCCAAATATCATTAAATTTGGAATGAACAAAACTATTTATCAGGCAAATTTTACATTTTCAACAATTATTGGCTATTTACTGATAACTTTAGTTTTTATTCCCTGGCTTAAAATGACCTTAGCTAAAGCTTATGTCTTTTTATCAGCTCCTGAAAGATATATAAATAAAGATTCCGAGAAAAGCCATGGGCCTATTTAAATAAGCCCTAAATACCCATGCTATACCCGCGCAAATTTGTATAATATTAGTGTAGGATTTTGGAATAATATTATACTGTTTTTGGAGAATGTGAATGAAAATTTTAATATTAGTGATTACTCCACTGCTTTTCTCTTATGTTAATGCTGAAGAAACAAACTTTAATACTATCGGTCTCAATGATATAAAAAGCATTCAAGTAAATAAAGTTGAAATTGATTTACCTTTACCCGCGCAAGAAGTAATAATTCAGGAAAAATGCGATTATGTTTCAGGCGAAATAAAAGAATTTCATTTACTGGCTCAGACAGCCAAAAAATTAATTTATACCCATGCCGACACAAAAGAAGAATTTGATGCCTTTCTTAATAAATGGACCCCGATACTTAATAAAGCCGGCTTAAAACCCACAACAACAGAATTTGAGGATACTATGGGTATTCAGCACTATACTTCGGAGGAAGATTTTGTTTTAAGAGGTTTCTGGGCTGATAAGCTTAATTATGACGCTTTAGCTTCATCAGAAATTTATAAACTTCAACACGAACTCGTAATGGGTCTTAAAAAAGCGAATATGCCCACAATAGCTTCTTTTATGATTAATCATGAGTATATGAGGCCCACCTTTAAACTTTTTTATAAAACAAAATACAATGAAAACCCCGACCATGAAATACGCCTTAGACTTCTTAAGAAAGGTAATGATATTGATTACGATATAATGGAAAAAGCGGGCATCAATATAATCAGAAAAGATAGAACCTTTTCAATGGTTTATATAGGAAAGGAATTAGGCTTTGTAACTCGCTTTGCTAAAAGCGAAGAAGCCATAAAAACAAAAATTGAAGGCTATAAGAAATTTCTAATTGAGTACGATAAAGAGTTTATCGGTTCAAGAATTATTGAACTTGAAGAACCTGTTTATGAATATACTCATGCTGTAAAATTATATTTTTATCAATAAGAATAAACAGATTTAATGATTAAAAAAGGCGCCTATAATAGGCGCCTTTTTTTATAACCCTAAATTATCGGAAATACCTTTCATGGCATCTAAACTAATTTGAGCAAATTCGGCTATTGGAATTTTAATATCTTCACACTCCAATATTATATTTCTATCTACCGAAGCGGCAAATCTTTTGTCTTTCATTCTTTTTAAAATAGATGAAATTTTCACGCTTTGAAGTTTTTTATCGGGATACACAAGGGCGGTTGCGGTAATAAGCCCTGTTATAGTCTCCGAGGCGGCAAGAGCTTTATGAAATATCTCTTTTCTTTTTTCACGAGAAGCGGCTTCATTATGCATCTTTATACTTTCTATTATATCTTGAGAAATATTATTTTCCTCAAGTATAGCCCGCGCTTTAAGGCCATGCTGCTCGATATCATTCGCAGTAAGCTCAACATCGATATCATGCAAAAGACCGGCTAATGACCATTTATCAGCATCCTCGCCTAATTTAAAAGCCATAGCTTTCATTACAGCCTCAGAGGCCAAACAATGCTTAATCATATTTTCACTCTTCACATATTTCTTTAACAACTCTAATGCATGATCTCTCGTCATATAATCTCCGATTTTAGGGGGATAGATAATATTTGAAGGAAAAACTAAAAAAGCAGGACACTTTTTTATTGAATCATTTGTTTAAAACTCGGCAGAACCCGGAACTCTGGGGAAAGCTGTTACATCTCTTATATTACTGATTCCTGTAATTAGCATCATCATTCTTTCAAAACCCAAACCAAAGCCCGCATGAGGAACGGAACCGAATCTTCTCAAATCCAAGTACCAGCTAAAATCCTCTTTATTAATTTTATAATCACCCATTCTTTGCTCAAGAACGTCAATCCTGGTTTCTCTTTCACTTCCGCCCACTAATTCACCTATTCTGGGAACTAATAAATCCATGCCTCTAACGGTCTTCCCATCATCATTAAGCTTCATATAAAAAGCGCCAACATTTTTGGGTCGATTATAAAGTATAGCGGGTTTCTTGAAATATTGTTCAACAAGAAATCTTTCATGTTCACTGCCAAGATCCACGCCCCATGAAACTTTATTTTCAAATTTGTCATTCTCTTTTTCAAGCACTTTAACCGCATCATCATAAGTTATATGCTCATATTTATTTTCCACAACATTTTTTAATGTTTCCATAAGAGACTTGTCCACAAATTTAGCGAATAAATCCAAGTCATCTGCGCAATGCTCCATAACATGTTTTGTAATACTTTTAATAAAATCCTCGGCAAGCTCCATATCCCCTTTTAAATCACAAAAGGCCATTTCAGGCTCTATCATCCAAAGTTCTGAACAATGTCGATAAGTATTTGAATTTTCAGCTCTAAAAGCCGGTCCGAATGTGTAAATTTTACCCAAGGCAAGAGCCAATGCTTCTCCTTCAAGTTGCCCTGAAACTGTCAAAGCTGTTTTCTGACCAAAAAAATCTTTTGAAAAATCCACCTTTCCATCTTTAGTTAAAGGAAGTTTATTCATATCAAATGCCGACACAGAGAACATTTCTCCGGCGCCTTCACAATCGGAAGTCGTTATTATAGGGGTATGAACATAGAAAAAGCCCTTGTTTCTGAAATAGTTATGAATGGCAAATGAAAGTTCCGCTCTTATTCTAAGCATGGAAGCATATTTATTTGTTCTCGGTCGCAAGTGCGCAACAGTGCGCAAAAATTCATCCGAAGCTCTCTTTTTTTGGATAGGATATTGTTCGGGATTACACTCGCCCAAAATTTCTATTTCTTTTGCTTGTAATTCACATTTTTGATTTGCATTATTTGGAGATTCAACCAAATCACCGGTAATTTTTACTGAAACTCCGGTATTTAATTTATCAAAAAAATCAGCTAATTTCGCATCATTATTATCAAAAATAATTTGCAGACCGGTTCTTGAGGAACCATCATTAATATTCGCGAAAGAAACCGCCTTGGAACTGCGGAATGTTTTAATCCAACCTTGAACCACAATATCTTTTTGCGGCAAATCTAAATCAAAAATTTCCTTAATAGTTTTCACGAGGCATCCTTTAATCATTCGCATAGACTAATATTGCGAAGTCCCCTGTTCTCATTCCCTCAGATTAAATTCAAGTGGAATTTAGGGGGATAAAATTATTTTTTCTTTTTAGCGTCTTCTATGGCTTTGTTTTTGGCTTTTACTTTAGCTTTAGCCAATTTTATTTTGTATTCCTCTACCAATTCCTTTGAAAGCTTAGAAACACCAACAAGTTGAATCTTACAGGTTTTATCTTCAGCTAAATGTTTTTCCAAAATATAACCAATCCCCGGCGCATAATATCTTACCGATTTACCGGAATCTCCACCAGATAACTGAGTAACCACTTTCATGCATTTCTCAAATTTACCGGCTTTAACTGAAACTTTTTCTGAAAGTGAGGTAATTTCACTGGCATCGGGAGCTTCATCCCACGCAGTTCCTACCTTTACCGGAAGGGGAAATTCTCTTCTACCGCCAATAATAACACCATTAGCCGTTGTTAGCCATTTCTTGCTTTTTGTAATGGTATAGTTATCAACAGTAGTATCCCGCAATATAAAAGTCATTTTAGCATGAGCTATTGTGGAATCGGCTTTTTTATGAACTTGGAAAAGGTCAATATAAATTTTAGCGTTTCCTTCAAACTCCGTACTTTCAAATAAATATTCGAACCTGGTATTATCTTTTAATGGAAAATAATCTGCCATGTAAATCTCCTGTTTTCTCTCTAAACATCACTTCATTAATCAAAGAACTAAATCTTGGTGGACCTGAGGGGGATTGCCTGTCCGCCAAAGTATTATGGCGGGAACCCCAGGTCGAACGCGTGAGCAAGCTCACTACAAAAAGCGTTCGCCTAAATACTCTCCCGCATTGAACAAAGTGTCGCTTCCCGCACCAATGCGGGAGTGGTCTTGGGTAGTCAGGGGCTCATCAATATAACTTCGCCCATCTTCCTCTCTACTACATCATATTCATTCAAAGAACTAAACTGGTGGACCTGAGGGGGATTGAACCCCTGACCTCCTCGTTGCGAACGAGGCGCTCTCCCAGCTGAGCTACAGGCCCATCGTTTAATTTAAAATAGAATCTTAAAAAACAATACTATATTTTACTTCTTTTCTCTTGCTACTGCTTTAATCCGTTTGATTGCCTTAAGATGCTCCTTAAAATTGATATTAAAAACATGCTTTCCATCTTTCCGCTCAGCAACAAAATAGAGCGCATTAATTCTTGCGGGATGAAATACCGCATGAACAGACTCATAACCTGAATTACATATTGGCCCGGGAGGAATACCTCGTGAAACATAAGTATTATACGGAGATTTAGTCCTTAAATCCTTATAAGTAAGCCCCTTCTTCCAATATCCCAGTGCATATTGCACCGTCGGATCTGCCTCAAGGCGCATTCTTTTCTTTATCCTATTAAGATAAACCGCCGCAATCAATGGCCTCTCAGACGAGACAACGGCTTCTCTCTCAACTATCGATGCTATAACTAAAACTTTTCTTTCATCCAAACCTTTAGGAAAGCCATCTTTAAATAAGGGCCGGATATTCTTATCAAACTCTGATTTTAGCATATTGACGATATGGCTCGCTTTACTCTTCTTCTTTAAAAAATAAGTTGATGGAAATAAATAACCTTCCAAATTTTCTCTTTTAACAATACTAATAAATTCACTTTTATCTTCAATAATCCCACGTTTATATAATCTCTCGGCTATTTGCTCCATACGCCAACCTTCGGGAATTATAATTTTGACATCCTCAATATGTTTTGTAGTTATTAAAATCCATAAAACTTCTTCAGCTGATGTATGTTTTTTAAATTCATACTCTCCCGGCATTATTTTTTTACCGGTACTACTTAATTTCACTAAAGCTTTGAACCAAAAGGAACTGATAATAACACCTTTTTTCTTCAGCACATGAGCAACTTGACCGGCGGAACTTCCTTTTTTTATTTTAAGACTTACCGTCTCTCCTTGCCAAAAGAAATAAATACCAAGAAAAAAAAGAATGCCGATAGTGATGAATAAAAATTTTTTAACCATAGGTCTATTTATATCAATTCCCTTTTGTATAAGGACCTATAAACCGATCCTTGGGCGTTTAAAATACTTTCAAATAATTCTATATTAACTACATCAAAACTTAAACTTCTATCAATTAATTTTGTGGCTTGAGCAAACACATTCTTAAAACTTTTACCGCACATTTTTTCCCGACGAACCCGTCCCAAAGTTATATGCGAATAAAATTTATCTTTAAAAGCAAACCCTTCACTTAGAGCATCAGCTCTTAAATTTTCCGCAATTTCCTGAATATTGTCAGCTCCTCTATTTATCCCAAGCCAAATAATTCCGGGACTACCCTTAAGGGGAAAAGAATTTAAATTACCAGCGGATATGGAAAATTTATTAACTTTAACCGCCTTAATCTTTTCAATAATAACCTTGCCCTTATCAGGCAAAACATCTCCAAGAAAAGCATATGTAATATGGCAGTTTTCAGGTTTTACCCAATTTACCTCACAATCAAGCTCTTTCTTTAAATATTTTACCGCGTTTGTTAATTCATTTAAAAAATCGCGACTTAACTTTGTGGCTATAAACAGTCTCTTACCAGCCAAAGTCATGTTTACGTTTCTTTTTTTTAGTTCTAGTAATATCTAATTTCTTTTTTAATTTTTTTTCTTTAATCTTTTTTTTCAATCCTTTACGGATGAGATTTCGTTTTAAAATCTTTTTCCTTAACTTACTCTTTCTTCTTTCGCTCAAAGGTTTCCATTTCTTTCTCAAATCCTTAATCTTTTTCCTGACCTTCAAAAGCTTTGATTTATGAAAAGCCATTCTGCGGAGCTTAGCCTTTTTCATTTTTCTAATTTTAGGACCAAGAAAAAGTTCGGTATTTGTCCCAACTATCGTTTCATAGGCTCCATATTTCTCCACATTTGTATGAGTGGGGGTAACCCCTACTTTTCCTTCATCAAATACCGCCACGCCCGTCTCATCATTAAAAGAAGAATATTCAACGGCAAATTCTGTTCCTCTTATGGCGCAAACTGCTGTGGGAGTTTTAACTCTAAATTTGAAACTCTTATCCAAAAAGTGATTAATTTTGGCAACTAAACTACCCTTTAAAATATTGAAAACGGAATCGGTCTTTTCGATAGAAGATAATTCAACTTCAGCATTCCCTTCTATCCTTACAATTCCTTTATTATCCAAACTCAAAACAACATTGGCGCCGGGATCCGTCTTAATGACATCATTAAATTCTAAAGGTAAGCCTTTTTCTATTTTAGACCAAGATTCCGATTCAGCGGATTTCACATAAGCTTTTTTATAAACCGAATTTACCCTCACATCCCAATTATCTTCAGTTTTATACTGATATTTTTGAGATTTAAGACTCTTATTTATCACATCTTCATAATTTCTATCAAGCTGAGCAAAAACATTACCCTGCATAAATAAAACTAAAATACTTATATAAAACAATATCCTCATAATTATAATCCCCCTAGACTTGCAACTTCCTAAAATGACGCCTTCCAACCTGTAAAACGCAATCTTTCGGCTCAAAAACAAAATCTTCCTTTATCTTTACATTATCAATTTTCACGGCGCCTTGGCTTATAAGGCGTCTTGCCTCATTTTTTCCTTTGCATATACCCGAGGCGACAATAATATTTACTATTTTTTCCGCTCCTGAAACAGTAAATTCCGGCATTTCTTCCGGTATTTCTTTTTTAGAGAAAACTTTCTCAAAATTTTCTATAGCGCTCTCAGCCGCATTTTTACCATGGTATTTTTCCACCATCATCGAAGCCAATTTTTTCTTTGCCTTCATAGGATGCATGGCTTTAATTTGATCAATGGCTTCATTAGTTAAAATTTTATAATAGTCATACATCAAATCATCTGAAATTGACATAACTTTGCCAAAAATATCTCCGGTAGAATCCGCAAGGCCGATATAATTACCATAAGATTTTGACATCTTTTTAACTCCGTCCGTTCCTACGAGGAGGGGCATTGTCATAACCGTTTGAGGACTTTGAGAATATATTTTTTGAACTGCCCGTCCAACAAGCAAATTAAAAATTTGATCACTCCCGCCAAGTTCAATATCCGCTTTAACAGCTACGGAATCATAACCCTGAAAAATAGGATAGAGAATCTCAAGAAGACTTACCGGACTTTGAGCGTCTAAACGGGTTTTAAAATCTTCCCGCTCAAGAAGGCGGGATATTGTCATATTTTTAGAAACATTGATAAACTCCGGGCCTGACATAAAACCCTTTAGCCATTCGCTGTTATATCTTATTTCAGTAAGAGATTTATCCAATACCTTAAAAGCTTGCTCCGTATAGGTTTCTGCATTTTTCTTAACAATATCATCGGTTAGAACAGGTCTTGTTGAATCACACCCTGAGGGATCGCCCACCTGAGCGGTAAAATCGCCAATAATCAAAACTGCGGTATGTCCCATATCCTGAAACTGACGTAATTTTTCCAAAACCACACTATGGCCCAAATGAAGATCACAGCTGGTAGGATCAACACCAAGTTTAACCCTAAGCTTTGCGCCTGAAGAAAGTTTTTCCTTAAGCTCAGCTTCTCCTATCATCTCAACCGTATTTTTCTTTATTTGCAGCATGTCTTTCTCGATATTCATATTAATATATTTTATATTTTTTAGGATTTTATAACTACCTAAAGTTATAAGGACTCACGAATATCTTAAGCTTAAAAGTTTTAGGAGTTTTCAATGCTCTTATCTTATTGGCAGCAAATAAGACATCTTCTTCTTTTTTTGCCCTGATTATAAGATACCCGCTGATAACTTTGCGGATTTTGGATTTAGATACGCCTAAAGGCCCCAAGAGTTCAATATCCTTAGGTTTATATTCATCATCACTTTCAAGCGCCTCAATAATAAACTCAAGTTTTTTTTCAATTTCTTTTGAAGTGTTTCCATAAATAAGCACTCTTGCCATAGAGGCAAAAGGGGGGTAAGAAAACTTCTTTCTCATTTTTATTTCTTCATCTACAAAACTCCTATAATCGGAGTTAATAAAAGCGGGAAAAACATAATGTTCAGGATCATTGGTTTGAATTATAAAATCACCGTTGAAGACATTTGCAGAAATTCTACCCGAAGCTTCAAGTAGCATCTGAAATAATTTTTCAGATGATCTAAAATCCGAAGGAGACGCGTCAATTTCAGGATTTAATACAGCTACAAGCGCCATTTTGGGAAATTTATGACCACGCGCAGCTATGCGGGTCCCAATGATGATATCGGGCATTTCTTTTTTATTTGCGATAGATTTTTTTATGGTGGTTGAGCCGTCTATTCTTACAATTTTAGCTTCCGGAAAAAGTGCAATCATTTCATCTTCAAGCTTTTGAGTGCCAACACCTTTCTGACGAAAAATATTCTTAAAGCACTTAGGACATTTATCCGGAATTTGCGCCTTCGTGGAACACCTCCAACAAAAGAATATTTTTTCTCCGGTTTTTGCGTCTTTCCTTACCGTCATGGGAGAGCCACATTTAGGGCAATATTTTTTCCAGCCGCATTTAGCGCAATTTACGGAATAAGAATACCCTTTTCTGTTAATAATCAATAAAACCTGTTCTTTATTATCAAACCTTTTTTTTATTTTATCAAGCAAGGGATCGGATATTATTTTAGCGGGATACATCTTGGAATCGATAATTTCAATATGCGGTTTTAAGGATGCTTTGATTTCAGGCTTTAATTCAATCAGTTCCATATCTCCGGACAAAGCCGAATTAAATGATTCTATGGAAGGACAACTACTGCCAAGTATCGCGCAACTTTTATAAAATTGAGCGCGTTTTAAAATAATATCTCTGGCATGAAAATGAGGTTCCACTTCCTCCTGCGTATACATATCGTCTTGTTCCTCATCCATGATAATAAGGGATAAGGATTTAAATGGCAGAAAAACAGCTGAACGGGTTCCGATAATTATATTTGCTCGCCCGGTTATAATTCTCTTCCATGAAATAAGCCTTTTTTTTTGCGTAATCTTACTATGCCATAAATCTATTCTCTCATTGGGAAATTTTTTTTCCAATTCCTTTAAAACAGGATTAATCAAATGTATATCGGGAACAAGATATAATACTTGTCCTTCACTTTTAATAACCGTCTCTATTGCGCGCGCATATATTTCAGTCTTACCGCTTTTGGGCGGTCCATACAAAAGCATTGTTTTATTTTGATTGCCCGCAATATAAGAATTTATTTTTTCTATTGCCGCTTTTTGAGAAGGATAAAGAATCCTTTTAATATTTTCATCGGGCTTATCCTCCATATCTTTTTTTCGGGCGGAGAAATCTTTCTTCTTATTTTTCTTTTGAATTAAAATTTCATTAGACTCTTCTTTTTTTTCCGACTCAGCTAAAACATTTGTTTCCGGTTCAAAAATTTCACTTTCTTTTAAATTTTTAACAGGAATATAAAATGAGGAAAAAATCAAACCCAAGGGGGCATTACATTTTTTGGCAAGCCATAAGATTAAATTTACAAAATCATCGCCAAACAGAGGCTTTTCATCAAGTAGGGAAGTAATGGCCTTCAGTTTATTAAAACCGCTTAAATCCACATCTCCGTCCTTATGAAGAGCCACGATTAAACCCACGGCAAATCGGAAGCCGAATGGCGCGCGTGCTCTTAGGCCGCATAAGACATTTTCTTCTTTTATATAAGAAGGAATAGTGTAATAAAAAGTTTTAAAAAGGGGAACGGGAAAAACAATCTCGGCTATCATATAAAAATTAATACCTCAGGCTTACTTCTTCTTTTTCAAAAAATCCCTAAGCATTTTCATATCATTCCAAGTATCTCTCTTTAAATTAGAATTTCTAAGAAGAGCGGCGGGATGATACATAGGCAGAATTTTAATGTTTTTGGAGATAGTAAAAAAATCTGAAGGAGCATCATACCATTTGCCTCTTAAAAAAGAGATTCCTCTTTTTTCGCCAAGCAATAGTTTGGAAGCGACAGAACCTAGAGTTACTATACATTTGGGTTTGATAATCTTAATCTGTTCTTCAAGGTAAGGCCTACAAATTGATATTTCTTCAGGTGTTGGAGGACGATCATTTCCATGAGCTTCGGGAGTTTCAGGATTTCTCATCGGATGACATTTAACAATATTGGTTATATAAACACTTTCTCGGGAAAGATCTATTGAAGCGAATATTTTATCCAAAAGTTGTCCGGAACGCCCTACAAAAGGCTCTCCCGTATGATCTTCATTAAATCCGGGCCCTTCCGCTACAAATATAACATCGGCATTAACATTACCCATACCAAAAACAGGATTTAATCTTGATAAGCCAAGCATGCATTTTTTGCACTTTTGAACCTCAGCGAACATACTTTTCATTGCATCAGCAGGTTTGTCCGCCATAGCTTTTTTAGTTAATGTGGATTTCTCTTTTTCTTTTATCATAGAGCTCTCTTTAGTTTTAACTATTTGCTCGGGTGTAATGTCCGAGGCAGTAAGAAGGGACTTCTCCACCATAGCTTTTTTGGCTAAGGAAGAAGCTATTGCTTTGCCTAAAATTTCAACTTCATTTTTATCTAAACATTGATCTAAACAAAGGGTTTTATCGATGTTCTGTAAATATACCTTAAGGTCACCGGTTATTTTCAAAAGTTCTTCTTTCACAAAATACTCCAAATCAAAAAGTAAATTAGAAAATTTATTTCTTTTCTTCTTTTTCTACCTTTTCTTTTTTAACTCGAGGTTTACCTTCTTCTCTTTTGTTTAAGAAGGCTTCTTCAGCCGCCGCATCTTTACTGACAGCTTTCATAACTTCTTCAGGAGTAACTTTAGCGCTCAGTACATCTCTTATGGCAACTTCTATTATATCCGCCATCGGTTGATCTCTATATTCTTCAAGTTTTTTAATATGTCTTGCCCATTTCATGGCAAGCATGGTAACTTCATACTTGGAACCATTATAATCACATATCAATTCTTCTATGCTCACATTACCTTTAGACTTAGCTTTGGGACTCATTGTATCCTCCGTATGGTGTGTTAATTAACCCTACCACCCGCTTATTCGCCGAAAGGCGAATCTTATGATTCACAAGCGGGTGGTAGGGTGATTTTAAAAACTGAAAGTTCTTTCTCAAACTTTTTTATCGCATCTCTATTACGTTGCATTTTTAAGCACTTACAATCGACTATTTTGATAATGTCTTCGACTGCTTTTTCAATCTTGCCGTTTACAACAAAATACTCATAAAAAAAAGCTTCTTTAATTTCCTTCTTAGCTGTCTTAAGCCTTATGGCTATATTTTCTTTACTTTCATTTCTTAGCTTAAGTCTCTTAATTAAAGTCTTAAGAGACGGTGATAAAATAAAAACAGCTACGGCTTCGGGAAAATGTTTTTTAACCGCTCTTGCGCCTTTGACATCAATTGTCATAAGCGGAATTTTATCTTCTTTTAAAATATCTTGAACGGATTTTATAAGCGTGCCATAAAGATTACCATGAACCTTTGCCCATTCAAACAGTTTTTTACCCGAAATAAGTTTTTTAAATTTCTCTTCAGAAACAAAATAATAATCTCTGCCTTCAACTTCACCTTTTCTTTTCTTTCTCGTCGTGCAGGTTACACTGAACTTAAATCTTTTATCTTTCTTAAAAATTTTTGCGCGAATAGTGGACTTTCCTCCCCCTGAGGGGGAGGAAATGACCATTGGAAAAAAAGCGAATTTATTATCCGTTTTTTTCACTTATTTCTTTTTTCTCGGATTCAGGATTTGAGCCTGTGCTGAAGATAGAACGGCAATAGGCACTCTGAAAGGAGAGCAGGAAACATAATTAAGACCCGCTTTATGGCAGAAGTGAACACTCTTGGGATCTCCGCCATGTTCGCCACAAATACCGATTTTTAATTTAGCGCGTTCGCTCCGTCCTCTTTTGACGGCGATTTTAACGAGCTCTCCTATACCTTCCTGATCTAAAGTCTGAAAAGGATCGGCGGCTAAAAGGCCTTGAGCTACATAATCTTTTAAGAAAGCGCCGGAATCATCTCTTGAATAACCAAAACCCATTTGTGTAAGGTCATTGGTTCCAAAAGAGAAGAACTCCATGCTTTTCGCCAATTTATCAGCAACTAAACAAGCTCGAGGAATTTCTATCATTGTTCCGACCATATGAGTAATTTTCCTAATGCCTTTTTTCTTTAAGACTTCAGCATAAACTCTTTTGATGATATCAGCCTGATTTTCAACCTCAGTTTCAACGGAAACAACAGGAATCATTATCTCAGGATTAACATCAATTCCTTCTTTCGCGAGCTCAGCGGCGGCTTCAAATATGGCTTTTGCCTGCATCTCGGTTATTTCAGGATAGGTTACGCCAAGTCTGACGCCTCTATGTCCCATCATGGGATTGGACTCTCTTAAGCCTTCAACTCTTGTATTAAGCTCAGCAAAAGATATCTTAAGACTCTTGGCAAGCGCCTCAAGACTCTTCTTTTGATGAGGAACAAACTCATGAAGAGGAGGATCAATAAGTCTCATTGTAACGGAATAACCCTTCATAACTTTAAGCGTTTTTTTAATGTCTTTCTTAACATAAGGAAAAAGTTCATTAAGAGCTTTTTGTCTTTCTTTAAGAGTACTGGACATTATCATCTTTCTTAATTTAAAAAGAGGAACTTCGGAATTTTCGCCATAGAACATATGTTCCATTCTGAAAAGACCTATTCCCTCAGCACCAAAATTTCTGGCTATACCGGCATCGGCGGGAGTGTCGGAATTGCTTCTGACTTTTAAAGCTCTGACCGAATCACAAACTTTCAAAAAAGCATTTAATGATTCATTGTTTTCTCCAACTTCAACCATTTCCAACTGACCGGCGTAAATATTACCTTTGGAACCGTTTAAAGTAATCCAATCTCCTTCGGAAAGCTTCGCACCGGCAATGGTCATTTTTTTGGTTTTTAAATCTATTTCAATATCCGAACAGCCAACAATACAACACTTACCCCAGCCTCTGGCAACCAAAGCCGCGTGAGATGTCATACCGCCTCTGGCTGTTAAAACAGCTTGAGCGGCTCTCATACCTTCAACATCTTCAGGATTGGTTTCTTCTCTGACAAGTATTACCGTTTTTCCGGCTTTAGCCCATTTAACAGCTTCATTTGCAGTAAAAACAATTTGTCCAAAAGCTCCACCGGGGCCTGCGGGCAAACCTTTGGCAAGTTTTTTTGCAGTAGCTTCAGCCTTCGGGTCAATGATAGGATGCAATAATTCATCCAATTGCTCGGGGGTAACTCTCATAACGGCTTCTTCTTTCTTTATAAGTTTTTCTTTAAGCATGTCGGTAGCCATTTTAACAGCAGCGGGTCCGTTTCTTTTACCCACACGGCATTGAAGCATATATAAAACTCCATTCTCGATAGTAAATTCTACATCAAGCATATCCTTATAATGCTTCTCAAGTCTGGCTCTTATGGCAGCAAGCTGTTTATACATAGGAGGCATTATTTGCTGAAGACTTTTTAAATTCTTAGACTGATCATTGCGACTGTCTTCATTAATGGGGGAAGGAGTTCTTGTTCCGGCAACAACATCTTCACCTTGAGCATTTACAAGAAATTCTCCGTAAAATTTATTATCGCCGTTACCGGGGTTTCTGGTAAAAGCAACGCCTGTGGCACAAGCTTCACCCATATTGCCGAAAATCATGGCTTGAACGCTAACAGCTGTGCCCCATTCGTGAGGAATGTTTTCAATATTTCTGTAGGCTATGGCTCTTGAACCGTTCCATGAAGCGAATACCGCACCGATTGAACCCCATAATTGCTGCATGTGATCGTCGGGAAAATTCTTTCCAAGAACTTTTTTAACTCTCGCCTTAAACTGAATTGAAAGCTCTTTAAGATCATCGGCGGTAAGACCGGTATCATCTTTAACGCCTTTGCGTTTTTTCATGGCGCTCATTAAAGCATCAAGCTGTTTTCTAATACCATTATCATTCTTGGGCTCTATGCCGGCGGCTTTTTCCATAACCACATCGGAGTACATCATAATCAGTCTGCGATAGGAATCATAAACAAATCTGGCATTATTGGTAAGTTTAATAAAACCGGGGATTGTTTTCTCTGTTAGACCAACATTAAGAATGGTTTCCATCATACCGGGCATTGAAGCTCTGGCGCCAGAGCGAACAGAAACAAGAAGGGGATTTTTAGCATCACCAAAAACTTTTTTTGTAAGTTTCTCAATACCTTTCAAATTCTTGGCAACATCCGCTTTCAAAGTTGAAGGATAGGTTCTTTTATTTTCCCAGAAATAAGTACAAATTTCGGTTGTAAGAGTAAAACCAGAGGGAACGGGCAATCTTAAAGATTTATGTCCCGCCATTTCGGCAAGATTTGCGCCTTTACCGCCGAGTAAATTTTTCATTGTTCCATTGCCGTCGGCTTTTCCTCCGCCGAAGAAATAAACAAGTTTTTTGGATATTTTCTGTTTTTTAGATACTGATTTACATGGTTTTGATTTTTTCATAGTGGCAGTTGGCATATATATATACCCTCCTAATGGGATTATTGTGGATAGAGTCAAATGACCCTTAAGGTAATGATACTATATATAGGGAGAGCACTGCAAACAAAGCATCGCTACACATCAAAACCTGAATAACGAATAAAAACCCATCCCCCTTTAACAAAGGGGGAACGAGGGGGATTTTAAAACAAAATCTTTTTGACAATCGCAAAAAAAACGAATAGGATTTACAGCAAAGGAGAAGTATGCGAAATACCGCGTTTATTAAAAACCCCGCGGGTTAGGGTCAATGTTGTTATTGCGAAAACCCGCAGGGTTGAATTAATAAAATAAAGCGACACTACAGTGTCGCGGTCATATTGTAAAATATAACCAGGGAAGATGAATAAAAAAATAAAACCATGGCTAAACGCCACTTTCACACTGAAAATAAAATTTGAGCCTGGAATTTCCGCAAGAGAGAGAAAGTAATAGATGTCGATTTGCGTTTTCCCGAACCGGACAATGCGGCAAAAGCCGCTGTCCCGGCTGTGGCAGAATTGTTAAAGTCAAGGAGAATTATCATTGAGATAAAAACAAAGCGACACTACGCTGTCGCGGAGAAAATGTAGCATAGTACTTGAATAACATTATTGAAGTTGAACCAAGGAAAATAAATTATGAAAAATATTGTCCCCACTGAAATAATCGAAAATAAAATTTTGCTTCTGCGCGGCTGCAAGGTGATATTGAATAAAAACTTGGCCGATTTATATAGAGTATCTACCAGAAATCTAAATAAAGCTGTGTCAAGAAACCGTAAACGGTTCCTTTCTGATTTTATGCTCCGCCTTACAACAGATGAATTTCAAAACTTAAAGTTCCATTTTGGAACATCAAAATGGGGGTGAACCCGCAGGCTATGCCTTGTCGGAATTTGTACAAACGACCAATCTGTTTGTTATTCACCGTTAATTTGTCGCCACGCTATAACCGTTCCGCGCTATTTACAAATGACTCTTTTTTTAATTCTTGTTTTCTTCTTGTTTCGGATAGTTTTTTTTCTGGATTTTAAAGTTTTTGATTTAGGTATTTTAATATTATCTTCCAGATCAATATTAAAAATATGAGCAATTTCCGAATCATCTATTTTTCTTGAGGTTTTTCTCATAGATTTTTTCAGTAATTGTTTTGATTTTGCGTGAACAGCTTTTGTAATCAGATCGTTCATTCTCATTTTTCGCAATTTAAAAAATAATTCCGGCGATTTATCAAATCTTACGCCAATGCCGTATAAAACCGCCGCGACATGTTTGCACATATTAGCCCAGTCAGGACAATTGCAGTCAAATTCAATATCACGAGGAGAAGGAAATAAACCATAACTTTTTGCCATAAATATTTCACTTAAGGTTTTGGGAAACTTTCCTGATAATAGTTCCTGCAATGATTCCAATTTGCCTTCACAAATTTTCTGAATATGTTTCAAGACTGTCTTTTTAATCGGCTTAATTTTGATTATAACGGAATATGGCCTGCTTCCTGTTCCCATAACAAGGGCTTCAACTTTTCCCGCCATTATTTGAAGATCTAAAACACTTCCGTTTCTGACATAACTTCTGCCTCTGCTGATTCGATTGTGATAATCGGCATATTTCTCAAGATTTGAATTCCACGCTTTTCCCCACCATGAATGCACCAAAGAGTTTCCTTCAATAATCACCGGCTTTATATCAAGCTTTTTTTTTCTTAATTGCTGCAATTTTTTTTGAGCTTTTGCCCTCTTTTGAGCTGCCGATATATATTGAGGCCATCTATGATAATATGACACAAACACTCCTTATTATTTTTATAAAGCAAGTTTAAAAAGATCAAACAGTTTTTTATTATCCATCTCTGTTATCCACGATTCATTAGAGCTTTGAATAATTTCTTTGGAGAAACTTGCTTTTTCTTCAAGCATTATATCTATTTTTTCCTCAATAGTCCCTTTAGTTATAAATTTGTGCACAATGACATTTCTTTTTTGACCGATTCTAAAAGCCCTGTCTGTCGCCTGATTTTCTACGGCAGGATTCCACCATCTGTCAAAATGAATCACATGACTTGCCGCCGTTAAATTTAAACCCACACCCCCTGCTTTCAGAGATAGAATTAAAAAAGGTATGTATTGGTGAGATTGAAATTGTTCAATAATATTTTTTCTTTTTTTTACCGGTGTGCCTCCATGCAATTGGAGACCTTCCCTTTGAAATATTGTTTCCAGATACTGTTTTAAAGGAGGAATTATCTCTTTGAATTGTGTAAAAATGAGAACTTTTTCGTGTTTTTCCATAATTGTTTCGCATATTTCACGAAGTCGCGCAAATTTCCCGCTATGATTTTCTGAATATTCTTCTCCTCCTAAATATTGGTCGGGATGATTGCAAATCTGTTTAAACTTCATTAAGCTGGACAGTATAAGACCCTTTCTCTTAATCCCGTCCGGATTTTCTCCTAATACTATTTCCAAACTTTTAACCAGATCACTATATAATACAGTTTGCTTTTTGCTTAATTCGGAATAAGACTTCATTTCAATTTTTTCCGGCAAATCCGAAATCACTGATTTATCGGTTTTTAATCTTCTTAAAATATAAGGTTTAATAATATTTTTTAGCCCGGTATAACCATTAATATTTTTCCGCAATTTTTTTGAAAAGCTGTTAAATTCATTAGCGTTTCCAAGCAGACCTGGATTAAGAAAATCAAATAATGACCACAGGTCGGATAATCTATTTTCTATAGGTGTTCCGGTCATAACTATCCTATTAACTGACTTGAGTTGCTTAATGGCTTTTGTTTGCTTGGTTGACGGGTTCTTAATGGCTTGAGCTTCGTCCAAAATAATGTAATTCCATTTATATGATTTTATCCATTCATATTTCTGAACAAAAGCATAAGTGGTTATAATAAGGTCTAATTGATTCAATGATTTACTATTTTTGTTAAAACCTTCAATTCTATTATTGTATTTCTCTTTATTATGCAACGACGGGTGAACCGTTAGAAATTTAATTTCCGGCGCAAAATGATTTATCTCGCTAATCCAATTGGCAAGAATGGACGCAGGCAGAACAAGCATGCTGGCTTTATTCCGCTTTTTTGTTTTCAAGGCATTCAACAATGCCAATAACTGTACGGTTTTTCCAAGACCCATATCATCGGCAAGACACGCGCCCAACTGCAATGAGTGTAAGAAATAAAGCCAATTTAATCCTTTTTGCTGATAAGGCCTTAATTTCCCGTTAAAATTTTTTCCCGGACTTACAGAATTAATTAACTCGGGATTGGTAAGTTTCTCAATAATCGATTTCAGCCATTTTCCGTTTGTAATGTTAATTGCGGTTTCTCCGTCCGATAAACCCAATTGTTTCTGAGAACTTAACTGCAATCGCATTGCTTCTTTCAAAGTTAAGTTGCCCTCAGCCATCATTTTTTGCGCTTTCTCATAAACCTCAAGAGTTTTTTGCAGGTTTTCCCTGTCAACTTCAATCCATTTGCCCTTAATAAAAGCAAGCCCTTCCGATTCTTTTAATAAATCCCTCGCTTCTTTTTCGGTTATCGGAGTATCGCCTAAACAAAGTTCGGCGTTAAAATCAAGGATTGAATCCATACCGAGACATGAAGGGCTGGCATTTCCAATACCGACATTTACCTGAAGATTGCCGGCTTTTCCTTTCCACCAATTGGGAATTCTGCATAGAACTCCCGATTTTTCATAAAGGGGAATCTCTTTTAAAAAAACAAACGCTTCTTTGGATGACCATGCCAACGGATGAAAAATTTCACCTGAATCAAGAAGGTTGGAGATAAGTGGACTTTCATTGGCGGCTGTTTGTACGGTGGTAAGCAAATCAAGCAATTTACCACTGTCTTTTTCATACTCGGTCAACGCATACTTTAATGGGACATGTTTCGATTTGCCTTGATTGTTTAATTCAATCGAATAAGTCGCTAAAAACGCAAAAGGGTAATTTTCCTTTTTACTTTCAACAAGATGAAAAAACACTCTGCCGACAAGATGAATATCGGGGCTATAGGTTTTTATAAAATCAGAAACCGTTCCCTTAAAAACTTTGATTTCCTTTCGATATTCCGAATTTAATTTTGACCATATCTCGGTTAAAAATATCTTATTGATATACTCGGCGCCGAGCATAAGCGGAACTTTATCCAAGAATTTCATCAATTCATCTTCTGTCAAAACAATATCTATTTTATCTCTTAATTTTTCAATTTCCGAAGTTTGAGCCAATTTTTTAGTAAAAAATCCGGTAAAATCTCTCCAATAATCCATCGAGACATTAAGCGGAATCATTTTATCGCAGAATCCCATATATAAAAGGAAAGAATTAAAATTGCTTTTAAATCGCTTATATAATTCCCTCTGTAATATTTGCCGGTTTTTATTAACCATTTCATCCGTATTGCTCCATTCCATATCAAATGAATAGTCAGGCAGAATGATAATGACAAGCTCTTGATTTAATTTTCGTTCGTTCATTTTTTTCCGTATCAAAATATAATTACAATTTCTTTATTCCTTAAGTTTCGCTCCCTGCGCACGCCGCATGAGTCCTTTCATTGAAATAATATCATATATGATAACAAGTGAAATCAGAAAAATTATAAGAACCTGAGAAACAAAATAAAATCTCTAAAAAAACAAATACGACACTTAATTTAAAATTGTTTTTGACGCCATTCGCGAACTTAGGACTCCGCCGGCAAAACAAAAAAAACGCATAGGTTTCACGACAAAAGAGAATCGCGCGAAATACCGCGTTTATTAAAACCCCCGCGGATTAGGGTCAATGTTGTTATTGCGAAAACCCGCGGGGTTGAATTAACAAAATAAAACGACACTACGGTATCACATATTGTAAAATATAACTAGTGTTTTGACCGCTTAAATAGTAGCATAATTTGCTAAAATCTTTCTTAAGTGGAAAACTTAAGGAGGAAGAATGGGAA